>NZ_CP129111.1:2400000-2700000 GCF_030407165.1 Fontisubflavum oceani
GAGGTCGATCTCGTCGGCCTGCGCGATGACTTCGCGATCCGCATAATATCCGCAAGAGGGGCAGACGTGATGCGGGCGCTTCAGCTCACCACAATTGGGGCATTCATTTGGGTTATCGGCCACCAGCGCATCATGCGAGCGGCGCATGTTGCGGCGCGATTTGGTGATCTTGTTCTGGGGGACAGCCATGTCTCAACCTCGAATTTCGGCGGGGTCGGCTGGGCCGGTTTCCCCTTGGTTTCTTCGTTTCTATTCCTATTTCACGCCTCAGCCAAGCGGCCAGCGGCAGACCCGTCCGTCCGGGCGCATCCTTCGTCAAAAGGCGCGTCTTTGCTTGGCGGCGAATGAGGCCGGGAACATAGCCTGATTCCTGTGCCATGCAAGCCCTAATCCAGCCTTGCGGATAAAGGGCCTAATCGCCCTGGTTCTCTTCGTCATCTGGCGTGTCTTGCAACGTCTCTCGCAGCCCTGCCAGACCGGCAAATGGGCGGGCATCCTCATCGCGCATCGGGGTCACGCCTGGCGCGGCAAACACCGCTTCGCCCAGATCGGCGCCGTCGGCGCGGGGGTAAAGCGGCAGGTTCAGGGCCAGCGCCTCGATCATCACCTGGGCCAGATCAATCACCGGGGTGAGTGGTTCGAGCGTGTCGTCTTCCGGCATCTCGACCTCTTCCTCCTCACCTTGTGGTTCGGGCAAGTCGCGAAGGAATCGCCGGGTGACATCGGCCTCGATCCGGGTCGTCACCGGGGCCAATGTGACGACGCAGGGCTGTATCACGGTGGCCCCCAGATCGGCGTCGAGCCGCAGTTCATCTTCGGAAACCAGGTCAAGCGTGCCTTTGAAGCGGAGTTTGCGCAGCCCATCAATGTTCAGATCCGTCGCAATCGCGGTCATCGCCTCGGCATCGGGAACCACCTCGAACGGTTCGGCACGGTCGCGGCGCAAATCGGCGATGCGGCTGGGCAGCTGCGGAAGAGAGGACATGATATCTGTCTCCAAGGGCAATGGATCGGCGCGGGCAGCTTGCCCTGTGCGCACGGGTCGGGTAAGCCGATAAAAAGGTTTGGCGGGCCTGGCAAGGGTTTGCATCAGAAGGGTTGGGCAATGGCGATCGGGCATATCTCCCCCATTTGGCAGCGGGCGCGGCTTGGCATGGCAGTGCTGGCGATCTGCGGTTTGGCGGCCTGTTCGGCCACCTATAACATTCACGGATATATCCCACCCGAAGAGGAGCTAGAGGTGATCCTGCCCGGGGTCGACACTCGCGAAAGCCTGCAATCTTCCGTTGGACAGCCCGCAGCCACGGGAGTGATCCGCGAGGATGCCTGGTTCTATACCGACTACCGGATTCGCAACTTCGCCTATCGCCCGCCAGAGATTGTCGAGCGCAACATCGTTGCCATCTCGTTTGACGACGATGGGGTTGTGCAGAATGTCGAGCGATTTGGCCTAGAGGATGGGCAGGTGGTGCAATTGTCCCGCCGGGTCACCGAGAGCAGCATACAAGAGGTCACTGTGCTGAGCCAGATCCTGCAAAGCTTTGGCCGACTCGATGTGGCCAATATCCTGGGCGCCGACAACTAGCATTTGCTTAACACCTTGTCGTTTTGCTGACATACTCCCACGTTATCGGAGTGCAACCGGTTGTGGGCTTCCTGAGCCGCGATCGGATATGA
This sequence comes from Fontisubflavum oceani, assembly GCF_030407165.1. Lineage (GTDB taxonomy): Bacteria > Pseudomonadota > Alphaproteobacteria > Rhodobacterales > Rhodobacteraceae > Rhodophyticola > Rhodophyticola oceani. Next base: position 2,401,678 of record NZ_CP129111.1, read on the forward strand.
TGCCCAGCAAAGGCAGGAGCTCGGGCCATGTTGAGTTTGCGGAAAGGGCGCTATCGCGTCCGATTTGCCGAGACGGAGGCCGATCTAGAGGCGGCCCAATCTCTGCGCTATCTCGCGTTTCGGGCCGGCTCTGCGGACACGCCGCAGGTGGGCCGTGATAAAGACGCTTATGATACCGCCTGCGCCCATGTGTTGGTCGAAGAGGTGAAAACCGAGCAGCTCGTCTGCTGTTTCCGGTTGATGCACCTGTCCGACGGGGCCGAGATTACGCAATCTTACTCGGCGCAGTATTATGAGTTGTCGGCGCTGACCAGCTTTGATGGTCCGATGGTCGAGATGGGGCGGTTCTGCATTCATCCCGCTTATAACGATCCCGATATTCTGCGTGTCGCTTGGGGGGCGATGACGGCGTATGTCGACCGGGAAGGCGTGGAGATGCTGTTTGGCTGTTCTTCCTTCCATGGGGTTGAGGCGAAAGAGTATTACGATGCCTTCGCCCTGCTTCGAGATCGACATATCGCGCCGAAACGCTGGTTGCCCAGGGTCAAAGCGCCCTCGGTCTTTCGGTTTGCCAGCCGGTTACGCCGCAAGCCCGACCTGAAATTGGCCCAAGCCAAGATGCCACCGCTCTTGCGCACCTATCTGTTGATGGGGGGTTGGGTCAGCGATCATGCGGTGGTCGACCGGGATTTGAACACGTTGCACGTCTTTACCGGGCTTGAGATCAAAGCGATCCCGCCCGCGCGGGCGCGCTTGCTGCGAGGCGTTGCGGGCTAGCTTTCCTATTAGGCTCCATCCCAGTGGTTGAACAGATGGTGAAGTCGTTGGCATGGGCGCGACCGTGGTCCACCGATCAGTAACCGCGGTTCCATCGGGCGATTGCGTGGGCGGGGGCGAGCGTTGCGCTGCTGAGCCAAGTTCCCGCAAGCTTCCGCGGGCGCGCGCCGCTGCCCCGCTGGAATCGCGCCAGACCCGGGGCCTGCGCGGGGGTATAGGGGCCAAGGTCAATCCGATCATGACCTGATGCAGCAAGTGTTTGCATTGCGTGCCAGAGAAGCAGGTTGTGGGCCGATTGGGCCCGACCTTCCGGACCTGACCAGCCGATATGGTAGGTGGCAGTTGCGCCATGGCTGAGAAACAGCATCGCGGCCCGGACATCCCCCTCTGCGCGCGCCGTGAAAAGCTTGACTGCCGTTGGATCGGCCGCCGCTATCGCCAGAGTGACAGCATGGGGCAGGGCCCGATGGCGAAGACGGCGGCGTCGCGCCCGGTCTTCGGCCAAGAGCCAATGCGCCGGGTCTGGTCGGAAGCCATCTTGGGTCACGATCAGCGGGGTTTTCTCTGCATGACGCAGGCGGTTGCGCCATTTTCCATGCATGCGTGCCAGCCAGTCTTCTGGGCCGCCAGACAGCGAGATCTCAGCAATCTGTCTGGGAGATCTGAGGTGCAGAAATCCGGCCGCGCTGGCGGCTTGTGCGTCCGCATCCGTTTCCGCTCGCAAAATCAAATGATTGAGCCGCAACGCGCCGCGCAGCCCAAAGAATGCATCAGTGTGCGGTTGCCCGGCCCAAACGGGACCACGGGAAATCACCCCAACCGATCCCAGCCCGAGCCATCGTCGTCGAACAACCACGGCGCGCCCGCCGGGGAAGACATGCGAAATTGCTTTGATGCCGGTGGTGTTTAAGGCATCGGCGAAGAGGCGCGATTGTTGTAGCGGCAGGGGAGCGGTGTGTTGTGCGGGCGAGACATCGAACATGAGGCTAACTTTAAGTCGCCCAAACTTAACGAGCCGTTAACCTGCGCTCTCGATGCGATCTGCGCGCGTTGACGGTGCGGAGATGACCAGAAATTCAGCCGCCTCGGGGCCAGGGTTGCGGACCTGGTGAACGGCCTTGGCCGGGACTGGCAGAGCCTCGCCCGAGGTCAGGTGATGATCCACGCTGTCGAGTTCGATCTCAAGCGCGCCGGAGAGGCAGAAAAACACCTGCCGCGCCGTGGTGTGATGATGGCGCGTTTCGGCCCGCCCCGGCGGCATCCGCTCGTGTATCACCGACAAATCCGGCGCATCCAGAAGCCGCCACCCCTCGCAATCGCCTTGCCAAAAGTAATGCGGCGCGGTCGCGCGGGAGGTTTTGGTCACGCCAATACCACCAAAGCGTGCCGTTTCTTGCCCGCGCTCAGCTTGATCGGCTCCGACAGATCATCGGCGCGGATCATCAGCCCGGCATCCGAGAGCGGCGCGTCGTTGAGCCGGGCGCCATTCTCCGCGATTAGCCGTTTGGCCTCCTTGCCGGCCCGGCGAGGCCGGACCGGGTGATCAGCTGCACGATGGAGATGCCATCGCCAAGCTCCTCCGCGTTAAGCGTGAGCGTTGGAAGGTCTTCGCCCATGCCGCCCCGCTCGAACACCTCTCGGGAGGTCGCTTCGGCCGTCTTGGCAGCTTCAGCTCCATGGGCCAAGGTTGTGACTTCATTGGCCAAAATCACCTTTGCCTCGTTGATCTCGGAGCCTTCAAGCGCGCCAAGGCGGTCACATTCATCGACAGGCAGTTCGGTGAAGAGCTTCAGGAACTTGCCCACATCCGTATCGGCCACGTTCCGCCACCATTGCCAGAACTCATAAGACGACATCATGTCTTCGTTGAGCCAGACGGCGCCCTCGGCGGATTTGCCCATTTTCTTACCATCGGACCGAGTCACCAGCGGTGTGGTCAGACCGAACGCATCAGTGCCTTCGACCCGACGGATCAAATCCGCGCCAGAGACGATATTGCCCCATTGATCCGACCCGCCCATTTGCAGGATGCAGCCATAGCGGCGGTGCAGCTCCAGGTAGTCGTAGGATTGCAGCAGCATATAGTTGAACTCGATGAAGCTCAGTGCCTGCTCCCGGTCGAGCCGCGATTTGATGCTCTCAAAGGCCAACAGTCGATTGATCGTGAAATGCTTGCCGATATCGCGCAGGAAATCGATGTAATGCAGCTTATCCAGCCATTCAGCATTGTTGACGAGCGGCGAGTCGGTCGGCCCGTCGCCATAAGAGATGTAGCGCGAAAAGACCTTGCGGATCCCCTCGGCATTCTTGTTGATCTGCTCGACCGAGAGGATTTTGCGCATCTCATCCTTGCCGGACGGATCGCCCACCTTCGTCGTTCCACCGCCCATAAGCGTGATCGGGCGATGGCCGGTCTTCTGCAGCCAGCGGAGCAGCATGATCTGCACCAGATTGCCGATATGCAGCGACGTGGCGGTCAGATCGAAGCCGATATAGCCCGTCACCACGCCATTGATCAGACGCTCATCCAGCTCTTGCAGATCGGTGCAATCGGCGATGAAGCCGCGCGTGCTCAACTCGCGGAGGAAATCGGATTTGGGGTGGTAGGTCATGCGGGTTCCGGTCCATTCTTTTGGCAACGGGTCTATAGCGGGGCAGGTCGTGAAGGGAAAGAGCGAAGCAAGGCCGATGCGGGTGGCCGGTGCTATGTCGGGCACGTCTTTAGATGGGGTCGATCTGGCGGTGATCGAGACCGATGGGCGGGTGATCGTCGGCTTTGGTGAGACAGCGTATCGGCCTTATTCGGAGGCGGAGCGGGCGGTGCTCAAAGCCGCTCTGGGCCGCTGGCCCGGCGCGCCGGGTGTGGCCGAGGCCGCCGAGGTGGTCGAAGCGGCGCATTTGGAATTGATCACCGGGCTCGACCAGGTGGAGCTTTTCGGGTTCCACGGGCAAACCCTGGCCCACGCGCCGGGCTTGCAAGGCACGCATCAAGCGGGCGATGGCGGGCGGCTGGCGGACGCCCTAGGGGCTCCAGTGGTCTGGAACTTCCGCAGCTCGGATGTGGAATTGGGCGGGCAGGGTGCGCCGCTGGCGCCGTTCTACCACTGGGCCTGCGCTCGCTGGATCGGGGCGGAGACGCCGGTGGCGTTTCTGAACCTCGGCGGCGTCGGCAACCTAACTTGGGTGGACCCAAAGGCGGCGAGCCCCGATGCGCCCGGGGCGTTGTTGGCGTTTGATACCGGGCCCGCCAATGCGCCCTTGGATGATCTGATGGCGGTCCGTGGTTTGGGGGTGTTTGATCGAGATGGGGTGCTTGGCCTGTCCGGACAGGCGGATCGCGATGGGGTCATGGAGTTTTTGAAGGATGGATACTTCTTAAAGGTGCCGCCCAAGTCGTTGGATAGAAGTGATTTTGGCTATCTGGTCGAGGTGGTCTCCGGCCTGCCGGATGCGGATGCGATGGCCACGCTGGTCGCCTGCGTCGCTGGCTCCGTCGCGCGCGGGATGGAGCATTTTCCAAAACCTGTGGCGCAGGTTCTGGTCACCGGCGGCGGGCGGAAGAATCCGGCGATGATGCAGGCTTTGGCCGCGGTGATTGAGGCCGATGTGCTGCCGGTGGAAGCTGTGGGTCTTGATGGCGACTATCTGGAAGCGCAGGCCTTTGCCTATCTGGCGGCGCGGGTGTTGCGCGGCATGACGACCTCGGCCCCGGGCACGACCGGCGTGGCGGCCGCGATCGGCGGCGGACGGATCAGCCGGCCTGACGGTTAGGGTGCCCCGGAAGGAGGAGCGAAGACGGAGGTCAGGCGCGCGGGATATCGAACTCTGGCGCGGCCAGGGTGAAGCCGTCGAACTGAAAACCTGGCGAGACGGTGCAAGAGACCAATGTGAACGCGCCGGTGCTTTGTGCCGCCTGCCAGTGGTTTTCCGGCACGATGAGTTGCGGTGCGCCTTCGGTGAGGTCGGGGGTGAGGAGATGGTCGACTGCCGGGCCGGTCTCCGCTGCGCTCAGCGATAGGATCAGCGGGCTCCCAGCGTGATAGAGCCAGATCTCGGTCGCATCGACCTTATGCCAATGGCTGCGCTCGCCTGATTTCAACAGGAAATAGATACAGGTGCCGGTGGGCCGGCCTTGATTCTCCGCCACCCAAGTCTGCCGGTAATGCCCGCCTTCGGGATGCGGCGCCAGGTTCAACTTGGCGATGATCTCATCGGCGGTCATTCGGCGGGCTCCGTCGTGCGAGTGTCTTGCTCAAAGCCGGGTGTACCCTGATCTTCCGGGTGACGGGAGAGGTGGCTCGCCTTGATCTGTTCCGAGGTCTGGCGAGAGCTGTCATGGCTCCAGCCCGGCGGTGCCACGGCATACATCACGCGCTGCGAGAAGGTGAGACCCGGACGGGCGATGTCTTTGAGCATCCCGACCCACTCATGAAACGCCACCCGCAGCGGATTGAAGGTGCCGATGTTATGGACCAATCCGTAATCGGGTTTCTCTTCCTCCAACTCGGGCACAAAGGTGCCGAACAGCTTGTCCCAGATGATGAAGACACCCGCATAATTGGCATCAAGATAGCGCGGATTGCGGCCATGATGGACCCGGTGATGCGACGGCGTGTTCATCACCGCCTCGAACCAGCGCGGCATCTTTCCGATCGCTTCGGTATGGATCCAGAACTGATAGATCAGGTTCAGGCCCCCGACGAAGAGCACCATCGCCGGGTGGAACCCAAGCAAGATCAAGGGTGCGCGCACCACCATCATGAAGGTGAAGGTGCCGGTCCAGGTTTGGCGGAGCGCGGTGGTGAGATTGTAGTGTTGCGATGAATGATGGTTCACATGGCTGGCCCAGACCCACCGAATGCGGTGGCCAAACCGATGCACCCAGTAATACCGCAGATCGTCGAGGACAAAGCAGAGTGCCACGACCCAGATGCTGGTGCCCAGATCAAGCGGGGTGATCGCCCAAAGGGTCATGAAGAACCCCCAGGCGATGAACCCAAGGATGATCCCGGAGGCGACGCTGCCCGCGCCCATGATCAACGAGGTGAGCGCATCGCGGGTTTCGTAACGCCCACCGCGATGTTTGATCGTGATCCAGAGCAACTCCGCCAGGATCGCGGCCAGAAAGAGCGGCACGGCCCATTGGACGACATCGGGGTAGCTTATGAGATCGGTCATGCATGCTCCGTCAGTTTTTGGCGCCAAAGGGCGCGCGCGTCGGCGGGGAGGCGAACGGTGAGGCCCGGCGCGGCAAAATCATGCAGGTCGATGGTCAAACCGTCGTCCCGCTCCGTCACCGTCACGTCCTCCACCCGGTGGGCCGTGCTATCGGCCCCCATCACCCAGAGGAGGCCCGGACCATGATCGGTCTCGACGAGGGCCGACAGCGTATCGGCGCTAAGATGGGCGGCGTTGACCTGGTCTTCGGGAAAGTGCCGGGCCCATTCGCGGCGGATGATGGTCTCGCTGTCCAAATGCAGCCGCTTTGAATAGCCCAAGAGATGCAACAGGATCACCACCATTGTGATCCCGCCGATGACCAATGTCAGCAGCAGTGGCAAGGGCATCGCCCGATCCTCCTCCCAGAGGCGGATCAGTCTGCCACGCCTGTTGGCTCTGTCAAAGATTGCGTGGCGTCAAGTTCGCCCTGAGGAAGGACCAAGATCGCCTCCAAACCGCATTGAGGCCGGTTTCTCAGCGTCAGCGCCCCTTCGGTCTGTTCCGCGAAGCCCAGTACCATCGACAGCCCGAGGCCTGACCCCTTGCCGAGAGGTTTTGTGGTGAAGAAGGGGGCCTTGGCCTCTTCGATAATGGCTTCGGGGATGCCGGGGCCGGTGTCATGGACGGTAATGGCGCAGAACGATCCCGAGAGCTGGATGCCATCGGATCGGTGCGGCGTATTGCAATCCGGCAAACCCCGCGGCCGTGCCGTCACCATGATTTGGCCACCCTCCGGCATGGCGTCACGCGCATTGATGACAAGGTTGAGCAAGGCAGTAGAGAGCTGATTGGGGTCCGCCTGGCAGCGCAGTCCGGGCGGGCCTGGGTCGATGGCCAGCGTGATGGTCGCCGGGAGCGTCCGGCGGAACATCGCGCCCAGACTTGGCAGAAACACCGCCAGTTCAACAGATTCGGGTCGAAGCGTTGCGCGCCGCGAGAAGCTCAACAATTGCGCGGTGAGATTGGCGGCACGGTGGGCCGCAATCTGCACCTCTCGGACAACGGTGTCGCGATCCTCGCGGGTGTCCAATTCCTGGTAGAGATCGAGATTGCCGAGAATGACCGTCAGAATATTGTTGAAATCATGGGCCACGCCACCGGTCAGGCGGCCTACGGCTTCCATCTTCTGTGCTTCAGCTTTGATCGTCTCGGCGTTGCTCAAGCGTCCGCGGATCCGCAAACTGCTGAGATAGGCGACGCCGAAGTAGGCCGACAAGGCGCCAACCCCGACAATCACCAGAACCTTTTGGCCGAAATTGTCGCTATACCCGGTAAAGACCCAGATGATCAGGATCGCGCCGAGCCCCATCAACAAAATGTCCGAGATCGCCACATGCGTCAGGCCTTGATGGCGCACCAGATTATGCACGCAAAGCCCCAGAAACCCGCAAACCCCGATGAAGGTCAGCCCGACCTGCTCGGTCGTGATCAGGTAGTAGGGCATGCTGGCAAAAAGACAGGAGGTCAGGATATTGAGTCCAAGCGCGGCGGCATATCCAACTGGCCCGACCGGCGCGCGATACCGCCGCATAATCGCGACATAGGCGCTGTCGATACAGATGTAGGACGCCGCCCAGATGAGCGGCAAGTTCATCCCTATCGCATACCAAAGAGCCAGCGCGCCCGCCGCGACGGTTGCCCATCGCATGCCGATGTCCAAAGCAACCTTCGCGTCGGCCGCGACCAGTGCAGAGACCTCGGGCCAATAATCCCGGGGGCGGGGCCGCGTGTCATCCGCGGTGCCATCATGGCTGGTTTCGGGCGTCATCACTCACAGCATAGCGGGTTGTGGGTCGAGGTCATCGGCGAAGTTGGCCGAAACCCCCGAGACTGCCGCACCGTCGCGGACGCGACAGATCGGGCGCTGGCATAAGGGTTATCCCCGCAAAATGCTCTTCCCGGCATAGGCGGCGGTCTCGCCCAGCATTTCCTCGATCCGGATCAGTTGATTGTATTTCGCCAGCCGGTCGGAGCGGGCCAGCGACCCGGTTTTGATCTGACCGCAGTTGGTCGCCACGGCGAGATCGGCGATGGTGGCATCTTCGGTCTCGCCCGAGCGGTGCGACATCACGCAGGTCATCCGGTTGCGATGGGCGAGATCGACGGCGGCGAGCGTTTCGGTGAGGGTGCCGATTTGGTTGACCTTGACGAGCAGCGAGTTTGCCGCGCCCTGGTCGATCCCCATTTGCAGACGGGCCGGGTTGGTCACGAAGAGATCGTCGCCAACCAGTTGCACCGTGTCGCCAAGCGCGTTGGTCAGCATCTTCCAGCCGTCCCAATCATCCTCAGAACAGCCATCTTCAATGGAGAGGATCGGATAATCGGCGCAAAGCGCCTGCAGATAGGCAACATTCTCTTCGGCTGAAAGGGATTTCCCTTCCCCTGCAAAGACATATTTGCCGTCTTTGAAGTATTCCGTTGCGGCGCAATCAAGGGCCAGCATAATGTCGTCGCCCGCCGTATAGCCCGCTTTCTCGACAGATTTCAGGATGAAATCCAGCGCATCGCGAGTGGAGGAGAGGTCCGGCGCGAATCCACCCTCATCCCCGATCCCGGTGGAGAGGCCTGCAGCAGACAACTCCTTCTTCAGCGTATGGAACACCTCGGAGCCCATCCGCACCGCCTCAGCAATCGAGCGGGCCGAGACCGGCATGATCATGAATTCCTGAATATCAATCGGGTTATCGGCATGCTCGCCGCCATTGATGATATTCATCATCGGCACCGGCAGCACATGCGCCTGGGTGCCGCCGACATAGCGGTAGAGCGGTTGGGTGGTGAAATCGGCGGCGGCCTTGGCTTGGTCGCAAGCGACACGCCGAGGATGGCATTAGCGCCCAGACGGCCTTTGTTCTCGGTGCCGTCAATCTCGATCATCGCGGCATCAATCGCGGCCTGTTCGGTGGCATCAAACCCCACGAGACCCTCGGCCAGTTCGCCATTCACGGCAGCGACAGCCTCCAAAACGCCTTTGCCGAGATACCGGGCCTTATCGCCATCGCGTTTTTCGACCGCTTCATGAACGCCGGTCGACGCGCCCGAGGGCACAGCGGCGCGACCCATCGTGCCGTCTTCGAGCAGAACGTCGACCTCAACGGTCGGGTTGCCACGGCTGTCGAGAATTTCGCGGGCGTGAATGTCGATGATGGTGCTCATGGCGGTCCTCATGGGTCAAATGTTGCGCGCTCTATAGCAGGGCCGAGGCGTGGATCGAAGGTGTTTGTTGGCGGTGCGTCGCCCCTGCGTCATCGCGCCCGCAGCCGTGCCTCTCGGGCGAAGCTGTAAAGGCCGGTGGCAATGACAATCGCGGCGCCAATCAAGGTCCAAGCGTCGGGCCGTTCGCCAAAGATCACCAGCGCGATGATTAGCGCAAAGATGAGCCGGGTATAGCGAAACGGGGTGACCGCGCTGATCTCGCCCACCCGCATCGCTTTGGTGATGGAGAAATAGGCGACAAGCCCCATGACGATGGCCCCCAGCATCGCGCCCCAGATGATTGGGGAGGGCCAGGCGGCCCCACCGCTGAACGCCAAAAGGCCAAGGCCAGCCGGAATGATCGCCGCCATGCTGTAGGTCGAAAGCTGCGCGGTCGAGATCATGGTGGGCACCGGCCTTGTGGCCAGGTCTCGGGCGGAGAGAAAGACCACACCCATCACCGCGAACCAAACATTGGCATCGAAGCCCTCAAGGCCCGGCCGAATGATGATCATCACGCCGATGAGCCCAACAAAAATCGCGGTCCAACGTCGCCATCCAACCGGCTCACCCAAAAACAAGGCGGCCCCAAGGGTCACCAAAAGCGGGTTGGCTTGGATGATGGCCGAAAAGGTCGAGAATGGGATCAGGGCGATGGCTGTCACGACGCCAATCGTGGCTCCCATTTCCGACAGATTGCGGATGATCACGGGCCGCATCAGCAGAACCGGAGAGATCAGGCGCACGCCCTCGTGCTTGGCCAATATGCCGAAAACCAACGCGCCGCCGAGGCCAAACATCGCCAAGATTTGCCCGACAGGCAGGGTTTCGGAGGCGAATTTGATGAACATATCGGCCAGTGCGAAGCCCAACATCGCCAGCGTCATCCACGCCATGCCGCGTATATTGTCCAAACCGCTTATCCTTGTGCCGCCGCCTCTTGGCCGTAACGCGCCGCGTCGGCGATGGAAAGGGTAAAGCGCGCATCAGGTTCCGGCGACTTGGCGGGCATACTCCGCGGCGTCGAACCAGCCTTTTGAGGCCTGGACCTTGCCATCTGCGCCCAAGTCCCATTCCTCCCATCCGCGAATGTTCAGCGGATGGCCGGTGCCTGCATCATGGCCCGTGAAGGTCCAGACAAACACCGCGTGATGACCAGCCAAGCGGATATCGTCGCAGAGAAGCGTCAAATCGGGCACATCGGCATAGAAGCCTGCTGCCATTTCGGCGACTTTCATGCGGCCCAACCATGGTTCTCCCCGGTTGATCACGATCTTGCCGTCTTCAGCGTAGAAAGACGCGACCGCGTGCGGGTCTTTGGAGTTCCAGGCGGCGGTGTAATCCGTCGCGATCTGGGTGAGGGTTTTGAGGTCGAGAGGCATGGGCACGGGCTCCGATCGATGCGGGCAGCGTGCCCGAGATCCGATCAGATTGGCCTGAAAGGCGGCACGCACCTAGCCTTTTTTGAGCGGCACACCGTAAAGCTCCAGCTTATGGCCCTTCAGCTGATAGCCAAGCTTGGCGGCAATCTTTTCCTGCAGCGCCTCAATCTCGGGGTCGACGAATTCGATCACCTCGCCCGAATTCATGTCGATGAGGTGGTCGTGATGATCCCGCTCCGCATCCTCATAGCGCGCGCGGCCATCGCCGAATTCGAGCCGGTCGATGATGCCTGATTCCTCAAACAGCTTCACGGTGCGATAGATCGTGGCGATGGAAATCCGCGGGTCGCGGGCCGAGGCGCGGGCATAAAGCTCCTCCACATCGGGATGGTCGTCCGATTCTTCGAGAACTTGCGCGATCACCCGACGCTGCTCGGTCATCCGCAGGCCGCTGGCCTCGCAGCGGGCCTCAATCGTATCACTCATCTCCCGGCCCCCGGCTTCATCCTTGGGGGTCTGTTTTAGGCGAAAGTGACGGGCGGGGAAAGCCCGCCTTTGGGGAAGGTCGGGTTTAAAACAGCCCCGTCCGCACAGCGCGCGCCAATGGTTGACACCGGATGCCTCTCAGCCTCTGTTCGGCGAAAGAGCAGGTGGAGGCCGGGTATGCAGCGCAAAGATCATTTGGACGCGTTTGGTGTGATCTCGCTGACTGGCTTTTCGCTGCTTCTGGCGTTCAATCAGGTAGTGATCAAGGTCGCCAATGAGGGGATACAGCCGGTCTATCTGGCCGGGTTGCGTTCGCTTGGCGGGGCGTGTTGCATTCTGGCCTGGATGTGGTGGCGCGGCCTCTCGACCCGGATCAGCCCGGGCACAGGCTGGGCGGGCGTGTTGATCGGGGTGATCTTTGCGCTGGAGTTCATTTTTCTGTTCATGGCGCTGGATCTGACCACGGTCTCGCGGATTTCGGTGATCTTCTACACGATGCCGGTCTGGCTCGCGATTGGGGCGCATGTTTTGCTGCCGGGAGAACGGCTCACGGGCATCAAGGTTCTGGGTCTGGCATTGGCGGTTGCCGGCATGGCCTGGGCGATGTTGAACCGCAGCGGCCCGGTTGGAGAGGCGTCGGTTCTGGGCGATTTACTCGCGCTGGCCGGATCAATTGGCTGGGCGGCCGTCGCGCTCACGGTGCGGGCCACGAGGCTGAAAGAGGAGACGCCGGAGATGCAGCTCCTGTGGCAGCTTGTTGTGTCCACGCCGATCCTGTTGATCGCGGCGCTGTTCTTTGGGCCGCTTCTGCGCGACCCGAGCTTGATCCATTGGGCGGGCCTGGGGTTCCAGATTGTGGCGGTGGTCAGCGCCGGGTTCTTGTTCTGGTTCTGGCTGCTCAGCATCTATCCCGCGGCTTCGGTCGCCTCCTTCAGCTTTCTGGCGCCGATTTTCGGGGTGATCCTGGGCTGGGCCCTTTTGGGCGAGCATGTTGGGCCGGAGATTTGGGTGGCGCTCGCCCTGGTCTGTGCCGGACTGGTCCTGATCAACCGTCCAGCGTCAAATCCGCCCAAATCGGCAGATGGTCCGACGCCCGCCCCGCAGGACCCGCGCGCATAACACCCGCTTGCGCCAGGCGCAGCCCGGCCCGGTTGCGACCCGATCCAGGGCCGCCATCGGGCGCCAGGACGGAAAACTGCGCCCGGGATTGTGCAGCGTGAAATACGGATCAAGCGGGGCGAACCCGGCGGCGGGCGACCATTCATTGAGATCGCCAAGCAGGACCGTTGGGCGCGGCGGCAGATGCGCCAGCTCGGCCATGATCAGGGTCATCTGTCGTTGCCGATCCCGACGGCGCAGGCCCAGATGCGTGGCGACCGCGCGGAAATCTCCGACCGGTCCAACCAAGTCCGCAATCACCGCGCCGCGGGGTTCCAGCCCAGGCAGCGGCAGGCGGTTCACCCCCTCGACCCGCCAAGCGGGGCCGGTGAGAAGCGCGTTGCCATGCCAGCCGAGCGAGACCGCGTTCGAGGCGACCCGCACAGGTTGCAGCTTTGCTTCCTCAGTGATGATCCGCGGGGGCAGGGCACTCCGCCGGGCGCCAAGCCGTTTATCGGCCTCTTGCAGGGCGACAATATCCACGCCGATCTCGGCCAATATCCTGGCGATCCGATGCGGATCGCGGCGACGATCAAGGCCGACGCATTTCCGGATATTGTAACTTGCCACGCGCAGATGGCCGGGATGTTTCGGGAAAGAATGGCTCATATCAGGCAAGGTTATCGGCGCGTAAGGTCTAGGAAAGCCCGACGGGCAAGATTAGATTAATTGGCATGAAGGCCCTGCGTGATCAACTCTGGCTGACCTATGTGATCTGGGGTGTGTTGATGCTGTCGGCATTGACAGCCTTGGCTACGGCGCGCTGGCCGGTCGCTTTCGTGGCTCTGGCCACAATCTTGGTCTCGATGCTGCCGATGATACTCGCGCCGCGACTTGGGCTGCATCTGCCCCGACGGTTCATTGCGGTTATCGTGCTCTTTGTCTTCGCCACACTGTTTCTGGGCGAAGTCTATGATTTCTACGAACGGTATTGGTGGTGGGATATCGCGCTGCATGGGTTGTCGGCGGTCGGGTTCGGCCTGATTGGGTTTCTTCTGGTCTTTATCCTGTTTGAGGGGGATCGCTATGCCGCGCCCGCCTGGGCACTCGGGATGATCGCCTTCTGCATGGGCGTGACCATTGGTGTGACCTGGGAGATTTTCGAGTTTGGGATGGATCAGATTTTCGGTCTGAACATGCAGAAGTCCGGACTGATGGACACGATGGGCGATCTGATTGTCGATTGCATCGGGGCGGGGATTGGCGGGCTCACCGGGTATCTCTACCTCAAAGGGCGTGACCTCGGCGGCAGCCGGGCCGTGATCGACGAGTTCATCCATCACAATCGCCGCTTCTTCCGTCGGTCGGGTAAGCGCCGCGACCGCTAGGTGCCGCAGAAAGTGCGGGTGACCTCTTCCTCCTGTCCCGGAGCAGTCTGATAGGCGCTGTGCTCTGGTTGATCGTCGAACGGGCGTTTCAAAATCTCATGGAGTTTGAAGAACGGCCCGTATTCGCCTGAAACAGCGGCCTCAATCATCTCTTCGACACGGTGGTTGCGCGGTATGAAGGCGGGGTTCACGGCCTGCATGGCGGCCTGGCGGCTTCGGTCGTCGCCCGGCTCACGCGTGAGGCGGTCTTGCCAGCGGGGCAGCCATTCGATGAACCCCTGCGGGCTGGCGAATTCCTCGATGGTGCTGCCCGGTTGCGCGCCGCTGAGAGCGCGGAAGGTGCGGGTGAAATCGGCCGCCCCCGTCTCCATCAGATTGAGCAGGTCAAAGGCCAGGGCGATATCGTCCTCTTCGACGGTGCTCAGGCCCAGTTTGCCACGCAAGATATGATGCCAAGCCGTGTTGAACAGATCGGGGAACCGATTGATCTCCTCGGTGAATATCTCTATCGCATCGTCCTTGTCCGGCATCAGCGGTAGCAAGGCCGTGGCCAGCTGCGCCAGGTTCCAGACCGCCACATTGGGTTGATTGGCATAGGCATAGCGCCCGAATTGGTCGATGGAGCTGAATACTTTTTCGGAGTGATAGGCATCCATGAAGGCGCAAGGCCCGTAGTCGATTGTTTCGCCCGCGATCGACATATTGTCGGTGTTCATCACGCCGTGGATGAAGCCAACCCCCATCCAACCCGCGATCAACTCCGCTTGCGCCGCCACAACGGCTTGCAGAAGCCCAAGCGGGCCGTCCGCCTCTGGGTAATGGCGTGCAATGGCATGATCGGCAAGTGCCTGAAGCGCGTCGGCGTCTTGCCGCGCCGCGAAATACTGGAACGTGCCAACACGGATATGGCTGGCGGCGACGCGGGTGACGATGGCACCTGGCAGCGCCGTTTCGCGCAGGACGGCTTCGCCGGTGGTCACGGCGGCCAGGGCGCGGGTCGTCGGAATGCCAAGCGCAAACATCGCTTCAGAGATCAGATATTCGCGTAAGACCGGCCCGAGCCAGGCGCGCCCATCTCCCCGGCGAGAATAGGGCGTTCGCCCGGCACCTTTGAGTTGGATGTCGCGCCGTTGGCCTTTCTGATCGACAACTTCGCCGAGAAGCACTGCCCGGCCATCGCCAAGCTGCGGCACCCATCCGCCAAATTGATGCCCGGCATAGGCTTGCGCCAAAGGAGCCGCGCCGTCGGGCAGGGTGTTGCCGGCAAAAATCGCGGCAATCTCCGCCTCATCTTCCGGCAGAATGATGCCGAGTTCCTTGGCCAGGGGGCGGTTGACGGCGATCAGGCCGGGGGTCGCGACCGGGGTCGGAGGTAGGGCCGTGAAGAACCGATCGGGCAAGCGGGCATAGGAATTGTCAAACGGGATTTGCATAAACGCGGGTGCCTTCTGTTCGCTCCTCTTTAGGTAGTCCTGTGTCGGTCCCTTGCAAAGGTGACCGCTGGACATATCTCGCAAACCTAGGTAACAAGTTACCAGATTGGAGACTCGATATGGCCGTTGACCGTACACAGACCGGGGTGCGCCTTTACACACCACTTTTGAAAACCCTGAAAGGCTTGGCGGAATACCTCGATATGACGCTCAGCGATCTGTTGGAGGGGATCATTCTGCACGGGCTTGAGAACAAGCAGGCCTTCACCGATGAGCAGCTTGAGGTGATCGGGCGGATCAAGGGCATCTATGGCTGCGATTGGGTTGCGACGGACAGTCATATGCACCCAGATCAGGAGGGGAAAGATGGCAAAAGGTGAGCAACCGGTCCGCGATGATGCGTGGATTTCCTATATCGGTGAGGGGTTTGCGGATCGCAGCCTACCGGCCTCGGAATTCTCGCATCAGGCGCATTGGGCGGCGGTAATTTGGCTGCTGGCCGGTCACAATCCGGCTTGGGTGGCGCAGGAGATGCCTGGGATGATCCGCGCTTTCAACGAGGCCCATGGCGGGGTGAATAGTGACAGCGAAGGGTATCACGAAACGATCACGCTCGCCTCAATCGCGGCGGCAGCGCATCAGATGGCGCAGATGCCGGGCGCGGACAACTCGGAGGTTCTGGCGGCGATTTTCTCGGCAGAGTTCGGCGACCCCAACTGGCTGCTCCGTCATTGGCGGCGCGAGACGCTGTTTGCGCCCTCCGCACGACGTTACTGGGTGGCGCCGGATCTGGTGCCGCTGCCATTTGGGGTGTTTCACCCGCTGGCCAAGGTCGCCTAAAGCCGCGCGATCCGCTCGGTGAGCAGGGCAAAGAACCCCGCCGCATCCACATCGCCCATGAAGGTGGCGTTCGGCGCGCGGTTGGTGACACCCCACCAATCGGCCACGGTCATGCCAAGCGTCAGTTCCGATTGTGTTTCGATCTCGACATTGACGAAACGGCCCTGGAACAACTCCGGTTGGATCAGATAGGCGATGACGCAGGGGTCATGCAGCGGCGCGCCTTCGGAGCCGTATTTCTCTTTGTCGAAGCGTTCGAAAAAATCGGTCCATTCCGCCACCATCTTGCCCACATGGGTGCCCATGGCCCGGAAGGTCGCGACCCGCTCGGCGGTGGTCAGCGCCTTATGCGTCAGGTCGAGCGGCATCACCGTGATTCTGATGCCGGATTTAAACACGATGTCAGCGGCTTGCGGGTCGACATAGATGTTAAATTCAGCGGCGGGCGTGATGTTACCAACCTCAAAATACGCCCCGCCCATCAGCACAATCTCGGCCACCTTCTCGACGATATCTGGGGCGCGCAGGAAGGCCTTCGCAATATTGGTGAGCGGCCCAAGCGGGCAGAGTGTGACCGTGCCAGTGGGCGCTTGCCGCAGGGTGTCGATAATGAAATCGACGCCGTGTTTGTCCTGCAGCGGCATGGTTGGATCAGGCAATTGCGGGCCGTCGAGGCCCGTTTTGCCATGCACGTGTTCCGCGGTGACCAGTTTCCGCGCCAATGGGGCGTCGCAACCCGCGAAAACTGGAATATGCGTGTGCCCGGCCAATTCGCAGACGATGCGCGCGTTTTTCTGGGTCAGCGCAAGCGGCACATTGCCGGCCACCGCCGTGACACCCAAAACCTCGATCTCTTCGGGGCTCGCCAAGGCCAGAAGGATCGCGACCGCGTCGTCTTGGCCCGGATCGGTGTCGATGATGATTTTGCGGGGCATGGGCACGGTCCTATTATTCAGATGGCGCGAAATTGGCGCGACCAGTCAGAAGATTCAATGCCTCCGGCGGGGATATTTGGGAAGCAGAGAAGGGGACGCCAAACCGCAACGGAAAAGGCCGCCCCGGATGAGGCGGCCTTTTGTTGGTTGGATCGGCGTTTAGCGGTTTTCGATATCCACATAGTCGCGATAAGTCGCGCCGGTATAAAGCTGGCGCGGGCGGCCGATTTTGCCCGATGGGTCGGCGATCATCTCTTTCCACTGCGCGATCCAGCCCACGGTGCGGCTGAGCGCGAAGATCGGGGTGAACATCGAGGTCGGGAAGCCCATCGCGTCGAGGATGATGCCCGAATAGAAGTCCACATTGGGGTAGAGTCTCTTGTCGTGGAAATAGGAATCCTCGACGGCGATCTTTTCGAGTTCCTTGGCAACCTGCAGCGTCGGATTGTTCTCGATGCCCAGCAAATCCAGCACCTCATCGGCGCTTTCTTTCATTACCTTCGCACGTGGGTCGAAGTTCTTGTAGACCCTGTGGCCGAAGCCCATCAGACGGAACGGATCCTCGCGATCTTTGGCGCGGTTGATGAACTCAGGGATCCGGTCGACGGTGCCGATCTCCCGCAGCATCTCCAAGCAGGCCTGGTTTGCGCCGCCATGGGCCGGGCCCCAGAGACAGGCGATACCAGCGGCGATACAAGCGAACGGGTTCGCGCCGGAGGAGCCCGCCAGACGCACGGTCGAGGTCGAGGCGTTTTGCTCATGATCCGCGTGCAGCGTGAAAATCCGGTCCATCGCGCGCGAGAGGATCGGGTCCGGCTGATACTCTTCCGCGGGAACCGCGAAACACATCCGCAGGAAGTTCGTGGCATAGTCACAATCATTGCGCGGATACACAAACGGCTGCCCGATTGTGTATTTATAGGCCATCGCCGCGATGGTCGGCATTTTCGCGATCAGACGGATCGTCGCCACTTCGCGCTGCCAAGGGTCATTGATATCGGTCGAGTCGTGATAGAACGCCGACATCGCCCCGACCACACCGGTCATGATCGCCATCGGATGGGCGTCACGGCGGAAGCCACGGAAGAAATTCGCCATCTGCTCATGGATCATCGTGTGACGCGTCACACGATCTTCGAAATCTTCCAGCTCGGCGGCATTGGGCAACTCGCCGTAAAGCAGCAGATAGCAGACTTCGAGATAATGCGACTTGCCCGCCAGTTGGTCGATTGGATAGCCCCGATGCAGCAGCTCACCCTTTTCGCCGTCGATAAAGGTGATCTGGCTTTCGCAGGCCGAGGTTGAGGTGAAGCCGGGGTCGTGGGTGAACACGTCGCCCTGACCATAGAGTTTGGTGATGTCGATCACATCCGGCCCCGCCGTCGGCGAGTGCATCGGAAGCTCCAGGGTCTTGCCGTCGAAGCTTAACGTGGCGGATTTGCTGTCAGCCATCTCAGTCCCTTCCTAATTGGCCACACCCGGCCAGATGCCGGGCGGGTCGTTCCAGGGGCCTTATCTTGGCCCGTGATTTCTTGGCCAGAACCCAAGCGCCGTCATTGGGCGGGGGCGGCGGCCTCCGTCAGGCGGGCGATCGTTTCATCGCGGCCAATGACGAGCATCATGTCATAGACACTGGGCGTTGCTGCCCGACCGGCCAGAGCCGCGCGCAAGGGCTGCGCAAGCTGGCCGAATTTCAGCCCGTGGGCCTCGGCCGTTGTGGTCAGGACCGCCTCAAGCGTGTCACGGGACCAGCTATCATTCTGCAGCTGCGTAGTCAATTCTAACAGTATACCACGGGATACATCGGTCAGCGCCGCCTGGCTCTTTTCATCCCGGTCAAGTGGCCGTTTCGCTATAACAAATTGGGCCTTTTCAAGCAGATCAGGCAAGGATTTGGCCCGATCCTTGAGGCAATACATCGCAGTCAACAATCCGTTATGCTGCACCTGCGAAAGAGCTGGCTGGTCTGTCATCTCCCGAAACCGAGCGATCTCTTCGACCAAATCGGCATCATCCATCTGCGCGATATGCCAAGACGCCACATGTTCCAGCTTTTTGAAGTCGAGCCGGGCGGGCGATTTGCCAACTCCGCCCAGGTCGAACCATTCCAATGCCTGCGCATCGGTGAAAAGCTCATCATCGCCATGGGACCACCCGAGCCGAGCCAGATAGTTGCGCATCGCGGCGGGCGGATAGCCCATGGCGGCATATTCTTCGACGCCAAGCGCGCCGTGGCGTTTCGAAAGCTTCTTACCATCTGGCCCATGGATCAGCGGGATATGGGCGAAGACCGGCAAATCCCAGCCCATCGCGGTATAGATCTGCGCCTGCCGCGCGGCGTTGTTGAGATGGTCGTCGCCACGGATCACATGAGTGATGCCCATGTCGTGATCATCCACCACAACTGCGTGCATATAGGTCGGTGTGCCGTCGGAGCGGAGCAGGATCATATCGTCGAGCTGATCGTTGCGCACCGTCACGGCGCCCTGAACGGCGTCTTCGATCACGGTTTGCCCGTCGCGCGGCGCTTTCAGGCGGATCACAAAGGGCGCATCCGGGTGTTGATCTTCCGGCACATCGCGCCAGGGAGAGAGGAAGAGCGTGGAGCGGCCCTCGGCACGGGCGGCATCGCGGAATGCGGCGATCTCCTCTTGGGTGGAGAAGCATTTATAGGCTGACCCTTGCGCCAACATCTCCGTCGCGACCTCCGCGTGACGGTCGCGGCCAGCGAACTGACTGATCGGTTCTCCGTCCCAATCGAGGCCAAGCCAGGCGAGCCCGTTCAGGATCGCTTGTGTGGCCTCGGGGGTCGAGCGCTCCCGATCCGTGTCTTCGATCCGAAGCACAAACTTGCCGCCCCGGCCGCGGGCGTAGAGCCAGTTGAACAGCGCCGTGCGTGCGCCCCCGATATGCAGAAAACCGGTGGGCGAGGGGGCAAAGCGGGTGACCACGGGTGCAGGCGTATCGGCCATCTTCATCCTTTTCGGCGCGGGGTCTGGATCGCGCGCGTTAACGTCTTGGAAACCATGAGGTGGGTAGGTGTTAAGCGAGTGTTTAGGCAACCGCGCGGGAGGTGACAAGGGTGCGCCTCTGGCATCTGATCGACCGGGTTCAGCAAAGCCAGCGCGGGGCGCTGATGCCGTGGGCGCCCGTTTTCCTCGGTCTCGGTGTGGCGTGGTATTTTGGGTTTCGGGTGGAGCCCGGTTGGCCTGTCTACAGTTTGGCGCTTCTGCTGGCACTCGTCGCAGCAGCGATCGCATGGCGTTGGCGAGAAGTGGCGGGCCCCGCTGTCACGGCACTTCTCCTCGTCGTGTTAGGTCTGTGCCTGGCCGGGTTTCGCGCCCATGATGCCGCGGGGCCGGTGCTGGAGTTCCGCTATTACGGGCCGATCGAGGGGCGGATCGTGGCGATTGATCGTTCAGCCTCCGATGCGATCCGGCTAACCTTGGATCAGGTTGTGTTGGAACGGACATCGCCCGAACGCGTGCCCAATCGGGTTCGGGTCTCCCTACATGGGGAGCAGCGCTGGCTCACCCCTGAACCGGGGGCGCGGGTGATGATGACCGGCCATCTGGGGCCGCCCGAGGGGCCCGCCGAGCCTGGCGGTTTCGATTTTCAGCGCCATGCCTGGTTCCTCGAAATCGGTGCGGTGGGGTATACCCGCGTGCCGGCATTGCTTCTGGAACCACGTGAAGGTTGGGCCTTGCCGCTGACCCATCTGCGGCTGGACCTGTCAGCCGCGATCCAGGCACGGATTCCGGGGGAGGCGGGCGCGTTTGCGGCGGCAGTGCTGAGCGGCGACCGCTCCGGTCTCTCCGCCGGACCGCTGGAGGATATGCGCCGCGCGAACATCGCGCATCTGCTGGCGATCTCAGGGTTGCATATGGGGCTGTTGACCGGGTTCGTCTATGCCGCTCTGCGCTTTGTTCTGGCGCTTATCCCGGCTCTGGCGCTGCGTTATCCGATCCGCAAATGGGCGGCGCTGGCGGCCTTGGGGGCAGGGGCGTTTTACCTGGCCCTCTCCGGTGGAAATGTCGCGACGGAACGGGCCTTTATCCAGGTGGCGGTGATGTTCACCGCCGTCTTGCTCGATCGGCGGGCGATCACGCTCCGCTCGGTGGCGATTGCGGCCCTGATTGTCCTGGCGCACCGTCCTGAGACCTTGCTCAGCCCTGGGTTTCAGATGTCCTTTGCCGCGACCGCAGCGCTTGTGGCCGTGTTCAACGCTTTGCGCGGCCATCGGTGGCTGACCGATCTGCCGGTTTGGTCCAAGGGCGTGGTGGCGCTGGTGATTTCTTCCGTTGTGGCGGGCGCGGCCACCGCGCCTTTCTCTGCAGCGCATTTCAATCAAGTGGCGGTCTATGGGCTCTTGGCCAATCTGTTGACGGTGCCGGTGATGGGCAGCGTCGTGATCCCTTGTGCGGTTTTCGCAGCATTGCTCTGGCCGCTTGGCCTCGAAGAGATCGCGTTTTGGACGATGGAGAAGGGCCTGGTTTGGATTTTGGCTGTCGCCCATGAAGTCGCCACACTGCCGGGCGCGACGCGCCCGATCGTCGCGCCGCCTGCCGGCGTTTTGGCGGCGATCAGCCTCGGGGTAATTTTCGTCATCCTTTGGCAGGGCCGGGCACGACTCCTGGGGTTTGCGCCGGTGGCGCTCGCTTTGGTGATCTGGTCAGGCAGCGACCGGCCCGATTTGCTATTGTCTTCCTCCGGGCGCTTGGCGGGGCTTGAAACATCGGAGGGGCGCGCCCTGACCAAGCCACGGGGAGACGGGTTTGTTGCCGGGATCTGGCTCGAGAATGATGGGGATCGGGCGGATCAGCCCGAGGCTGCCATCCGCCCGGGCTGGCAGGCCGAGGGGGAGGGCTGGCATGTTGTTTTGGAGAGCGGTCATAGCCTCTGGCATGGGGCTGGTCGCCGCGCGGCGCGCGAGATGGAAGCCGCCTGCGCTCGCCATGACATTGTCTTGGTTTCTGAGCGGTTGCGGGATTACGCGCCCGACCTCGTGCCAATGGCGGAAGAAACGGGGTCACATCTTTCGGCTGTTGAACGTGTGGATTGGATTGGGGCGACGCTGTCGCCGGATCAGGTGGACCGCGCGGCCTATGCCGAGGACCTGCCGGCCATCACCCCCGATGCCCCGTGCCTGTTGATTTCGGGTGACACATTGGCCGAAACCGGCGCGATTTCCCTCTATGTCACCAAGGATCGCGTCGAATTCACCACCGCGCGCGCCCTGCAAGGCGCGCGGCTGTGGACGCGCGGGCGTTAATAGGTGCGGATCAACCCGACCAATTTACCCTGCACCTTAACCTGATCGTCGCGCAGCATGCGGGTCTCATATGCCGGGTTTGCAGCTTCAAGCGCAACCATATTGCCCTTCTGCCGGAAGCGTTTCAGTGTCGCCTCCTGATCTTCGACCAGCGCCACGACGATATCACCATTATCGGCGGTCGCGCTTTCTTCAATCACGACGATATCGCCATTGTTGATCCCGGCCTCGATCATGGAATCGCCTTTGACCTCAAGCGCGTAGTGGTGCTTGTTCGTGCCCACCATCTGCTGCGGTACGGTCACATGGGTCGCCACCTGGCTGATCGCTTCAATCGGTGTCCCCGCGGCGATCCGGCCCATCACCGGCAGGTCCATCGCACCGACCCCGCTGACCGGCATCGCGCCCGCGGGCGGGGCGCTCCGATCACCTTCGATCACGCGCGGTGTGAAGCCGGTTTTCGCTTCCAGCGCCTCGGGCAATTTCACAATCTCGATCGCACGGGCGCGATGGGCCAGTCGGCGGATGAACCCTCGCTCCTCAAGTGCCGTGATCAGCCGGTGAATGCCGGATTTCGAGCGCAAATCCAGCGCCTCTTTCATTTCATCAAAAGAGGGCGGCACGCCATCGCGTTGCATCCGCTTGTGGATAAACTCCAAAAGGTCGAGCTGTTTCTTCGTCAGCATTTGATTGCCTCCGCCTGTTCGATAAGGGCCTCGTTCAGGGAATGTTCTACCCCTGTTCCCCCTCTGTGTCAACGAATCGGGTGCGAGGGGGTAATTCTTCTCCGCCCAAGGGTAATCTGACCGCGTCGGCCTGCCATCCTGACATCTCATGACATCGATTTTCTTGGTCATGGCGCAGTCTTAGCTTTTCCCCCGATGGATTTTCAGGGAGCAATGGTGGTGGAGGAGGCCCGATCCGCATGGACCATAAACCCTATCTGACCCATATCCGATCCTTCGAGGCCGCGGCGCGGCATCTGAGCTTCACCGCGGCTGCCGATGAGTTGAACTATACCCAGGCCGCGATCTCTAATCATGTGCGGTCCTTGGAAGAGTATCTCGGAAAACCGCTCTTTATCCGTCATGCCCGCAGCTTGGAGCTGACCGGGCCTGGGCAGGCCTATCTGCCCGGCCTCCGTCGTGCCTTGCAGCAGATCGAAGACGCGACCGAGGCGATCGTCACCCGGACCCATGATCAGACCGTGGTGATCTCCTGCCCGATCAGCTTGGCGGAGAACTGGCTCGCGGCCCAGGTCGCCGCATTTCTGGCGGATCACCCCGGTTACACGATCACCTTAAACGGCACGATCTGGGCCGACAGCGTGGGCGAAGTGGCCGATCTGACCATCGAGATCAAACGCCAAGACGCGGTGTTGCCGGGCGATGCGCTCCTGGCGTCGGAAGAACTGACCGTGGTTTCCGCACCGGGCTATCAGGTGGCGGGCGAAGCGCTGTCGCGGCCCGAACAATTGGCCAACGCCGATCTGATCCATATTCTGACGCGGCAGGATTGCTGGGGCGCGGTGGCCGATGGATTGGGGCTCGACAATCTCGATCTGCAGGGCGGAGTGCGGTCGAACTCCTCCAATGTGGCGCTGGAACTGGCGGCGAACGGGTTGGGATGCGTCGCGGTTCTGCGCTCCCTGGCGCTGCCCTATCTCGACCGGAATGTGCTGATCGAGCCGTTTCCTTGCGCGGTGGAAAGCCCGTGGAGTTACTACCTCACCCGTCCGGTTCGGGCGTTGAAGCCCTCGGCCCGGCGGTTCCGAGACTGGCTTTTAGAGAGATCAGCTGCGGAGCCGTAGCCCGCCCGGATCGAATGGCGGCTCGGCCAATATGCGGGCCTTATGGGCCTGACCCAGAACATAAATCTCCACTTCGTCGCCGGGCTGCACTGTGCCGGTTTTGGCAAAGCCGAGTGCCAGGGATTTGCCGGTATGCGCGGAATAGGCGCCGGAGGAGACACGGCCGACCGCCGTACCATCGGGCCGGAATATCGGCTCGCCGCCGCTGGCATCAGCGTCGCGAGCCTCCATCTCGAATATCTGCAAGGTCTCGCGCGGTTCGTTGTCGGCCAGCGCCAGAAAGGCGTCTTTGTGCAGGAACGCCTTGTCGAGCTTGATCAAGCGCTCCAGGCCAAGCTCCTGCGGCCAGTATTCCGGGCTATATTCACGCCCCCAGGAGCCATAGCCCTTCTCGATCCGAAGCGACCCGAGGGCCCGGCTGCCAACTGGCCCGCCGCCGAGGTCGCGGGCGGCCTCAATGAGCGCGGTATAGAGGGCCACCTGCTGATCTGCCTCGCAATGCAACTCCCACCCGAGATCGCCGGTGAAGGACACCCGCAGCGCCACAACCGGCACGCCCGCCACAACCATCTGCCGCGAGCGCATAAAGCGGAAGGCGTCGTTGGAGAGGTCTTCATTGGTCAAGCGCTGCAACAGTTCGCGAGATTTCGGCCCGGCGATATTCATGCCGCAAAGCGCGTCGATGCGGTTTTCGAAGGTGGTGCCGTCCGGCAGGGGCACCATATTGAAGAACCGCTGATGATAGCGCTCGGCCATGCCGGATCCGATCATCATGTAGTGGTCTTCGGCCAGTTTGGTGACGGTGAAATCGCCCGCCACGCCGCCGCGCACGCCGATGAGCGGCGCGAGGCAGGACCGCCCGATCTCCGCCGGAACGCGATTGGCCAGAAGCGCATCGAGCCAAGCCTGCGCGCCTGGGCCTTTGATCTCGTAATTGGCGAAATTGGAGATATCGAGCACGCCCACGTGGTTGCGCAGCATTTGAACCTCGCGGCCCACCGGCTCAAACCAGTTCTGCCGCTTGAACCCGATGGTCTCGGTCACGCCCGGCTCATCGGCGAACCAAAGCGGATGTTCCCAGCCACAGTTCATCCCAAAAACCGCGCCCATTTCCGCTTGCATCTCATAGGCTGGTCGCACCCGCGCAGGGCGCCCGGCGCTGCGCTCCTCATTTGGGAAATGGATCGCGAAGCGGTTGGCATATTGGTCCTCAACCCGGGCCTTGGTGAAGGCCTTCCCTGCCCAGGAGCCATAGCGCGCCAGGTCCCAGCCAAACATGTCGAGCTTCGGCTCGCCCTCGATGATCCATTCCGCCGCCAAAAGGCCGAGGCCACCGGATTGTGAGAAGCCGGGGATGATGCCGTTGCAGCAGAAATAGTTCCGCCGCTCCGGCACTGGGCCAAAGAGCGCGGAACTGTCCGGTGACCAGATCATCGGCCCGTTGATCACCCGTTTCACGCCGGCATTGGCGGCCGCCGGGACCCGCTCCATCGCGCGCATAACGTTTTCCATGATCCGGTCCAGGTCATCGGCAAAAAGCTCATGGCCGAAGCCCTGCGGGGTGCCATCCTCAGCCCAAAACCGCATGTCGCGCTCATAAGCACCGATCAGCAAGCCCTGACCTTCCTGGCGCAAGTAATACTCCCCATCGCGATCGGCGACGGAGGGCAGGCGGGTGCCCTGGGCGACGATCTCGTCGATGGTTTCGGTGACGAAATACTGGTGCTCGGTCGGTTGCAGCGGCAGGTCGATTCCGGCAAGGGCGGCGACTTCACGCCCCCAAAGCCCGGCGGCATTGATCACCCAATCGGCCTGGATATCGCCGTTCGGCGTCTCGACGATCCAGGTCCCATCTGGCTGTTGCCGGGTCGCGGTGACGGGCGTGAAGCGGTGGATCTCGGCCCCCATCGCGCGCGCGCCTGCGGCATAGGCCATGGTCACGCCGGATGGGTCCACATTGCCGCCATCGGGCTCATACATAATGCAGCGGATGCCGTCGAAATCGACCAGGGGATGCAGGCGCTCGGCCTCATCGCGGCTGATTTCATGGAAATTCATCTTGTAATAGCGCGCCTTGGCCTCTTGCAGGCGCAACTGATGCTCACGGTCTTCGGTTTGGGCGAGATAGAGCGAGCCGGGTTGGAACACGCCGCAGCCTTGGCCGGTTTCCGCCTCCAACGCCTTGTAGAGGTTCATCGTGTAATGCTGGATGCGGCTGATATTGGTGTTGTCATGCAATCCGTGGATATTGGCCGCCGCATGCCAGGTGGAGCCCGAGGTCAACTCATCCCGCTCCAGCAGCACTACATCTTTCCAGCCGAGTTTCGCCAGATGGTAGAGGATGGAGCACCCGACCAACCCGCCGCCAATCACCACGGCCTGAGCATGTGTTTTCATCGGGTTCTGTCCTCTGCCAACAAGCGCGCCTCACACACGGGTAGAGGGCTGGCTCCGGATCGGCAAAGAAAAAATCTTATGGCAATGCCCCCGCTTCTTTGGGGTCATGGTGTCAAATCAGCAAGGCTTCGACAATTGCGCCGGCGGTTTGCGGTTCTTGATGCGGCGGTCGGACCAAGAGCGCGTCGGCATCGGCCAAGCGGGTCAGGAGCGAGCTGTCCTGCGCATCAAAAGGCGTGATCTCAGGCAATCCGTTGCCGGGGATCAGGCGTGCACGCATATAATGCTCACGCGGGCCGTTCGCAGACAGGTCGACGGCGAGCCGGGCATGGGTCAAGCGCCGCTCACCCGTCGGCAGGCCAAGGAAAGCATGCAGCATCGGAACGATGAAGAGATGACCGCAAACCATTGACGAAACGGGATTACCGGGCAGTCCAACAAGAGCTGATGTCGCCAGCCGCCCCGCCATCAAAGGTTTGCCGGGCCGCATCGCAATCTTATAGAAGGACCGCTCCAGCCCCATCGCAGCAGCCACCTCGCCAACCAGATCATGATCGCCCACCGAGGCGCCGCCAATGGTCACGATCAGGTCCGCACCTGCGGCCAACCCAAGCACGTGTTCCAGGCTTTCGCGGGTGTCCCGCGCGATGGGCAACATCCGGGCATGGCCACCCTCTGCCTCGATCAGCGCTTTCAACCCATAGGTGTTCGACGCGATGATCTGATCCGGGCGCGGCGTCTCGCCAGGCTGCACCAACTCGTCGCCGGTGGCGATCAACGCCACCTCGGGCCGCCGCGTGACGGGCAGGGTGGCGTGGTTCATCGAGGCGGCCAGCGCGATATCTGCCGGGCTCAGTCGGCGCGGCGCTTCGATCCTGTGGCCTTTGCGGAAATCGCCGCCCGAGGGGCGGATATGGGTCTTTTGATCAAGTTTGTCGCCAAGGGTGATCCGCTCGCCATCCCGGGTGACGTCTTCTTGGATGATGATCCTATCCGCGCCCTCGGGCACCGGCGCGCCGGTGAAGATGCGCAGCGCCTCGCCACCGCCGATCTGACCATGCCAAACATGGCCGGCGGCAGCCTCTCCAATAACGCGGAACTGCGCCCCGGAGGTGGCGTCGTCGCTCCGCACGGCATAGCCGTCCATGGCGGAGGCGGCGAAGGGCGGCTGGTCCCGCTCGGCCAAGACGGACCGCGCCAGGACTCGGCCCGCGGCCTCGGCCAGCGGTACGTCTTCAACCTCCAACACCCGGGTCAGGGCAAGGCATTGGGCCAGCGCTTCGGCAACAGTGATCACGTGTCGGCCTCGAACCGGCCGGATTTGCCGCCATCTTTCAACAAGACGCGCAGGCCGCCGATTTCCATCGCTCGGTCGGCGGCTTTCAGCATATCATAGACCGTCAGCGCGGCCGTTGACGCCGCCATAAGTGCTTCCATTTCGACGCCGGTCTGCCCATTGGTCTTGACGGTTGCTTTGATCCGCACACCCGGCAGATCGCGATCGGGGTCAAGCTCCATGGCCACCTTGGTCACCGGCAGAGGGTGGCAGAGCGGGATCAGATCGGCGGTGCGTTTGGTTCCCATAATCCCGGCCAGCCGCGCCACGCCCAAAACATCGCCCTTCTTGGCGATCCCCTTTTCAACCAGATCAAGGGTCTCGGGCCGCATTTTGACCCAAGCGCCCGCTGTCGCGACCCGCGCGGTAACTGGTTTTTCCGAGACATCGACCATATGGGCCTGCCCCTCGGCGTCGAAATGAGTGAGATCTGGCATCAGAGCCCCGCTTTTAAGGGATTGGCCAGCAGGTTTCTGGTGGCTTGCGCCACATCCTCCTGCCGCATCAGGCTTTCGCCGATTAAGAAACAGCGCGCGCCATATTGCGCCATATCGGCGAGATCCTCCGGGGTGGACAGGCCGCTTTCGGCCACCACAAGCCGGTCATCGGGGATCATCCGGACCAGCCGTCGGGTCACATCAAGAGAGGTCTCGAAGGTATTGAGATCGCGGTTATTTATACCAACGAGGCGCGAGGATAGGCGGCTGGCTCGCTCAAGCTCCGCCTCGTCATGCACTTCGATCAGCGCGTCCATGCCCCAATCCGCCGCGGCCGCTTCAAGCTCCGCCGCTTGACCATCATCGAGGCTCGCCATGATGATCAGAATGCAGTCGGCCCCAAGCGCGCGCGCTTCGGCCACTTGATAGGGGTCATAGAGGAAATCCTTGCGCAAAACGGGCAGCTCGCACGCGGCGCGCGCCGCGACCAGATAGCTGTCATCGCCCTGAAAGCTTGGCCCATCGGTCAACACGCTCAGACAGGTCGCACCACCGGCCGCATAAGCTTCGGCCAAGGCGGGCGGGTCAAAATCGGCGCGGATCAAACCTTTCGACGGGCTCGCCTTTTTAATCTCGGCAATCAAGCCATAGCCTTCGCGAACAGCGGCGTGAAGCGCATCGGCAAAGGGGCGCACCGGATCGGCGGCGCGGGCCTCGGCCTCGACGGTTTCAAGAGGCCGCTCTTGCTTGCGCGCGGCGATGTCGTCCAGCTTGTAAGCCTTGATCTTCTCAAAGAATGGTTGGGGTGCTCATGCCGCCTCCGATGTGATGCGCGCCAGCGTCTCGACCGCGTTTTTGGCCTTGCCGCTATCAATGCTTTCGCGTGCCATTTCAACCCCTTCCACCAGGGTTGTCACCTTATCCGCGACGATCAGCGCCGCCGCTGCGTTGAGCAAGACTGCGTCGCGATAGGCCCCTGGTGCCCCGTCAAGCAGCGCCTGGAAGGCATGGCCGTTTTCCTGCGGTGTGCCGCCCAAAATGTCGCGCAGCGGGTGAACCGGCAGCCCCGCCTCTTCGGGGTGAACTTGCCGTCCGCGGATCTTGCCATCTTCCAACACGGCGACCGAGGTCTCACCACTGATCGAGATCTCGTCGGTGCCATCCGCGCCATGCACGAGCCAGACTTTTTCGGACCCAAGCTCCTGCAAGGTCTCGGCCATCGGATAGATCAGGTCGATGGCGAAGGCCCCGGTGAGTTGGCGTTTCACGCCTGCGGGGTTGGTCAATGGGCCGATGATGTTGAAAATCGTCTTGCAGCCGAGCTCTTGCCGGGTGGGCATGACATGTTTGATCGCCGGATGGTGCATCGGCGCCATCATGAAGCCGATGCCCGCTTCCGCGATGCCGCGCTCCACGATCTCTGGGCCAACCATCACGTCGATCCCCATCTGGCCAAGTGCATCCGCCGCGCCGGATTTCGAGGAGAGATTGCGGTTACCATGTTTCGCCACCGGTACACCGGCCCCGGCCACAACAAACGCCGTGGCGGTGGAGATGTTGAGCGTCCCCATCCCGTCACCGCCGGTGCCGACGATATCCATCGCCCCTTCAGGTGCGCGCACTGGTACACATTTCGCCCGCATCACCGCCGAAGCGGCGGCGTATTCAGCCACGGATTCGCCACGCGCCCGCATCGCCATCAGCAATCCGCCAATCTGCGCCGGTGTGGCTTGGCCTTCGAAGAGGTATCCGAAAGCTTCTTCCGCCTGCGCCCGGCTGAGCGGTCCTTCGGAGGCGGCGAAGATCAGCGGCTTCATTGCATCATTCATGCGGGCTCTCCGATCCGCGCCATATCGAGGAAATTCTTCAGCATCTGATGGCCATGCTCGGAGCGGATGCTTTCGGGGTGAAACTGCACCCCCTCCATCGGCAGCTCTTTGTGGCGGAGGCCCATGATCGTGCCGTCTTCCAACTCGGCGCTGATCTCCAGGCAATCCGACAACCCCTCGCGGGCGACGACCAGCGAATGGTACCGTGTGGCGAGGAAGGGCGAGGGCAGGCCTGCGAAAACACCGGTGCCCTGGTGGCGCACTTCGCCCAATTTGCCATGCACGATTTCGCTATGACGTTGAACTGTGCCGCCAAAAGCTTCGCCGATCGCTTGATGGCCCAAACACACGCCCATGAGCGGCGTGCGTGTTTCCGCCGCAGCCTGGGTCAGCGCCAAGCAGATTCCAGCTTGTGAGGGGTCGCACGGGCCCGGCGAGAGCAAAATCGCCTCTGGCTTGAGCGCCATTGCCTCTTGCACATTGAGCGCGTCATTCCGCTCAACCCGGACATCCGCACCCAATTCCCCTAGATAATGCACGAGATTATAGGTGAAACTGTCATAGTTATCGATCAACAGCAGCATGGGGCCGGGGCCTTTCCGAAAGGGGGTGAAGGCGACGCGCGCCCGCGTTATACATGTTCAACAGCCGCGCCCCGGGGTCAAGGGATCGGGCAAGAACGGCGCGCGAGAATGAGGAGCGATGATGGGCAGAGGTGTGATCATTGGGATGGTCTGGGGCGTGTTGTTTTCAGCGCTTTTTCTGGCCGTGATTTCCTTGAACGCGCCGCTGCCGGAAGAGCGCGCGCCAGCGGCCTCAATGGTGGGAGTGGGTGATGCTGATACCCGGCCCGAATTGCCGGAGCTTGCCGCCGAGGATGAAGCTCCCAATCCTCTGGAGACGCCGGAGGTCGAGACGCCCCCAACAAGCGACGCCACCGCAGGCGCACCGGAGATGGGTGGGGCGGTCGAGCAATCTGAGACCGCGCAGGGACCAGCCGATAACGTGCCTCTGCCTGCCGGGTCGGAGTTTAACCGGCCTCCGCCGGACGAGGCAGCGGCTCTCCCCATCACAGATCAAGCGCCGGACGTAACCCCTCCAACGGGGAGCGCGGCACCGGCCCCGGATGTGCTGACCGGGTCGCCTGTACCCGATACCGCCTCCGCGCCACTTCCGACCGCGACTGCGGCGCTCGATCTGCCACAGATAAATGTGCCAACCGCGGATGGAACCACGCCAGAGGTCACCAATACGGATCAAGACCCACTTGCGCCGCCGCAAGAATTGCAACCGGCACCGCTTGGCTTGCCGCAGATCGAGACCGATCCCGGCGCGGTCCGCCTCGATACGACACCAGCCGCCGCGCCAGTTTTGGATCAGCCATCGGAGTCGGCCGACCCGGCAGAGACCTCTGAGCCTGAGCCGGTTGAGCCGACAGACCCCGGTCCCGCTCCGCTGGAAGCCGCTGGTCTTTCTGAACCGCGCTTGCCTCGGATCGGTGATCCACTGCCGACCGATGTAGGCACGGAGATGGATCAAGAGGATGCTGCATCGACGATGCCAGAGGATACTGCTGCGCGCCCGGCGATCGAAGCGTTCGCGGCGGAGTTTGACGCCGCAGAGACACGACCGTTGATGGCGGTGATCCTCATCGATGACCCAGCTTTTGGTCTCGACCGGACCCTTTTGCAGAGCTTCCCCTTTCCGGTGAGTTTCGCGATTGACCCGACCCGCCCGCAAGCGGCGGAGAATGCGGCCGCATATCGCGCGGCAGGGTTTGAGGTATTGATGCTGGCCGAGGATATGCTTCCTGCCGGTGCGGCCCCAGCCGATGTCGAGGTGGCTTTGGCAGGCGGATTTGAAGTCTTGCCGGAAGCGGTGGCGGTTTTGGATAGCGATCAGAATCGGGTGCAAGGCGACCGACCTGTGCTCGATGCGGTGATCTCGGTCCTACAAGAGACCGGCCATGGATTGGTGGCCTATCCCCGCGGCCTGAACGCCGCGGAACAAAGTGCCGTCCGGGTGGATGTGCCCGCAGCAACGCTGTTCCGGCAAATCGATTCCGAGCGGGAACGGGCCACGGTGATCACGCGGTATCTGGACCGGGCGGCCTTCGCGGCAGGGCAGGATGGCAGCGTCATCGTCATCGGGCATACCTATTCCGATACGGTGACGGCGCTTTTCTCTTGGGCCCTCGGGGCGCGGTCCGAAAGCGTGGCCATGGCACCGGTCTCGGCGGTCTTGACCCGATAGACACCGAAGCCACTCGAGGCGCGGGGGATCAGCGGTTGCCGCGTTGGGTGAAGGCCCCGGCGTCCTCAGCCGCTTTACGGATCGCGCGGGATTTGTTCACCGTTTCTTGGAACTCCGCTTCCGGGTCGCTGTCATAGACGACGCCGCCGCCGGCTTGGATATAGAGCGTCTCATCTTTCACCACAGCGGTGCGGAGCGCGATGCACATATCCATATCGCCCCCGGCCGAGAAATATCCCACGCCGCCGCCATAGACACCGCGTTTTTCCGGTTCCAACTCATCAATGATTTCCATCGCCCGCACTTTGGGCGCGCCGGAAACGGTGCCCGCTGGCAGACCGGCCAGAAGCGCGGAGAGCGCATCATGCTCGTCGGAGAGTTCGCCCACCACATTCGAGACGATATGCATCACATGAGAATAGCGCTCGACAATGAACTCTTCGGTGGGCCGGACCGTGCCGATCTTTGACACACGGCCGGTGTCGTTCCGGCCCAAATCCAGCAGCATCAGATGTTCGGCAAGCTCTTTCTCATCGGCCAGTAGATCGGCTTCCAGCGCTTTGTCTTCGTCGGCTGTGGCCCCCTTGGGCGGGTGCCTGCAATCGGGCGGATCGTCACCTCACCATCGAACACCCGGACCAGGATTTCGGGGCTGGCGCCGACCACCTGAAACGGGCCGAAATTGAAGAAGAACATGAATGGCGAGGGGTTGGTCCGCCGCAGCGCCCGGTAAAGCGCAAAAGGCGGTTCCGAGAAGGTTTGGCGCCAGCGTTGCGACGGGACGACCTGAAAAATATCGCCTGCGCGAATATAATCCTTGGCGGTTTCAACGGCGGCCAGGTAGTCCGCCTTGGCGAAGTTCGAGACTGGCGCGGCGGTCTGTGTCACCTCGCCCATTTCACGCGAAGCGGTCGTGGGCGCACGTTCCAGATCGCGGAGCGCATCGCTCACCCGTTCAGCCGCCTGGGCATAGGCCGCGCGGGCCGACAAACCACCACCGACCCAGGCGGGCGACACCACGGTGACTTCGCCTTTAACCCCATCCAGAACCGCAATCACTGAAGGGCGCATCATCACCGCATCGGGCAGACCAAGCGGATCGGGGTTCACGTTTGGCAGATGTTCGACCAGGCGGATCATGTCATAGCCGAGATACCCGAAAAGACCCGCCGCCGCCGCGGGCAGGTCATCGGGCATATCGATCGCGCTCTCGGCCAAAATCTCGCGGAGCGCGTCTAGGGGCGGCGCGTCGCAAGCGGCGAAGGCATCGCGATCAAAGCGGGCCGTCCGGTTGATCCGGCTGGTCTCGCCCCGGCATTCCCAGATCAGATCGGGCTTCAATCCGATGATCGAATAGCGGCCACGGATTTCGCCGCCGGTGACGCTTTCCAGGATGAAACTGTCCTGCCCGGCCTCGGCGAGTTTCATCATCACCGACACCGGCGTGTCCAGATCGGCCGCCAGCCGGGCATAGACAAGCTGGTTGCGGCCCGCCTCCCAGCCTTCGGCAAAGTGCTCGAATGTCGGGGTCAACGCCATGGCTCAGGGGAACTGCGCGTGCACGGCGTTGATCGTCGTGGGGTTGAGAGAGATGCCGACATCGGCCTCAAGCGCTTGGCCAAAGGCCTCAAACACGTCCTGCGCGATGGATTGCGTGCCCTGTTCGCCGATCAGGGCCAAAAGCGCGTCGGTGCCGGGGGTGCCACGCGCGCCGCTGTTGATGGCGTCAAGCCGGGCGATCACGGCGAATTCTGCGCCGGGGATCACAGCGGTATCGCCCACCGCCGCGAGTTGGAACATCTGCGCCACCAGGGTCGGGGGCAGATCTGGGATGAAGTCTTGCCGCCGGATTTGCACCTCTTGGGTGACCCGCGGGCCAAGCTCTTCCAATGCGCCGCCGGAGATCATCTCCGACACCAAGGTATTGGCGCGGGCGGTGACCTGATCGCGCAGCTCTCCGGCGCGCCAGCTGGCCTCCACCTCATCGCGGATATCGTCTAGATCGGGCAGGGTGGGCGGCACAATCGCGTCCAGGCGCAAGGCAAAAAGCCCGCCATCGGACAGCTCCAGAAGTTCGGGAAAATCCCCCTCCTGCGCGGCGGCTGCGGCCGCGCGGAACGCGTCATAGCCTGCGATGCCTTCATCGGAGCCAGGACGCCAGTCGATGGTGCCCAGTTCCATGATTGTGTCTTCGGCGAGCTCTTCCAAGGTCGCGCCGCCCGCCATCAGGTCATCCACATCGGTCCGGATATCGCCAATTGCCCGGCGCGCAGCCTCGGAGGCCAATTCAGCCCGCAGATCCGGCTCGGCATCCTCGAACGGCACCTGGGTTGCGTCCAAGATGGCATTCACCCGGAACAGGGCAGGGCCAAAGACGCTGTCCACCGGGCCGATGATGTCTTCATCTTCGGTGCCAAAAATCGCCTCGGCGGCGGCATCGCTGAGATCTTCGCGGGCGACTTCGCCCAGATCCACATCTTCCAGGGTGAGACCCCGGGCAGCGATCAGATCATCATAACTGCTGTCGCCAGCATCCAAGGCGGTACGGGCGGCCTCGGCCTCTTCCTGCGAGGGGTAGACCAGGCGCTCCAACAGGCGGCGTTCGGGTTGATTGTAAAGCTCGCCGCGCTCGTCATAAAGCTCGCGTAAGGTGGTTTCGTTGACCTCGACATCATCCATGATCATCGTCGGGCGCACCCAGGCATAGGTGATGGTGCGGGCCTCAGGCCGGGTGAATTGCGCGGCGTTTTCTTCGTATTCTGCGGCCAAATCCGCGTCATTCGGCGCGCGCAGCCCGGTGGGCAGGTCCAGTTCGGTCACCCGGAGGAGCGAGAAATCTCGCGTCTCGGTCTGATAGGCGGTGAGGGTTTCGGCAAAAAGCGGCGGGGCGGAGACACCGCCAACAATCGCGACTTGCAACAGCGAGCGGGCCACATCCTCGCGCAGGTTCTGTTCAAACTCCGCCGGTGTGAGCCCGGCATCGCGCAGGGCGAATTCATAGCCAGCGCGGTCGAAACTGCCATCCGAGCCCATGAAGCCGCTGGTTTCCTGCACTTGGCGGGCCACCTCTTCGTCGCCGACGGAGATGCCCATGGCGCGGGTCTCATGGGCCAAGGCCGCGCGGGCCACCAATCCGTCCAACACGGCGCGGTCGACGCCTTGCGCCGCCAAATCGCGCAAGCTGATCGGGCGTCCGGTCTGTGCAACTTGGGCGCTGATCTCGCGCTGCAGTGCCCGGGCATATTCATTGGCGGTGATCCGGGCGTCGCCGACGCTGCCGATCTGACTGGCCGAGCCGGTGAAACTGGTGATGCCAAACCCGGTCAAGGCCAGCATCAACAGCCCCAAGATGATCCAGACAAAGATGTTCGATGCTTTTTTGGCGGCGTTCTTGGCCATCGCGGCAGGTCCCTCCCAAGGGCGTCGTTTGCAGTGATCTACGCGCTCGGGCGTAAGGGGGCAAGAGGTGGCTAGGTCGAGAGCTGCGCCAGTCGGTCCACCACATCTGACAAGCCCTCTGCATCGGCATTGGCAAAGGCGATCCGCAAGGTCGCTTCCGCCTGACCGTTGCCGCCCTGATCTTTGGCCGGGCCAAACATCGTGCCCGGCAGAACCAAGATGCCCGCATCATGCACCAAACGTTGCGCGACTTGATCAGAGGGCTGCGAAAACGGGTGTTTCGCATAAGCGAAGTAAGCACCACAGCCCAGAAGTTGCCAAC
This sequence comes from Fontisubflavum oceani, assembly GCF_030407165.1. Taxonomy (GTDB): domain Bacteria; phylum Pseudomonadota; class Alphaproteobacteria; order Rhodobacterales; family Rhodobacteraceae; genus Rhodophyticola; species Rhodophyticola oceani. The sequence continues at coordinate 2,437,487 of NZ_CP129111.1, forward strand.
CAGGCAGGCGTTGGAACCCGGAGACCAACGCATCGCGGCGGCGCAGGATTTCCAGCCGTTCGCCCGCCAGCCAATCGCCCAGATGCCGCATCCCCCAAAGCGCGCCGATCTGGCCGATCTGTGGCGGGCAGATTGCAACCGTGTCGAGGAACTTCTCCACTTCGATCAGACGGGTGGGGGAGGCCATGACGGCACCAACCCGATGGCCGGTCAACCGATAGGCCTTGGAGAAGGAATAAAGATGGATCAGCGTCTCATCCCAATCCGGATCGGTGAAGAGATCATGCGGCGCACCGGTCTGCGAATGAAAATCGCGATAGGTTTCATCGAGGATCAGGGCCAACCCATGCCGTTTGGCCAGATCGTAAAAGGCGCGGAGCAGGGCGGCGGGGTATTCAACACCGCCGGGATTATTCGGGCTGACCAGGATGATCGCCCGGGTCCGATCACAGATCAGTGTCTCGGCCTCTTCGGGGTTGGGCAACAGATCGTCGCCGGTGGGCAAGAGTTTGGCCTCAACCCCCTCCATGTCGAGCCACATCTTGTGGTTGAAATACCAAGGTGTTGGCAAGATCACCGCATCGCCGGCGCCCGCAAGCGTCGAGAGTGTGCTTGTGAAGGCTTGGTTACACCCCGCGGTTACGGCCACTTGGTCGGGCCGGATCACACCGCCGTAGCCTGTGCTCCATTGGATGGCCAATTCGGCGCGCAACACCGGCAGACCAAGAACCGGCCCATAAAGATGACTCTCCGGAACCGTCAAAAGCGCTTCCGCCATGGCCTGTCGCAACGGCTCCGGTGGTGGGGCCACAGGGGCGGCTTGGCTGAGATTGATCAACGGGCGGTCCTCAGGGAAGCTCACCCCGTCGATCCAGCGTCGCGCCTCCATCACCGGCGGCGCAATGGTCGCCGCATAGCGCGGATTTACCGGGGTGGGCCTAACGCCTGACATCCTGTCTCTCCTCACAGCGCCTTGAAACGCGCAGCAGATGCGCCGCGTATCAGTCCCACGCCGCTTGCCAACCGCCGCGCGCTCTCAGGAGCGCGCCAAATCATGTGTATCGTGGCCCGGAACGGGCCTCCGCTTAACAACAGGCAAGACCAGTCTAGGCTCAGAACGGAATCTCATCATCCATATCGCCGCCACCGCCGAAGCCGCCAGCGGGCCCGCCGCGATCATCGGGCGGCCCGCCACGGTCTTCGCCATAACCACCGCCTCCGCCATAACCGCCTCCGCCACCGCCGCCTTCATTGCGACCGTCGAGCATGGTCAGGGTGCTGCCGAACCCTTGCAGCACCACTTCGGTCGAATAGCGATCCTGACCGCTTTGATCCTGCCACTTGCGGGTCTGCAACTGGCCTTCGATATAGACCTTCGAGCCTTTGCGCAGATACTGCTCCGCCACCCGCACCAACCCTTCATTGAAGATCGCGACAGAATGCCATTCGGTCTTCTCACGGCGTTCGCCGGTGTTGCGGTCTTTCCACGTCTCCGAGGTCGCGATGCGCAGGTTGCAGACTTTGCCGCCGTTCTGGAACGTGCGGACCTCTGGGTCGCGGCCCAGATTGCCTATCAAGATCACTTTGTTGACGGAACCGGCCATGTCACCTCCCAAATGTCGTGTCGCGAATCTGCGTTTGCCCGAGAGTTAGAGCATCCGTATCTGATGATTGAAAGGCGAATTGCCCGGCCTGAACCCGTTGGTCTGGAAACTTGCAGGTTTTTTTGTATGATGCCGCGACTGGTTAATGGCTTTGGAAGGATCGGGGCCGTGATGGGGGATAGGCTTGGGGCGATGCGCTTGGCGCAGATGGCGTTTGGCTTTTGTCTGGCCGCGCTGCTGGCGGCGCCGGCATTGGCGGATCGACTGGACCGGTTTGGGGCCGCAACCCGGCTCCTCGATAGTCGGGCCGCAACGCAGTATTCGGGCTCGGTGCGGCTGACGCCAAATTATACCGAAGGCACCCGGTCGGCCTCCACCATCGTGCCGCGTTGGACGGGCAGCTATCGCGGGCCTTACTTGGATATCGCCCGTGCGGCGGCACGTCGCCATGGCATCCCCGAGGACTTGTTCCTGCGTCTGGTCTCGCAGGAAAGCAATTGGAACCCCAACGCGGTCAGCCATGCCGGTGCGATTGGCCTGGCGCAGCTCATGCCGGGAACGGCGCGCATTCTTGGCGTGAACCCGCGCGACCCGTCGCAGAACCTCGACGGCGGCGCGCGCTATCTGGCCGAGCAATATCGCACCTTCGGCTCCTGGCGGCTGGCACTTGCGGCCTATAACGCGGGGCCCGAGGCGGTGAACCGGCATAATGGTGTCCCGCCTTATCGCGAGACCCGGAACTACGTGCGGATCATCCTCGGCACCAGCTAGGCCTCAGATCGCCTTCAACGCCCGCAATCCGTCACGCAACGCGTCCGCCTCTGGCGCACCGGCCTCCAAGGCGAAGACATAAGCGTGGGTCAGATAAAACGCCCGCGCTTGATCGGTTTCTGCTGCCTCCGACGCTTGCCTATAAAGCTCGATCAGCGCGGCCCTATTGCCCGCCGCATGGGCGGCGAGCAGCGCCGCGTCTAATTCTTCGCGAGTCATTCGCGGGCAGCGGCAATCCGGCCAGCGACCCAGGCATGGAACATGTGGGTTGGTCCATCCATCGCCGGTGAAAACCGCCCGCCGTCAAACCCTGGGGCGGCGCGACCGGCCTGCATCCCTTCGACAACAAAGATGTCCTCCTCGAATACCTCTTTCCAAAGCGCTGCATTCCGCTCTCGCAGCCCCTGATCTGTGTCGGGCTGGGCATAATAGAGATGCACATGTTCCCGCGTTTGATTGTGCGCCACCGGTTCCAAAATGATGGTGAACGCATGGTCGCGATGCACGCCGAGAAGCACATTGGGATAGACGGCGATGTATTCCGCGGCGGTGTCCCAGGTGTCGGAGAGGTCGTCGAAATCGGGGAAACTCTTGCCGTCCTCGTCTTTCAGCTGACGATAGACATAAGTGCCCTGGCCGGAATACCGCCCCTCCGCCTCGATATGATAGTGATCCTCAAGGCGGGAATAGCTGTTCAGACCGGGATGAATCCAGGGCAGGTGGTAGCTTTCGCAGTAATTCTCCACCGCGAGCTTCCAGTTGGTGGCCACCTCCAAGATGAAGCTGCTGCCCGCGCCGCCATGGTGCAGCGGTTGGTCAAACTCAGACCAGCGGGCGATGAGATCGGCATGAACGTCTTCGAATGGCGCGGCCTCGCCGGAGAGGTTCACAAACACCACATCGCGCCAGATATGGCTGCGCACCTCCACCAGCCCAAGCGTCGCTCTGTCGATCCCCGCATGGGTGTTTTGCCCAGGTCCGCCCACATGGGGTGTGGCGACCAGGCGGCCATCCTTGGCATAGCACCAGGAATGATAAGGGCACCGGATTGCGCCTTCGATCTTGCGCGGCTCGGAAACCAGGATCATCCCTCGATGGCGGCAGATGTTTTGGAACACCCGAACCTGATCATTGTCGTCTCGGAGCAGCAGCAAGGGCTGACCTAGAAAGCTGATCGGCACCGCGTCACCGACCTCAGGCACATCCGAGCCGACCGCCAGGCCCGCCCAACCGGTCGCCAGAACCGCTTGGTTCTCTTCGGCGATGGTTGCTGGATCAGTGTAATGGGCATTGGGCAGCCCATGGGCCCGCTCAATCGGGGCCTGAACATCTTCCAATCCGGTGAGGCGAAAATCATCTGCCATGGGGACCCTCCGCTTTTGTCGGTTGCTCATTCTGCCCACAAGACTGGCGTGTCCGCGTTTTGGCCGTCTTCTTCATCGGCGACATGGCGGATGTCGCGAATAAGCCGTGATTTCCGACTGTGGCCTGGTACATTGATGCGATAAAAACGCGCTGTCATGTTGTGATATGAGACGCCAATGAAACCTTGCCTCTCTCTGCCAGAGGGCCGCTTGCGACCGACGGAGCCCGGGGATCTCAACGCGGTCCTGGCGCTTTTGCATGATCCTGACGTGCGGCGCTTCCTCTGCGATGACATCGTGCTACCACGTGCGACGGTGGCCGATATGTTGGCGCGCAGCGATGCGTTGGCTGCGCGGGGTCTGGGCCTCTGGGTGATCGAAACAAGCCGCGGCAGCGTGGCTGGTTTGGCCGGGTTGGAGCCGGTGTCAGCTGAGATTGCGGTGGCGGCGGATATGGGCGGGAAGATCGAACCGCTTATTGCCGTTGACCCGGCTTATTGGGGGCGCGGTCTGGCACGGGGCGGGCTAGAGGCGCTTATCGATTATGCCCGCGACACGCTTGGTTTGACCGAACTTGTGGCGTCGGTCGATGTTCCCAATCATCGCTCTCGCCAGTTGATGCAGCGCTGTGGATTTACCGATCATGGCCATGCGGCCGGACCCGCGCATAGGTTGGTTCTCTATCGGATGGTGCTGGGCGGCCCCGCAACCGCAGAGTGATCTGTCGGGCGCTTGGCCCAGGATTCATCCCTGATCAAGAAGGGCCGAAACCGGCGTATCCGGGCTCAGCCCCATCTTTTCGCACAACGCCGCGCGGCCTCGGGCCAGGCGGGAGGTCACCGTTCCGATCGGCAGGCCGGTGGCGGCCGCGATCTCGGCATAGCTTTGACCTTCGATCGCGCGGAGCCGAAGCAGCTGCGCTTGCTCCGGTGGCAGGGCGTCGATGGCGGCCAAGGTGTCAGCGCAGGCGAGGCGGGCCGGGGCTTCGGGCGCTTGGCCAGGATCTGCCGTGAGTTCCGAGAAGGGGAGACTGCGCGCGCGGGCGCGGTTGCGCAGTGCGGTGAAGGCATAGGCGCGCAGATCGGTAATCTCGCCCGCGTCCGGGTCGGCCATCCGGGTCCAGACCCTGAGAAGGGTATCTTGGACCAGATCGTCGGCATCTTCCCAAGTCCGACTAAGCCGACGGCCCACGCGTCTCAGATCAGGCAAAAGCGCTTCGAGATGGCGGGCCGTGTCCGTTGGTATCACGCGCGGCTCGGGCGGTTTTGGCGGAAATTGGAACGCTGGGGTGTCGGGCATAGCGCCTCTCGGGCAGGGATCACGAGTGAGGCGCATAGGATTAGGGGCGACGGGCGGTCTTGCAATCTCCGGTCCGGATTGTCGGCAACGCTTGGCTCAATGGTGCGCCGCATCGGCGGGGCTTTGCGACCCGGGGTTTGGATCGGCGGCGGGTTGCTGAGGCGGATCTGCGGGTTTAGCGGCGGGCTGCCGAAAATCCGGGCAAGTCCCGGTCATGGGATGAAATGCCGGTCGAGAGGGTCTTGGTATGCATGGGGGCCGCAAACAGGCGGTCCTCGGACACCAACTGTTCTCAAAGGAGACATCACGGATGACCTTTCCCCAAATCCAACAGGCCAATGGCCGCCGCACATTTGCCCTCTGGCTCGGCGCTCTGGCGCTTGTCATGGGTCTCGTTGCCGCAAGCTATGCGATGGGCCAAGGCTCTTCGCTGGATACCGATGGCGACGGGCTGGTCTCGTATACCGAGCTTCTGATGGCCATGCCTGATATGACCGAGACCGATTTCGCCACGCTGGACGCGGACGAAAGCGGCGCTCTGGACGCCGATGAACTGAATGCGGCGCAAGAGGCAGGCATCATTCCCGCCGGTTAACGCGGGGGACCGTACGCATGGGCCCCTCGTAATCCCCGATCCACCGAGGGGCGTATGAATACGGGAAACCGGCGCGGCTGTTATGCCTCGGCTGCGCCGGTTTTTTCTTTGAGTCTGTTGTCAAACGGAGGCCCGTTCTGGGCCGCTGTTTTTGCTTTTGGCTGCGTTTTGTCGGGCGGTTCCGCGCCGGATGCGGGATCAGACGCCGCGGGCGATGGCGGCCACGCCGGTCCGAGCCAGACGGACATCGCCCAAGGGGCGCATCAGATCGCAAAACGCGTCGATCTTGTCTGGTGTCCCAGTGATCTCGAAGACGAAGCTTTCAAGCGTCGAATCCACCACATTGGCGCGGAAAATCTCGGCGATCCTGAGCGCTTCGACCCGGGCCTCGCCTTTGCCCATGACTTTGATCAGCGCCAATTCGCGGCTGACAAATGCCCCTTCGACCGAAAGGTCCGCCACTTCGTGCACCGGCACCATGCGCTCAAGCTGCATCTTGATCTGGTTGATCACCTGCGGTGTGCCCGAGGTCACGATCGTGATCCGGCTCCGATGGCCCTCATGATCGACCTCGGCCACGGTAAGGCTGTCGATGTTATAGCCGCGGCCGGAGAAGAGCCCGATGACGCGGGCAAGGACGCCCGCCTCGTTGGTGACCAGCACGGCCAGCGTGTGGGTCTCAATCTCTTCCGACATATGACTGCGAAGGTCATAGGCAGAATGGCTCGAGGCGCCTTTTTCGATTTTGAGCGGGGACATAAGGGATCTTTCGGTCTTGTGGTGGGGGATCCCACCGGAGTGTGTCATCTATGATCGGCGGGGTGTCTGAGTCAAAAGGCTCAGACCATCACCGCGCCATCAGCATCAATCGCATCTTTGGTCGAGGCTTCGCCCAAGAGCATCTCGTTATGCGCTTTGCCCGAGGGGATCATCGGGAAGCAGTTTTCATGCTTCTCGACCAAGCAATCGAAGATCACCGGCCCATCATGGTTGATCATCTCCATGATTGCGTCATCCAGATCGGCGGGGTCGGAACACAAAATGCCCTTGGCCCCAAACGCCTCGGCCAGTTTCACGAAATCGGGCAGCGCCTCAGACCAGCTATGGGAATAGCGCTCCCCATGCAGCAGCTCTTGCCACTGTCGGACCATGCCCAGGCGCTCGTTGTTCATGATGAACTGTTTGACGGGCAGGCGGAACTGCACCGCGGTGCCCATCTCTTGCATATTCATCAGCCATGAAGCTTCACCCGCCACATTGATCACCAAGGCGTCAGGATGGGCAACCTGCACCCCGACTGGAAGCCGGGACGCCATAGCCCATCGTGCCGAGGCCGCCCGAGGTCATCCAACGGTTCGGGTCTTCAAAGCCCAAATACTGCGCGGCCCACATCTGATGCTGGCCCACCTCGGTGCAGATATACCGGTCGTGGTCTTTGGTCAGCGCCTCAAGCCGCTCCAAGGCATATTGCGGTTTGATCACCTTGGTGTCGGCTTTGTAATCCAGGCAGCGGACCGTCTTCCAGGTTTCGATCTGCTCCCACCATTTGGCCAGCCCGGCCGAGTTGGTTTTACGCCCGCGCGCTTTCCAGACCCTGAGCATATCCTCCAGCACGTGGCCGACATCGCCGATGATCGGGAAATCGGCATGGATCACTTTGTTGATCGAGGAGGGGTCGATATCCACATGCGCCTTCCGGCTGCCGGGCGAGAAATCCGCGATCCGTCCGGTGATCCGGTCGTCAAACCGCGCGCCGATATTGATCATCAGGTCGCAGCCATGCATCGCCAGATTGGCCTCGTAGAGACCATGCATCCCCAGCATGCCGAGCCAGTTCTTGCCAGAGGCGGGGTAGCTGCCCAGACCCATCAGGGTCGAGGTGATCGGGAAGCCGGTGGCATCCACCAACTCGCGCAGCAGGGTGCTGGCCTGCGGGCCGGAATTGATCACGCCGCCGCCGGTATAGAAAAGCGGGCGTTCCGCCGTCTCCATCGCCTCGACCAACGCGGTGATCATGTCGATATCGCCTTTTACGCGCGGCTGATAATGGCTGACCTTGGTTTTGGCTTTTTCGGTATAGTTGCCGGTGGCGAATTGCACATCTTTCGGGATGTCGATCAGAACCGGGCCGGGGCGGCCGGCGCTGGCGATATGAAACGCCTCGTGAATCGTGCTGGCCAGCTTGTCGGTTTCTTTCACCAACCAGTTCATCTTGGTACAGGGCCGGGTGATGCCGACGGTGTCAGCCTCCTGAAACGCGTCGGAGCCGATCATGAAGGTCGGCACCTGGCCGGTCAGAACCACGATCGGGATCGAATCCATCAGCGCATCGGTCAGGCCGGTCACCGCATTGGTGGCGCCGGGACCCGAGGTCACCAGAACAACGCCAGGCTTGCCAGTCGCGCGCGCATATCCCTCGGCCGCGTGGACCGCCCCTTGTTCATGGCGCACCAGGATGTGGCGGATCTCGTTTTGCTGAAACACCTCGTCATAAATCGGTAGGACCGCGCCGCCGGGATAGCCGAATACCGTGTCGACGCCCTGATCCTTCAGAGCTTCAACCACCATTTTTGCGCCGGTCATCTGACGTGTCATCGTTTTGGTCCTTTTGTCACGCGCCTGCCTATCAGGCCGTCAGGTTTGCATAAAAAAGCCCCCGGTGAGACGGGGGCGCATGGGGTACCGATATGGTTGTCGTCACCGACCCATGCGCGTGTTTCCTACAAGTACGAGAATGCCAAGCATTCCAGAGGCTCCTTTACGTTGCGGGGCGAGATTAGGAGCGACGGAAAGGGGCGTCAACAGCCAAATCTGTTCTGAAAGTGTCGTGCGTGCAGTTTTTTGCGCAATATTGCTGCGCCAAACTGTCGCCAGGGCGCGGAAATGGAATTTGGGCCCGGATTTACTCCGGGCACATCATCGCGGCCAATTGCGCGTTTGCCATCTCTGGGGCGGCTTCCGGGCTGATCCCGCTTGTTTCAGGGAAGAAAGTCAGGACCTCTTGGAGCTGCGCCGTAAGCAGCTCATGCGAAAGCGGGGCCGGGGTGACCGGGGCGGCGAGGTGCAAATGCATCGGAAGGTTTTGGCAGGTCAGATCCGCCTCATTCAGATCGACCAGATTGAGACGGGTCTCGCCAATCAGGCGATAGTGGATCTCACCGGCGCGGGGCGAGAACACGATCTGCCATTGAGTCACTGGGTTGGCGAGATCCTGCAGCAGGCGGATGGCAGTTGTATCATCAACTGGCCCGCTTTGTGCCCGCGCCGCGATTGCGCCGATGGCAAAACGTTCCAGGCTGGACGGGACGGCAGAGTGCGATCCGTGCGGGATCGGGCGGTTGCCACCAAACCCGTCAAACACGGTGATCTCATTGAGCAGGTCGTCATAGCTTGTATTGGTCAGGGCAGGGATCGGCATCTCGTGGCCGCGATGTATGTCTATGCCAGAGTCGCGCGGCGTCAGGATCGCCATGTCGCCACGGGCATCGGCCATAAAGAAGTGAATCGGAACCATCCCGACAATGGCAACCTGGTCCAATAGCGTGAGCGCCTCCTCCACAGTTGCCGCGCTGTCCAGCAACAGCTGAATGAACTCCAATTCATTGACGATTGGCCGGGTCGGCGGCCCGCCATACACGACCGCGTCATTCCACATCAGCGTGACGACCAGGCCTTCGGTGTTCTGGCCGGCGGTCGGCATGCCCGGCCCAAACTGATTGAACGTCACGCTGCCGAAGCGAGCGGTCCAGACGTGGCCAGCAGCACCCATGATTGAGCGACGCTCGGCACCAGCGGGGTTGAGAAGAAGGATGCCCGCGCCGCTGTCCGACTGGTCGTAGCTATAAACAATGCGCAGATCGGCATCGCGTCCAAGGGCGACGGTTGAACAGGCCAATGCCAGTGATGAGAGTCCGAACAGCCAGATTGCGGCGCCAAGCCATGTGATCCGACGCATGAACGACAGACCACCTAAATGATTGACCATATGCTCTCTCCCACATCATTACGCGTTGAGATGGAGAGATGAAGCTTGAGCCTGACGACGGGCCGCAAGACGGTTTTCGTGAACTGCGCGGATCATTCGCCAATGGCGGTCCGTTGGTTGCGGCGTGCCCGAGACGATCTGGCTGGTTCGCTCGACACTGGCCCTGTTATGCGCCGGTGACAGTTTGAGGGGAGACTCATAAGGGAGTTTCGGTTGCTGTCAGAGCCGGTGAGACTCGCGTTTGCTGCGCCGTTTCGGTGACTCGTTTACGGTAGCAACTAAATTTTTGAGACTCCGCGAGAGTTAGCGATAACCACACACAACCATAGGTTGAAATTTCCGCGAAAACCCGATTTTGGTAAAAAAATTTGACAAAATCGGCGATTTCGGGTTGAAAACTGTTTGATGTGACGCAGGGCTTCGCTAACGTGCGTCTACCATAAACCAAAAACCGCTATCCGAGGGGGGTGGCGGAAATTCCAAATGGGGAGGATACCATATGGATCGTCGTTCTTTTCTGAGAACGTCTGCACTCGGTGGCGCAGCAGCGGCATCGACAACGCTGGCCGCACCGGCTTACGCGCAAGGTAACCGTACGCTGACGCTTGTGACGTCTGTTCCAGATGGGTTTGCCATCTTTGACGACGCGGCACAGATGGCTGCGGATCGCATCACTGCGATGACCGATGGCGCCCTAACCATCAACAAAATGCCGGCTGGCAGCTTGGTGGGCGCATTCGAAGTGTTCGACGCCGTGTCGTCCGGCCAGGCCGACATGTATCACTCGGCCGATTACTACTTCCTGAACCAGCACCCGGCCTTCGCCTTCTTCACCTCGGTGCCGTTTGGCATGACCGGTCAGGAAATGGCAAACTGGTATTACCACCGCGGTGGTCATGACCTGCACAACGAACTGGCCAGCCTGTTCAACCTGAAATCTTTCATGTGCGGCTCGACCGCGATGCAGCCCGGTGGCTGGTTCAACACCGAGATCACCTCGGCAGAAGACCTGCAGGGCCTGCGTTTCCGGATGCCCGGTCAGGGTGGTCAGGTGCTCGGTCGCCTTGGTGCTTCGGTTCAGAACATCCCCGGCGGTGAGATCTATCAGGCGCTGGCCTCGGGTCAGATCGACGGTGCCGAATGGATCGGGCCCTACGCGGATGAGCGGATGGGCTTCCAGGAGGTGACTAACACCTACTACACCTCGGGCTTCCACGAGCCGGGTTCGGCTCTGACCCTGTCCTTCAACCTCGAGGTTTGGGAATCGCTGACCGACCAGCAGAAAGAGATCGTGGATACGGCATGCCGTGCGGTCTATTCCGACAACCTCGCGCTGTCGCTTGCTGAAAACGGTGCAGCCTTGGCCCGTTTGCAGGCTGAGGGTGTCCAGGTTCGCGAATTCCCCGAGGATGTATGGGATGCCTTTGGTCGCGCCGCTGCGGAAGTGCGTGAGGAGAACATGGGTGATCCGATCTACGCACAGATCGCAGAGAGCTATTTCAGCTCGATGGCAGAATCGGCAACCTGGTTTGAACTCGGTGACGGCGAATACATGCGCCAGCGCAACCGGGTGAACGCGGCCTGATCCGCGACTGACCAACCGTTCCGCCCGGGCCTATCACGTCGGTCCGGGCGGAATATGCTCTTGCTTGCGCTTCATCCGATAGGGGACGCCGCGATCGCGGACGTTCGGGGGACCACCGCATGATCGATTTCATTTTATGGGTGCTGCAGAATATTGCGTTAGCGCCTTATAATCTCGCCATTGCCATCGCCAATCCAGGAGATTGGTTGAACTGGAGCAACCCCGAAGCGGTGATGCGCTTCATCTATTATGGGGCCTCGGTCGAGTTCTTCTTTGTCGTGTTCACCACCTTCTTGGTGCTCTCCGCGCTTGGCATGTTTTGGAAACGGTCGATCCTCTGGGGATGTGTCCGGGGTCTGGAAGCCTTTGCCAATGGCGTCGGACGCTTCGCCGCCTGGGCGGGCCTTTTGATGGTGCTGCAGCAAGTGATGATCGTGTTTCTGCAGCGGATCTTCCGCGTCGCGGAAATTCAGCTCGGGCCATTGGGCACGGCCTTCAGCCAAGATCTGAGCTGGTGGGGCGAAGAGCTGAAACTCTATAACGCGCTCGTTGTCTGCCTGTGTGTGTCCTACACCTTTGTGCAGGGCGGCCATGTCCGGGTCGATCTGGTCTATTCGGCGGTGCGGCACGGGACCCGGCGCGTGATCGACATGTTCGGTTGCTTGTTCTTCATGATACCAGCGATCACCATCACGTATCTCTATGCTTGGTTCTTTATGTGGCGGCACCTGATGACGCCGACCGTGACGGCGACCAGCGACATCGACCGGATGTTGATGCAGTCGCGCATTTTCCGCTGGAACGTGGAAACCATCGGTTTTAGCCCGAACGGCTTCAACGCGTATTTCTTGTTCAAAGTCCTGATTGTCGCCTTCTGCGTTCTCGTCTTCCTTCAGGCCATCGCGTTCTTCTGGCGCTCCTACCTGGAATGGGTCGAGGGCGAGGAAAGTGCGGGCAAATATCTGGACCGCGACAGAACCGGCGACGAGGCCGAAGATTTGGAACACGCCATTCACTCGGGCTCGACCTGAGGCAAGGCGACGACGGCAATCGCCGATTAACGGGATAAGAACGGCGCGTCACGCGTCGCTCAACGGAGGGGAAAGGCGACATCATGCTTTTCGGATTGGATGGGGTCGAGGTTGGCCTGATCATTGTGTTCCTGACGCTGTTTGCGGGAATCATGACCGGGTTTCCGGTGGCCTTTGCCATCGGCGGCGCTGGCGTCATCTCATTTGCGATCATCGCGGCGCTCGACAGCGCCGGCTTGCTGATCCACGAGGCGATCGACACCAGTTCGGCGGAATATGCCGCGTTGGTGGCCGAAGGGGTGGTGCGCGAATCCATATCGGTCTTCCGATACCCAGAATTGCCACGGATCGAAGAGGCGCTCTTCATCGGCGGTTGGGAACAGGCGATGGACCGCAATATCTCGTTCATCGTCAACCGGATGAACGAACGCGTCATCGCGGGCCAGTCGATCGAAACCCTTCTGGCGGTTCTGATGTTCGTTCTGATGGGCATCACGCTTGAGCGGTCCAAAATCGCCGAAGACCTTCTGACCAGCATGGCGCGCGTCTTTGGCCCGCTGCCGGGCGGTTTGGCGGTGTCGATTGTGATCGTGGGCGCCTTCCTGGCCGCCTCGACCGGGATTGTTGGCGCCACCGTGGTGACGATGGGTCTGCTGGCATTGCCGACGATGTTGCGCAACAACTACTCGCCCGAACTGGCCACGGGCGTGATTGCCGCCTCGGGCACCTTGGGGCAGATCATTCCACCCTCGATTGTGATCGTTCTTTTGGGAACGCTGGTGGGCGATCTCTATGCCACCGGGCAAGAAACCCGGGCGCAGCTTGCGGGCTGTTCCGATGCGTTGACCTATTTGGGCGAACCGGCGGTTCTCTCGGTTGGTACGCTGTTCCAGGCGGCGTTGCTGCCGGGGATCTTCTTGGCGGGGCTTTACGGAGCGTATGCGTTCGGCTTCGCGATGTTGAACCCATCTAAGGCACCGGCTGTGCAGATTGAAGGCCAGGCCAATGGTGCCGTCCGCACACGTTCTGAGGCGTTGACCTGGTTCCTCATTGCTCCGATTGGCTTGATCGGCGCGGTTGTGTTGGCGGGCAGTGTCGGGCTTGTCGGCAATCAGGACATTCGCGTGTCCGATTATGGAGAATCGAGCCAGGGCGCGAGCCTCCGAACCAATGTGTCCGAGCAGTGCCAAGGCGCGATGATCGAGTTGCATGGCCAAGAGGCCTGGGATCTGGCCGTTGCCGAGCGGGCCGCTTTGGGTGCGGCCGCCGATGGCGGCGCAGGCGAGCAGCTTAGCGAGGAAGAACGCGCGGCGGCCTTGGTCGAGGCGCTGGCGAATGCGGCCCCGATTGGTCTGGGCGTCGCTATCCTCTTCGTGCTTCTGTCGCTGATCCTGATCATCGCGCGCGGGGTGTCGCCAAGCGACGATCCGCGCCCGCTACTCATTGGCGGCGGTGGCGTCCTTCTGGCGATCTTGGCGGATATTCTGTTCATCGGCCCGCAGACCAGCCCCGGTGGCACCTTCATGATCCTCGCGATCCCGATGGCGATCACGCTTTATGGCTGCCGATCTGCCTTGGGGCGCTTGGCACAGAATGAACTTCTGCGCGTGGTCTTCCCGCCGCTGGTTCTGATCGTTGCGGTGCTTGGCTCGATCCTCGGTGGCATCACCAATCCAACCCCGGCGGCGGCTCTGGGTGCCGCAGGGGCGATCATGCTTGCAGCCTATCGCAAGCTGAAAGAGGAAAACGGTAAATCCAAGATCGTGATCTGGGCCTCCTTCGCGGTGGTGATCATGATCCTTCTTGGGGTGAATTTCGACCTTCGGATCACCCGCGAAACCGTGCCGTTTGAGGATTGGGTGGCCTATATCGCGGCGCAGTTCGCCTATCACTTCGCCTTCTTCGGTCTGCTCTTCTCCTGTTGGGTGCTGTTCCGCTCGAACATTCTCAGCCCGGTGGTGCGAGAGACCGCGAAAGTGACTTCGATGGTCTTTACGATCTTGATCGGGTCGCAGCTTCTGAACCTGGTGCTGATCTCCTTCGGCGGCGAGCATTACATTCAGCAGTTCCTGCGGAGCTTCGACAATGAGATGATCGTGTTCCTGGTGGTGATGCTGATCCTTTTCATCCTGGGCTTCGTGTTGGACTTCCTGGAGATCATCTACATCGTGATCCCGATTGTGGGGCCGGTAATCTATGGCGGTACGCTTGATCCGAAATGGGTGACGATCATGATCGCGGTGAACTTGCAGACCTCGTTCCTGACACCCCCGTTCGGCTTTGCGCTCTTCTATCTCAGGGGGGTCGCGCCGAAATCGGTGACGACGGGGAATATCTATCGCGGTGTGATCCCGTTCGTGGGTATCCAAGTGGTTGGTCTCGGGCTGCTCTGGCTCTTCCCGGGGATCGTTACCATCGTGCCGGACCTGCTGCCGTAAGGCGCGCGAAGGCAATGAACATGAAAACGGGGCCCTTGGGCCCCGTTTTTGCGTTGAGTGACCGGCCTTGGGTGGGCCGGATCATCCGTCTTATGTGTAACGTGAGTGTGCTGTGATCTCAGTCGATCGCCGAGGGTGCCCGGATATCGGGCAGGGTGATCTCGGCCACTTGATGGGCAATCGGATCAACCGAGAGTGGATGGGTCTGATCCGAATACTGCTCCGGATCGCCCAAATCCTGCCAGGCCCCGTTGATATAGATTTCGACACCGGAGAATTTCGCCTTATAGCCCATCTTGGCCGAGCCCGGCACCCAATAGCCGAGATAGACATAAGGCAGCCCCGCCTCACGGGCGATTTCCACATGATCGAGGATCACATAGGTGCCAAGCGACTGCGCGGGCAGGTCGGGGCGGAAGAAGCTGTAAACCAGGCTCAGCCCGTCATCGAGCACATCAGTCAGGCAAACGGCGGTCAAATCTTCGGTGTCGCGGTTGCGGTACTCCACAACGCGGGAGCGGACCGGGGTTTCCTCGATCATCGCGGCAAACTCGAACACATCCATATCGGCCATGCCGCCATCGGCATGGCGACTGTCGAGGTAATCGCGGAAAAGCGCGTATTGCTCTTCGGTGGCCCAGGGCGAGCGCGCGGTGCGGGCCAAGTGGGCGTTGCGCCGGATCGCACGGCGTTGGCTTTTCGACGGCTCGAAATCGGCTACGCGAATGCGCGCGGAGAGGCAGGCGGAACAATCGGCGCAGGACGGGCGGTAAAGCACATTCTGCGAGCGGCGAAAGCCTTGCTTCGACAGCGCATCATTCAGTTTGCCCGCATGTTCACCTTGCAAAGCGGTGAACAGCTTCCGCTCCCGCCGCCCGTCGAGATACGGGCAGGCCTGCGGGGCAGTGACGTAGAATTGGGGCGCAATCGGAAGGGTGTGGCGCATATCCAGCGGCTAAGTTGTTCGCGTTTATGAACAAAGCCTGCACCAGCTGCCCCATAGGGGCAACTGGTTTTTAAAGTGTTAACGCTGATGGTTTAGCGCGGGCGGTTGATCATCGCCGATCCTATCAAAAGATCATGCAAACCTTGGTGCTTGTCGCCGATCACGATCAGCACCAGTGAGATCAGTTGCGGGATCGCGAAGGCGGCACAGGTGAGATAGGCCAGGGTGTGAATGATCGCCTCGCCGCCGGAAAGGCGCGCGCCGGTCGATCCACGGAGTTGGATGTTCATGATCCGCATCCCAATCGTGGCGGATCCGCCAGCGATGGTGGCGCTGCGATAGAGGAAGCTGACGATCAGATACACCAACGGCCAGATCCAGAAAACAAGGGTCAGCGTGACCAGGCCGAGCATGACTGTAATGAGGGTGATGATCACCACGTCGATCAACCAGGCAAAGAACCGCTTGGCCGGGACGCCGCTGTAAAACACGGCCTGATAATGCGGGTCGGGTAAACGGGAGGTCATGGCGGGAGTCATGGCGTGTCTAAGGCCTCTTGAAAAGGGGTTTTGAGATGCGCGACCCCATACGTTGGTGGACGGACAGGGCCGCGCGGGCGGTTTAGGCCGGAGTTGTGGCACCAGCCTCCCGCGCCTCGCGACGTGCCGTGGCACGGTCGTCGAGGAACCGGTCAAATTCGGATTTGTCTTTTGCCTCGCGCAGTCGGGTCAGGAAGCCTTCGAAATCGGTCTGTTCCTTCTCAAGCCGTTGCATCAGCGCGTCGCGATAGGCATCGAAACTGGCATTGCCGCTGGTTTTCGGACCGGGTTCAGGCACGCTTGGGCGCAACCATTCGATTGGTTGCGGCGGCGTGTTCCGGCCATTGAGCGCCGGGAGGCGGCCCCATTGCCAGGCAAAGAGCGCGGCCAGGACAACGCCGATGATGCCAAACAGCGCCATTGCGACGATGGAGACGGAGATCGCGAAACCGGCATAAAAGATGATGGTGAGGATTTGGACGGGAAGGGGGATCAGCGTCGATCCGCGGTCCTGGTGGTGGTCTTGGTCGAAGCTGTGCTCACTGTCGGTCGTCATCTTGTCTGATCCTTACGAAACGCCGGAGCAAATCCGGGGCTGGGTAAAAGATATGCGGCCCCCTTGGGGGGAAGGGGGGCCGCATCAGGCGTTGCTCGATCAGGCTTCTGTCGGCTCGCCGTTTTCAACCGGCTTCGCCTTGGACCGGTCTTCCATGAACTGGTCGAACTCGGCCTTGTCCTTGGCATCGCGCAGGCGCTGCAGGAACTCTTCAAAGGCGCTCTGCTCTTCTTCCAACCGGCGCAGCGTGTCCGCTTTGTAGCTGTCGAAGGCGGTGTTGCCCGAGCTGCGGAACTTATTCCCGTGCATATGGGCGTGGCGGCGGGATTTGCAGGAACCGTTGAACATGCGTTTGCTCCAGATCATATAGAACAGAAGGGCGAGGCCGATCGGCCAGAAGAAGATAAAGCCAAGGACCATGAAGGCGATCCAAGCGCCTTTGCCTTTGCTGTCTAGCCATGCCTCGGATCGCGAAAGCCAGCCTTGGGCGGTTTCGACAGGGGCGGCGGTGGTGGTGGTCATCACTGGGGCTCCTTTTGAGTGCGTGTGGATGTTAATGTTAATCACATTAACTCATATGGCATCGCCGAAGCGCGACGCAAGGGGGTGGATGTCGAAAAGTAAATCTTCTTTACATTTTCGTCTGCGGGCGGGGTTTGCATTACATAGAGAATTTGTTATATAAGATGCCATCTATGTTTGGAGGCCGCCATGCAGCTCGACCGCACCTTTTCGGCTTTGTCTGATCCAACCCGCCGCGCCATTCTGGCCCGCTTGGCCGAAGGCGAGGCGACGGTGACCCAACTGATGGCGCTGTCTGAGATCAGCCAACCGGCCGTGTCGCGCCATCTTAAAGTGTTGCAAGAGGCGGGGCTGATCGGCACGCGGGTGGCCGGCCAATCGCGCCCACGCGTGTTGAAGGCCGAGGCGCTGACCCCGGCCCGCGATTGGCTGGAAGAAACCCGCGCCGCATTCGAACAAAACTATGCCCGGCTGGATGGGCTTCTGGCGGAGTTGCAGGGCAAAGGAGAGGCCTCATGACGGTTTACACGGCCCAAATCCGGGAGATCAGCGCCACGGAGATCGAGGTGTCCCGCCGCTTCGCCGCCCCGCGCGATCTGGTCTTTCGCGCCTTCACCGAACCAGAGTTGATGCAGCGCTGGTTGCTTGGCCCGCCGGGCTGGACCATGCCGCTTTGCGAGATGGACCTGCGGGTGGGCGGGGCCTATCGGTGGGAATGGCGGAGCGAGACGGAAGACGCGCGGTTCGGCTTTCACGGCACATTTCTAGAAGTGGTGGCGCCCGAACGCCTGGTCGAAACGCAGTATTACGACCCGGGCAGCCTTGGCGGAGAGATGGGGTTTTGCACCTGCACGCTGGTCTTTGCCGAAGTCGCGGATGAAACCGTGGTTACCACCCGGATCGCATACGAAACGCCCGAGGCGATGCAGACCGCACTGGCGACCGGCATGACCGAGGGTATGGAAATGAGCTATCAGCAGCTCGATCTGGTGTTGCGGGCGGGTCCGACCTAGCCGCGCCCACGCGCCTCAAACCGGGGCAGCATGGCGGAGAAATCTTTGCCCTCGCCACCTTCGGTTTCCACAAAGGTCTCATAAAGCGATGTCGCTGCCTGACCCATCGGCGTATCGGCATCCGCCGCATCGGCGGCCTGTTGGCTGAGCCGCAGGTCTTTCAGCATCAACTCGGCCGCGAAGCCGGGCTGGTAGTCATTATCGGCAGGGCTTTGCGGCCCGACGCCCGGCGCGGGGCAATAGGCATTCATCGTCCAGCTATAGCCCGAGGAGGTGGAGACCACATCGAACATCGCCTGCCGGTCGAGCCCTAGTTTGTCGGCCAGCGCGAAGGCCTCGCAGGTGGCGATCATCGTCACGCCCAGGATCATGTTGTTGCAGATCTTCGCGGCCTGACCATTGCCCGCGCCGCCGCAATGCACGGCTTTCTGCCCCATGATCTCAAAAAGCGGGGTGGCGGTGGCAAAGGCGTCATCGCTGCCGCCGACCATGAAGGTCAGGGTGCCCGCTGCGGCCCCGCCAACCCCGCCGGAGACAGGCGCATCGACGAAGCCAAGCCCGGCCGCCTCCGCCGCCGCGCCGACATCACGGGCCGCGTCGACCTCAACGGTTGAGCAATCGACCAAAACTGCGCCGGGCGCCATGGCGGGCAGAATCTCATCGGCCACCCGGCGCAGGATCGCACCATTGGGCAGCATCGTGATGACCACGTCCCGGCCCGCCGCCGCCTCCACCGCGCTGTCGGCAGGGGTTACGCCGTCGGGGCAATCGGCCACAAGGTCAAAACCGGTTACCGTATGGCCCGCCGCCGCCAGATTGGCCGCCATGGGCGCACCCATATTGCCCAAGCCGATAAAGCCGATATTCATCATCCGTCTCCCCTCAGAATTTGAGCTCATCCGCCCCAAGCGGCAGCAGCATAGCGCTGACATCGGCCACGCCGACCGCGTCCAACGCGTCATGGCGCCATTTGGGGCTCTTGTCCTTGTCGATAATCGCCGCGCGAATGCCTTCGAGGAAGTCGCCTTTCTCCATCGAGCGCGCGGTGAAGCGGTATTCCTGCGTCAAAGCATGGCGGATATCATCCCGCGTCCGCGCACGATGCACCAGCTCGACCGCCGATGCGACAGAGAGAGGTGCGCCGCGCTTCCAGTTTTTTCAGCGCTTCGGTGGCGAAATCGCCATCGGTCTGGTGGAGCAGGTTCAAGATGTCCCGCAGGGTGCCACCGGCAAAGACATTGTCGATTTCAGGCTGCAACGCGGCAAGTGGGCTTTCCGGGGCCGGCAGGGCGCTTCGATCAATCTCGTCCCAGTCTCCGGTCTCGCAAAGCGTCTCGATCAGCGGCCCCCACGCCTCGCGCGGGATATAATAGTCGGCAAAACCCGCGAAGATCGCATCCCCGGGCCCCATGCGCGTGGCGGTGGTGCCGAGATATTCGCCAACCCGCCCTGGCGCCCGGGCGAGGATCAGCGAGCCACCCACATCGGGGACCAGACCAATCCCAACCTCGGGCATCGCGATCTGGCTGCTTTCGCAGACGACCCGATGCGAGCCGTGGCAGCCGACACCGACGCCGCCCCCCATGGTGAAGCCTTGCAGGAAGCTCGCCACCGGCTTCGGGAAATCGAACATCCGGGCATTCATTCGGTATTCATCGGCCCAGAACTTGCGGCCATAACTGTAATCGCCAGCGGTGCCAGTGGCATACATCTCGGCAATATCACCGCCGGAGCAGAAGGCTTTATCCCCCTCGGCATCAAGGATCAGCATCTCGACCGCCGGGGTCTCCGCCCAGGTGATCAGGGCGGCGTCGATTGCCAGGCACATCTCATAGGTCAGCGCATTCAACGCCGCAGGCCGGGCCAGGGTGATCCGCCCGGCTTTGCCTTCGATGCGGATGTGGATGTCGTCGTTCATATTCTACCTCTGTCGCGCCCGGTTTCTTGTAAGAAACCGGGCTGCGCAAGCTGTCACCCGCGCTCTGCCAACATATGCCGCGCCGTGATTACCCGCATAATCTCATTGGTGCCTTCCAGAATCTGATGCACGCGCAAATCGCGGACCAGCTTCTCGACGCCATAATCGGCCAGATAGCCATAGCCGCCATGCAGTTGCAGGCATTGATCCGCAATCCGGCTGCCCGCTTCGGTGACGAATTTCTTCGCCATGGCGCAATGCTTCGAGGCATCCGGGCTGCCATTGTCCAGTTTCCACGCCGCTTGGCGTAGGAACACGCGGGCGGCCTGTAGCTCGATCTCCATATCGGCCAGGCGGAATTGCAGCGCTTGGAACTGGTCGATGGATTTGCCGAAGGCTTTCCGCTCACCCATATAGGCAAGTGTCGCGTCAAGCGCGGCCTGCGCGGCGCCTAAGGAACAGGCCGCGATGTTGAGGCGGCCGCCGTCAAGACCCATCATCGCATAAGTGAAACCTTTTCCCTCTTCGCCAAGCAAATTCCCGGCCGGAACGTGGCAATCGTCCAACTGGACCTGCCGCGTCGGCTGCGAGCGCCAGCCCATTTTCTCTTCCAACCCGCCAAAGCTGAGGCCCTCGGCGCCGTTTTCGACGATGATCGAGGAGATGCCGCGCGGGCCATCCTCGCCGGTGCGCGACATCACGATATAGGCGTCCGCATAGCCGCCGCCGGAGATAAACGCCTTGGTGCCGGTCATCCGATAGCCATCATTGGTGCGCTCGGCCCGGGTTTTCAGCGCCGCCGCGTCGGAGCCGGAGCCAGGCTCGGTCAGGCAATAGGCGAAGAAGGTTTCCATGCTGATCGCGCCGGGCAGGAAGCGCGCCTGCAACGCGTCATCGCCAAATTTCTCGACCATCGCGGCGCACATATTGTGGATCGACAGGAAGGCCGAGACCGACGGGCAGGCCATCGATAGCGCCTCAAAAACCAGTGTCGCGTCCAGTCTTGTCAGGCCCGAGCCGCCATTCTCTTCCGAGACATAAAGGCCGCCGAAGCCAAGCTCGGCCAAGCGGGGCCAAAGCTCTTTCGGGATGATGCCATCCTTCTCCCAAGCCTGTGCAAAAGGCGCGATATGCTCGTCACCAAACGCTTTGGCCATGTCGAAAATGGCGTCTTGTTCCTCGGACAATGCGAAGTCCATCGGCTCCCTCCCCGGATGAATTGAACGCTTGTTTAATTAACGATTGTTGCAGCACTATTGCAACCCGTCACAGATCGGCGTGGAATTCCTCGATCAAATGCCGCACCACATCGCGCATCGCCTCGTCATGGGATTTGCCGGTCTCTTGCGACGCCGCGTAGACGCCGCGTTGTCGGTCGGCACTGGTGCCGCCTGTGAGGATGTCTTTCGCGGCCGCGAGTTCATTGGAACAGCCCAAGACTTCGGCGTCTTCCGCCACCAAATCGATGATTTCATCCAAAAGTTCGGCCACGGGCACCACCGCCCGGCGGCCAAAATCGATCAGACCTTCAGACGGGCCATAGCGCTGCGCCCGCCAACGGTTTTCGCCGATCAGAAAGCCATCATAGAGCCGCCAGCGTTGGTTTTTCTGCCGCAGCCGGGTCAGCATGCGGGCCAAGCACTGGATCAATGCGGCAAGAGACAGCGTATGCTCCAGGCGGGGCTGCACATCGCAAATCCGGGTTTCCAAAGTCGGGAATCGGTGCGAGGGGCGCAGATCCCACCAGATCTTGGTCGAGTCCTCGATCAACTCCAGATCAATGATCACCTGCACCGAGCGTTGATAGTCGGACCAACTGTCGAATAAGGGCGGCAGGCCGGTCCGCGGCAGGTTGTCGAACACCGTCAGCCGATAGGAAGCGAGCCCGGTATCTTGCCCCTGCCAATAGGGGGAGGAGGCTGAGAGCGCCAATAGATGGGGCAGGAAATAGCTGAGTTGACCCATCAGGTCATTGCGCAGGTCTTCGTCATCGATCCCCACATGCACATGCATGCCGCAGATCAGCATCCGCCGGGCGACCCCGGCCAGATCGCGGGCGAGGGTCTGATACCGGTCGCCATCGGAATGCTGCTGATCCTTCCAGTCGGCAAACGGGTGGCAGGAGACGGCAATGGGCGCGAGATTATGGGCCTTAGCTTGGGTTGCAACGCAAGATCGGAGGCGTTTGAGATCCTCCCGCGCGGCGGCGATATCGGCGCAGACTTGGGTGCCGATCTCAATCTGGCATTGTAGGAACTCGGGGCTGACCTGGCCTTCCAATTCCGCTTTGCAGGCCGTCATCAAGGCCTCGGGCGCAACGGCCAGATCGAGTGTGTCCAGATCGACCAGAAGATACTCTTCCTCGATCCCCAAAGAGAATTTGCTGTCCGCCATGACGGCCCTCCCGGCCCCGAGTGTGGGCCGGGAGGCGTCATCTGGCAAGCCGGGTTAGGTCACGCGGATCACACCGGTCATATTGGGGTGGAGTTGGCAGAAATAGGTGAACTCGCCCGCGTCGGTCATCCGCACTTCGAAACTGTCGCCTTGGTTCAAACGCCCGCTGTCGAAAAACCCATCATTCGCTGTGGCGGTGTGGGGCGCGCCATCGGCATTGGTGAAGACGACAAAATCGCCTGCGCCAAGTTCGACATCAGCCGGGGCAAAGGCGAAATTCTGGATTGTCACCGGCAGGCGCACATGCCCGGCGGCATTGGCCGATCTGATCAGGGCAGGGGCCGCCAAGATCCCGGTGGAGAGTTGCAGAAACTGGCGTCGCGTGGAAATGGTCATCGCAATATCCTTTGAATGCACGTCAAAAGTGCACCCATGCTGCCCGACCCGATGGCCGCCCGTCCAGTAAAACCGCGACTGGCCTCAGAGCAGGCGGACCTGTGCGCCCGTGGGGGTCAACGCGAACAGCTCCGCGATATGTTCGTTGAAAAGCCCGATACAGCCCGACGAGGACCGCCGCCCGATCTTGCGCGTGTCATGGGTGCCATGGATCAGATAGGCGGGCCAGGTCAGATAGAGGGCATGGGTGCCAAGCGGATTGTCGGGGCCGGGTGGCATATAAGCAGGCAGGGACGGGTCGCGCTCGCGCATCGATGCGGTGGGCGTCCAGTCGGGGCCGACGCGTTTGCGCACCACTTCGGTATAGCCGCGCCGGGTCAGTTCCTCGGTGAGCGGGATCGACGAGGGGTAGAGCCGGTAGTCGGTGCCGTCAGCGCTCCAATAATGCACCGCGCGGCTTTCCATATCGGCCAGGATCGTCACACGGTCGAGACGTTCGAAATGGTCCTGCCAGTTCTGCGAGCGAAAGGAGGACAGGTTCCGCCGGGCTTCGGCATCTGCGCGCAAGGCGGGGGCTGGCGTCTCGGCCAAAGCCAGCATCGGTGTGGCCAATGTGGCGCCGCTGGCCAGAACCATGCTGCGACGGGTCATTTTGAAATGGCTCATTCCTGTCTCCCGAAATCTGATCGTCTCTTGCGCGCCATGTGGTCCGAGCGGGCCGATCTGGCAACGCCTGAGCAGCTATCTCACGCGATTGTCAGAGGATTTCGCTCTTCGCGGCCCACGCTGTTGCCCGAAGCCCACAATTCGGCGAGACTTCCTTAGATTAACGCGATTGCAGCCATATGATTTTTTAATGATCGAGGAGGCTTTCCGATGTCCGACACCCGCGTCGCGATAGCTGTCATCCACGGTATGGGCAGCCAAGGTGAGACGCCGCAAGACCCCGATGCGATCAGCTTCTCTGCCGGGCTTTACCGGGCGCTGCGCGGCTATATGGCGCCTGAGGAATGGGATGGCCGGGTGGCGTGGCGGGAGATCTTCTGGGCCGATATTCTGCAAAGCCGACAGGACAAATATGTCGAAGAAGGGCTGGAGGGGGAGGCCCGTTGGCTTTGGGCCCGGGAGTTCGTCATGCATCGGTTGGCCGATGCGGCGTCGTATCGAAAGGTCAGCGATAATCCGACCGATATTTATCAGCGGATCCATGGCCGGGTGGAGGATGCGCTCGAAAATCTCGAAACCGTGGCGGGCGGGACGACCCCGCTTCTGATCTTTGCCCATTCGCTTGGTGGGCACATCATGTCGAATTACATCTATGATATGCAGAAAGCCATGGCGCTTGGTGCGCCTTGGGTGCAGGGCCGTTCCGCGTTTCAGCGCTTTGAGACGATGGCTGGGTTTCTGACCTTCGGCTGCAATATTCCGGTCTTCACCTTCGCTTATCCGAGGGATCAGGTCCGCCCGATCAAACGCCCGGGAACCCGAATACCAGCAGACAAACGCCTAACGCCCTGGTGGGAGAACCTCAACGACAAGGACGATGTGTTGGGCATGCCGCTTGGCCCGGCGGGGCCACAATACGAAGCCATGATCAACGCGGGAGAGTTGTGGGATGCCTGGATCAATGTTGGCAACCTCTTCACCTCCTGGAACCCGGCGTCCCATAATGAATACTGGGATCATCGGAATTTCTATCGTCCGGCCGCCGAGATGATCCGCAAAGCGCTGTTGATCGGCCCGGTCAGCTAGACAGAAAAGGGGCGCGCGGCGAAGCCGCGCGCCCCCTGGCGACGGGCGTCAGCCCGGCGCAAACCCTCATCTCACTCCATCACTGGAATGGTGAACTCGCCGCCTTCTTTGATCCCCGAAGGCCAGCGGGCCGTAACGGTCTTGGTCCGGGTGTAGAACCGGAACGCATCCGGCCCATGCTGGTTCAGATCGCCGAAGCCCGATTTTTTCCAGCCACCAAAGGTGTGATAGGCCAGTGGCACCGGGATCGGCACATTGATCCCGACCATCCCGATATTGATCCGGTTCGCAAAATCCCGCGCCGTATCGCCATCGCGGGTAAAGATCGCGGTGCCATTGCCGTATTCATGGTCCATCGCATAGCCGATGGCCTCTTCATAGGTCTTCGCCCGCACCGTCGACAGGACCGGCCCGAAAATCTCGGTCTTGTAGATGTCCATATCGGTGGTCACGCGGTCAAAAAGATGCGCGCCGACGAAATAGCCATCCTCGTAGCCTTGCAGTTTGAAGTCCCGCCCGTCGACGACCAGTTCTGCGCCTTGGTCGATACCGGTCTGCACCAAACGTTCGATATTCGCCTTGGCCGCTGCTGTCACCACAGGGCCAAAATCCACATCATTGCCCGCAGTATAGGGCCCGATCTTGAGGGCTTCGACCTTGGGCACCAGCTTCTCAATCAACCGATCCGCGGTCTCTTCGCCAACCGGCACCGCGACCGAGATCGCCATGCAGCGTTCGCCCGCCGCCCCGTATCCTGCGCCCACCAGCGCATCCGCCGCCTGGTCCAGATCGGCATCGGGCATGATGATCATGTGGTTCTTGGCACCGCCGAAACACTGCACCCGTTTGCCATTCTCACAGCCGCGCGCATAGATATATTGCGCGATCGGGGTGGAGCCGACAAAGCCCACACCGGCAATCGTCGGGTTGTCCAGGATCGCGTCGACGCTTTCCTTGTCGCCATTGATCACCTGCAACACCCCATCGGGCAGACCCGCTTCTTTCAGCAGCTCGGCCAGCATCAGCGGCACGGAGGGGTCACGCTCTGAGGGTTTCAGGATGAAGGCGTTACCGCAGACCAGCGCCGGGGCCATTTTCCACATTGGGATCATTGCCGGGAAGTTGAACGGGGTGATCCCCGCGGCGACACCAAGCGGCTGGCGGAGGGAATACATATCGATGCCAGGACCGGCGCTGTCGGTGAATTCCCCTTTCAGGTGATGCGGCGCGCCGATGCAGAACTCGACCACTTCCAGGCCACGCACCACGTCGCCTTTCGCATCCGGGATCGTCTTGCCATGTTCGCGCGAAAGCGCCTCGGCCAGCTTGTCCATATCGCGGTTCAGAAGATCCACGAAGCGCATCATCACCCGCGCGCGGCGCTGCGGGTTCATCGCGGCCCAAGCGGGTTGTGCGGCGGCGGCATCGGCCACGGCGGCGTCCAACTCGGCCTTGGAGGCAAGCGGCACCTTGGCCTGCACCTCGCCCGTGGCGGGGTTCATCACATCGGCAAATCGGCCGGATGTGCCTTTGACATGCTTGCCGTTGATCCAGTGGCTCAGCTCTTCCATCTCTCATCCTCCTTATGGCGCTCGCGCGGAGCGTAGCCTTGCAAAGCTGCCCGGAAAAGAGGCAGGTTCTCAAAAGCGTTTTGCAAAAATGCAAGGATGAACTGGATGCAGAATTGGGATGACTTGCGGATTTTCCTGTCCGTCGCCCGGGCCGAGAGCCTGACCGGGGCGGGCAAGACGCTCCGGATGGACCCGGCGACGGTGGGGCGACGGATCGCCAGATTGGAGGCCCGGCTCGGGGCGGATTTGTTTCTGAAGTCACCGCAGGGCTATGGCCTGAGCGAGGCGGGCGCCCGGCTTTTGCCCGCCGCCGAAGAGGCCGAAACCGCGCTTGGTGCAGGGCTGAGCGATCTGACCGGGGCCGGCGAGGGCCTGTCGGGCACGATCCGCATCGGCGCGCCAGATGGATGCGCGAATTATCTATTGCCGCAGGTCTGCGCCGAGATTTGCGACGCCCATCCGGGACTTGAAGTGCAGATTTTGGCCTTGCCACGCGTTGTCGATCTCAGCCGTCGGGAGGCGGATTTGGCGATTGCAGTATCGCGGCCTCGGACCACCCGGCTCAAGGCCGAGAAATTGAGCGATTATCGCCTGTCGCTCGCGGCATCCGGAGCTTGGCTTGCCGAACATGGCCGGCCCGCTCAGCGATCCGATCTCAGCGGTGCCCGGATGATTGGCTATATCCCTGATATGATTTTCGATGCGGAACTGGATTATCTGGCAGAGCTTGGCCTGACAAAGGTGCCGCTCACGTCAAACTCGGTGTCGGTGCAACTGAACTGGGCCCGTGCCGGAGCGGGGCTGGCCGTGGTGCATGATTTCGCGCTTCCAGCAGCGCCAGAGCTGATCCGTGTTTTGCCGGGCGCGGTGTCATTGACCCGGTCTTTTTGGCTGATCCGCCATGCGCAAGCTTTGAGAGATCGCCGGTTGCAGCGCTTCGCCGATCTCTTAGGCCAAGGGATTCGGCGCGAGATCGCGCGTCTTGAGGCGGTCGTTGTCAAGCAAGAGACAGCTCACGCGGCAACACATCTGCTTGACACTAAAGGGTGATCCAGAGGACGCTGAGGTCAAGGGACGCGACAACCGAGTGATCAATTGAAGGGAGGCGCCCATGCTCGTCCAGCAGATTCTCAAAAGCAAACCCACGACAGGTGTGGAGACGATCCAGCCTGGCACAACCGTCGCACAGGTGGCGGAAATCTTGTCGCAAAAGAGATTTGGGGCGCTTGTGGTCTCGCCGGATGGCAAAGCGGTGGCGGGGATCGTGTCGGAACGGGACATCGTCCGGGAACTGGGCGCGCGCGGCCCGTCCTGTTTGACAGACCGGGTTGACGCAATGATGACGTCGGAAATTGTCTCCTGCGCTGCCGATGAAACTTCCGATGAGGTGCTGGCGAAGATGACCCAGGGCCGGTTCCGTCACATGCCGGTGATGGAGGGGGCCGAGATGATCGGGCTGATCTCCATCGGCGATGTGGTCAAGGCGCAGCTCAGCAAGCTGTCGATGGAGAAAGAGGCGTTGGAAGGCATGATCAAGGGGTTCTGACCTGTCCTCGAGGCCGCGCCTATGACCAAATTGCGCGCCTGCGGCGCATTGTTTTTTCGTCTTTTTTGATGCGCTTGGGCTGTGACGCCTGACAACTGACGATGGTTCTGCTGGCAGGGGGTGGACAAGGCGTGCGCAATAATGTTGCGTTGGCACCAATGACCGAGAAGAGGGACGGCGGGCTATGCGTGTAGGTCTTTATCCAGGCACATTTGACCCTATCACATTGGGGCATATCGACATCATCCGCCGGGCCTGTACCCTGGTTGACCGTTTGGTGATCGGGGTGGCGATCAATCGCGACAAGGGCCCGCTTTTCACCTTGGAAGAGCGTGTCGCGATGGTGGAAGCGGAATGTGCCACCCTGTCGGCAAAGATGGGCACCGAGATCGTGGTGCATCCCTTCGAGAATCTGTTGATAGATTGCGCCAAGGATGTGGGGGCCGGGATCATCATTCGCGGTCTGCGTGCCGTGGCTGATTTTGAGTATGAGTTTCAGATGGTTGGGATGAACCGGAAGCTTGATTCCGAGATCACCACTGTGTTCCTCATGGCCGAAGCCGACCGGCAGGCCATCGCTTCGAAGCTGGTCAAAGAGATTGCGCGGCTGAAGGGCGATGTCTCGCATTTCGTGCCGCCCGCGGTGCATCAGGCGCTCTTGGGCAAGTTCCCGCGTTAGGCGCTTTTCCTTTCCAGCCGAGCGCAGTAGGGTCCGCTCCGACCTTAGAGGATAGGAGCGCCAAATGGCCGAGATCAAAGACCCCGAAAACACCATCCTGATGGAACTCACGGGCGGCACCGTCACCATCGAGTTGATGCCCGATGTGGCACCGCAACACAGCGAACGGATGAAAGAGCTGGCCCGCGCGGGGAGTATGACGGGGTGGTGTTTCACCGGGTAATCGAGGGCTTCATGGCCCAGACCGGCGATGTGGCCAATGGCAAAGAGGGCGGCAATCTGCGGATGGCGGGCACCGGCGGCTCCGACAAACCCGATCTGCCGGCGGAGTTCTCGAAGCTGCCCCACGATCGGGGCACACTTGGCGCGGCGCGGTCGCAGAACCCGAACTCGGCCAACAGCCAATTCTTCATCAATTTCAGCGACAACCACTTCTTGAACGGCCAATACACCGTCTATGGCCGCGTCATCGAAGGGATGGAGCATGTGGACGCGATCACGCGGGGCGAGCCGCCTGCGAACCCTGACAAAATGATCTCCGTGAAAGTGGCGGCTGATGCGTAAGCTGGCTTTGGCACTGTCCCTCTTGGCCAGCCCGGCGCTGGCCAGCGGGCTGGAGATCGACGTGGCGGGGGAGGCCGAGGGCACGATTGTCATCGACCTGTTCGAAGATCTGGCGCCGCAGCATGTGGAGCGGATCAGCACGCTGGCCGCCGAAGGCGCCTATGAAAACGTTGTGTTCCACCGCGTGATTGATGGGTTCATGGCGCAGACTGGCGACGTGGAATTTGGCCGAATGGGGCAGGATATGCGCTATGCCGGGCGGGGCGGGTCGAGCTACCCCGACTTGCCCGCCGAATTCTCAGACCGCCCGTTTGAGCGCGGCATCATCGGCATGGCGCGCAGCAATGACCCGGACAGTGCAAACAGTCAGTTCTTCATCATGTTCGGATCGACCCCACAGCTGAACGGCCAATACACCGTGGTGGGTGAGGTCGTCGAAGGGATGGAGATCGTTGATGCGATCAAACGCGGCACCGGGCGCAATGGCGCGGTGATTGGCGAGCCGGACCGGATGACGGCGGTGCGGGTCACCGACTGACACGAGACCGTGAGCGGGGCTAGGCGATGCGCCGTCTCTCTGGCAGGGTTTATGGACCTGGACCAGGAGAGCTTCTCATGCGCTTTGCCCCGCTTGCCGCCTTTCTCTGCGCCGCCACGCTGGCGCTTCCCCTCGCCGCGCAATCGGTCATGATGCGCGTGGAATGGCCGAATACGGATTTTGAAACCCGCTCGGTCGATCTCGACGAAATTCGCTCTGGTGGGCCGGGGCGGGATGGGATCCCGGCGCTTGATGATCCACGCTTCATCGCTGCCGCCGATGAGACTCGGATCGGTGATATGGAGGCGGTGATTACCCTGGAATTTGAAGGCGATACGCCGCGCGCCTATCCGATCCGCTATCTCACCTGGCATGAGATCGTGAATGATGAGGTGGGCGGGATTCCGGTTGCCGTGACCTTCTGCCCGTTGTGCAATTCCGCGATCACCTTTGATCGGCGCGTCGACGGGCGGGTGTTGTCTTTTGGCGTCTCGGGCAATCTGCGCCATTCCGATATGGTGATGTATGACCGCGAAACCGAAAGCTGGTGGCAGCAAGCGATTGGCGAGGGGATTGTCGGCGAGATGACCGGCACCGATCTCATCGAACTGCCAAGCTGGATGGAGAGCTTCGCCGAGTTTCGCGACCGCAATCCGGATGGTCTGGTGATGGATGAGCCGGATTGGCGGCGGCCCTATGGGCGGAACCCTTATGTCGGTTATGACAGTTCCACGCGCCCGTTCCTTTATGATGGCGAGATGCCGCCGCATGGGATCGAGCCGCTGGCCCGGGTGATCCGGGTGGGCGACCGTGCCTGGCCGATGCAGCGTCTGGCCGAGGTCGAAGAGGTGACAGAAGCCGGGGTGACGATCACCTGGGAAGCCGGCAAAGCCTCGGCGCTCGACACCGAAAATATTGGCGCGGGCCGCGATGTAGGGATGATCCGGGTGCGGGATGCGGCGGGTGCCGATATGCCCCATGACGTGATGTTTGCCTTTGCCTATCACGCGTTTTGGCCAGAGGGCGAATGGATGCTCGGCAACTGACATCTTGACCTCAGCGCGCGCGGCAAATAGCTGGCAGGCATGGCGCGCGCACCTCTGTTACAGCTCAATGATATCTCGCTGACCTTCGGCGGCGACCCGGTCTTTTCCGGGCTCGATCTGGTCGTGCAAGAGGGCGACCGGGTGGCGCTTGTCGGTCGGAATGGGTCGGGAAAATCCACACTTCTCAAGATCATGGCGGGTCTTGTTGAACCCGACCAAGGCACCCGGACTCTGCCGCCGGGCACCCATACGGGCTATATGGAGCAGGAGCCGGATTTTGAGGGCTATGCAACCCTCGGCGATTATGCGTTGAGCGATCTTGGCCCCGACCAGGCTTGGCGGGTCGAGGCGGCGGCGACCGGGCTGAAACTGCGGCTTGAGGCCGATGTGGCCCAGGCCTCGGGCGGTGAGCGGCGGCGTGCGGCGCTGGCCAAGCTTTTGGCCGAAGCGCCGGAGCTGATGCTGCTTGATGAGCCGACCAACCATCTCGACATTGAGGCGATCCGTTGGTTGGAAGCCGAACTGGCGCAGACCCGCACGGCCTATGTGCTGATCTCTCACGACCGGGCGTTTCTGACCGCGCTGACCCGCGCCACGCTTTGGGTTGATCGCGGCAAGGTGCGGCGACAGGAAAAGGGCTTCGCGCATTTCGAGGCCTGGCGCGATAAGACCTGGGAAGAGGAAGATCTCGCCCGCCACAAGCTCGACCGCAAGATCAAAGCCGAAGCACGTTGGGCCGTCGAAGGCATCTCTGCCCGGCGCAAGCGCAATATGGGGCGGGTCCGCGCCTTGGGTGATCTCCGCGCCGAACGGGCGAATATGATCCGACGGCAAGGCGCGGCGGGGATGGTGCTTGAGGCGGGTCCGCAATCAGGCAAGCGGGTGATCGAGGCCAAAGGTATTTCAAAGAGTTACGGCGAGAAGCTCATCTTGAAGCCGTTTGATCTTCGCATCCTGCGCGGCGACCGGATCGGCTTTGTCGGCCCCAATGGCGCGGGCAAAACCACGCTCCTGAACATCCTGACGGGGCAGCTTGCGCCCGATACCGGCAGTGTCACCCATGGCACCGGGCTGGAGATGGCGGTTTTCGACCAAACCCGCAGCGCGCTCGACCCGGAGGCGACGCTTTGGGATAGCCTGACGAACGACCCGCTGATGGGGGTGAATGGCCGCTCCGATCAGGTGATGGTACGGGGCCAGCCGCGCCATGTGGTGGGGTATCTGAAAGAGTTTCTGTTTGATGATGCGCAAGCACGGGCGCCGATCAAATCGCTCTCGGGCGGTGAGAAAGCCCGGCTGCTGCTGGCGAGGATCATGGCACGGGAATCAAACCTTTTGGTGCTTGATGAGCCGACCAATGACTTGGATGTCGAGACGCTTGATCTCTTGCAGGATCTGTTGGGCGACTACCCCGGCACGGTGCTCTTGGTAAGCCATGACCGGGATTTCCTCGACCGGGTGGTGACGACTACCGTGGCGATGGAAGGCGACGGCCAGGCCACAATCTACGCCGGCGGCTGGACCGATTACCAGACGCAGCGCGGCGAGGCCCGCAAGGTGGATGCCGTCAAACCAGCCGGATCAAAACCGGCAAAACAGGTCGCGCCGAAAGCGGCGGAGAAGCCGAAATCGCGCCTGTCCTTTACCGAAGCCCATCGTCTGAAAGACCTGCCAGATATCATGAGCCGCCTGGAGGCGGAGATCGGTAAGCTGGAGGCGCTTTTAGCCGATCCGGAGCTGTTCACCCGCGAGCCTTTGAAGTTCCGCAAAGCAACGGAAGCCTTAGCTGAGCGTCAGACGAAGCTGACCAACGCCGAGGAAGAGTGGTTGATGTTGGAAGAAAAAGCCGAGGGCTAGCCGCGGCTGGCGAACTGGGTCAGCGCGACGCCCAATGCCATCACCAAGATCCCGGCGATCCGCATCGGTGACAAAGACGCCACCTGCGCCCCGAAAAGGCCGAAATGATCAATCGCCGCCGCCGAGATCAACTGCCCCAACAGCACGAAAAACACCGCGTTCCCGACCCCGAATGTGGGCGCGACCCAGGTGATCGACAACACATAGAAGGCCACGAATAAGCCCGCCAGAAACAGGTGCTTCGGTTGTGCGGCGAGGTTTGACAGCGCCCCGGTGCCGCCGCTCACCACCATGGTGACGGTCGTCGCGACCAACGCCACCAGAAACAGGATCAGCGCCGCCGCAGCAGGCGAGCCGATATTGGCCCCAAGCCGCGCGTTCAAAGCGGCGAGAAGCGGAATGCCGATCCCGGCGGCCAGCATGATCAAAGCGTGATGTGTCATCTTAAGCCCCAGATAAGGCGGGCGATCTCACGAACAGATCCCCCGCAACTCCTCCCCATCCCAGGGCAGGTAAACCTCAACCGCATCGGCCCGGGATTGCAAGGGCTGAACCGGCATCACCTCTTGCAAAAGCTGCTCCAACCGCTCGGTGCGCGCGCCGCCGGATCAAGCGTGCGGCAACAGACATATTCCTCAACCAGGCTCGCCTGCTGCTCATAGCCATAGTCTAGAAAGGCGAAAGCGCTGTCGCCATCCAGCAGATACGGGTCCTCTGTCCGCAGATGCTCGGCAAAGGCGCGGGCCGGGTGATAGCCGGTGACTTCACGGTTCTGCCATTGCCAGATATGGGTCATCTCATGGGCGAAAAACATCGCGGCGACCAGGCTCATGCCGCCATCCGGGGTGCGAACATAATCGGGCACGGAATAGGCCTCGCGCACATGTAACCGGTTGAACAGCACGATGCCCGCCGTCCGTCCGCTGATCTCATCGCCTTCGGGCTCGGGGAAAATCCGCTCGCGGCAGGTGGTCCGGGGGCGGACCGGATAGGTCTGGGTCGACAGCCCAACCAACGGGTTCTCGATGATCCGGATGCGGTCCACATCCAGCGCATCGCCCTGCAGCCCGCCCATAAAGGCCCGTTCGGCCTCGGTCAGGGGGCGGCCACAGGCGGCGAGGCCGAGGCAGAGCAGAAAGATGATCACGCGCATGGGGTCACGATAGGCGGGCCGTGTCGGCTTGGGAATGGCGATCACGAAAAAGCGAACCGGCACCGCGACTTGACCCCGATCAATGTGCCGCCTGTCAGATCGGGCATGCTGACCGCATCAGATTGGAGGAGGTTTCGATGCGCATCATCCCCTTTATCCTTGCAATGCTGGTCTCCGCCACGCCCGGCTTGGCGCAAGACGCTGAGCTGGGGCGAGATCATTTCATGGTTTATTGCGCCGCTTGCCATGGTCAAAGCGCGCGCGGCGATGGCCGGATGGCGCCGCTTCTGACCGTGCTGCCGCCCGACCTGACGCAGCTGAGCGCCTTGATGACGGGGCGTTCCCGACCTTCCGCGTCACGCAGCAGATCGATGGGCGTGACCCGCTCTTGGCCCATGGCGGGGACATGCCGCTCTTTGGCGGGTTTTTCGAGGGCGACGGGCCGGATGTGGCGATACAAGACGCATCGGGGCAGCTGATCATGACCAGCGCGGTGATCGCCGATTTGGTGACATATTTGCAAAATATCCAAGAGTGAGATCGGGCCCGACTCGGCCCCCAAACGGCGCGGAATGGAGAGACTGACAATGCGTGTTTTGACGACGGCCCTGGCTTTGATCCCTCTGGCGTTTCCGGCGTCTGCCCAGGATGTGGATCGCGGGGAGCGGCTCTATTTCCAGCATTGCGCCGTTTGCCATGGCGAGATCGCCGAAGGCGGCGGGCCGATGGCCGAGGTGCTGACGGTGCCGCCCTCCGACCTCACCCAAATCGCCGCCCGCCGCGATGGTGCCTTCCCGGTGATCGAGATCGCCCGCCTGATCGACGGTCGCGACCCGATCCTGACCCATGGTGGCGAGATGCCGATCTTCGGCTTCGTGTTCGGCGAGTTCAACGTGGTCCTGCGCGAACGGGGCGGGGGACGCTTTTGACCAGCCGTGAGGTGGTGGATCTGGTCGGGTGGCTGGAGACGGTGCAGGTGGAGTGACGCCCTCTACGGACATACAGATCTGCCCCCGATTTTGAAGCGCTGCCAGCCCGGAATCAAGGCGCAGCCGCCGGGCGAGCGCCTGCCCGTCCCCGCGGGCTGGCGCTTTGGAGGTGTAGTGCGTCGATCGGATCGGAGAAGGGTTTGGCTGGCATAAATCGCGCCAAATGGACGTTGCAGCGCCATCCCACGGGCAGGCTCTCGCCCTGTCTCCGTTTGTTCCCTAGGCTTAGCAAGCTATAGCCCAAGCTCAGGCAGCGCTGCGGTAACAGAAAACACACCGCAAAAAAAGGCGATGAGCGCTAACACACCAGAAATAATTGCTAAAATATGAGCGATGCCACGAGAGCCTCTGAGGCGTTTCGCGCCGGGCTTTTCTTCAATGTAGGGATGCTTCCAAGTGAGGTTAACTTCATAGGTGATATCTCCATCCAGCAGGTTAACAACATAGGCTAGTACTGCAGTAACTACTGACAAACCCACACCAATCGCAAAAGACAGAATTGGATCAGCCATGTTGCTGCTCTGAATCTCCGTTGATTGCTGCGATTCAATCGCACCGACAAATGCGAGTAGCGCTACCACCGCACCTCCGTTCACAAGAATAAGAGAACGGATCGCTATAGCCGCCGAATCCAGAGCTGCTTTGCGAAATTCGGTTGCGAGCTGGTGATTTCGCTCATGTTCGCGCAAAGCCAACTCACGCTCTAATGTAATCAGTTCCTTATCACTCATATGTGCCATTCAACCTGACGAGCTCTCCAGAAGCTTAAAAATCTGCCAGCTCAAACATCCAACTCCTCCACAAACCGCGCGTTCTCCTGGATGTACTGAAACCGCAACTCCGGCTTTTTGCCCATCAGCCGCTCCACCAGATCGCCGGTCTCGCCCGGTTCATCCTCGTCAATCGACACCCGGATCAGCTTGCGGGAGGCCGGATCCATCGTGGTTTCTTTCAGGTCTTTCGCATCCATCTCGCCCAGGCCTTTGAACCGCGAGAGGTCGATCTTGCCTTTCCCGCCCAGGCCCTTTTCCAGCCATTCATCGCGCTCGATCTCGTCCAGGCAATAGACCCGCCGCGCGCCCTGGGTCAGGCGGAAGAGCGGCGGGCAGGCCAGGTAGAGATGGCCGCCATCGATCAGCGGGCGCATCTGGCTGAAGAAAAATGTCATCAGAAGCGCAGCGATATGGGCGCCGTCCACATCCGCGTCGGTCATGATGATGATCTTGTCATAGCGCAGATCGTCGAGGTTGAATTTCGTGCCCATGCCGACGCCAAGCGCCTGGCAGAGATCGGAAATCTCGGCATTCTGGCCCAATTTCGACGAAGCCGCGCCAAGCACGTTCAGGATTTTACCCCGAAGCGGCAGGAGCGCTTGCGTCTTCCGATCCCGCGCCATTTTGGCCGAGCCGCCGGCGCTGTCGCCTTCAACGATGAACAGTTCTGTGCCGTCGCGGGCTTGCTGCGAGCAGTCCACCAGTTTGCCGGGCAGGCGCAGCTTTTTCGTCGCCGATTTCCGCGCGGTTTCCTTCTCCTGCCGCCGCCGCAGGCGTTCCTCGGCCCGCAGGATCAGGAAATCGAGGATCGCGCCCGCCGATTTCGTATCTGCCGCCAGCCAGTTGTCAAAATGGTCCCTGACCGCGCCTTCGACCATCCGCGCGGCCTCGGTCGTGGCCAGCCGGTCTTTGGTCTGGCCGACAAATTCCGGCTCGCGGATGAAGCAGGAGACCAGAGCGCAGCCGCCCGTGATCAGGTCATCGCGGGTGATCTGCGTCGCTTTCCGGTTGCCCGCTAACTCGCCATAGGCGCGTATGCCTTTCAAAACGGCGGCCCAGAAGCCTTGCTCATGGGTGCCGCCTTCGGGCGTCGGCACGGTGTTACAATAGCTTTGGATGAACCCGTCGCGCGACGGGGTCCAGTTGATCGCCCATTCGACGCTGCCCGGCTGGTTGAAACGCTCCTGAAACGAGACCTTCCCGGCAAAGGGTTTCTCGGCATAGGTCGAGGCCGCGCCAAGCGTCTCGCCCAGGTAATCGGACAGGCCGCCGGGGAAATGGAAGGTTGCCTCCGCCGGGGTCTCGCCATCGTCAATCGCGGTTTTCCAGCGGATTTCGACTCCGGAGAAGAGGTAGGCCTTGGAGCGGACCATCTTCATCATCCGCGCGGGTTTGAATCGGTGCGACCCGAAGATTTCCGCATCGGCATGGAAGGTCACCGAGGTGCCACGCCGGTTCGGCGCGCTGCCAGCCGCCTGCACCGGGCCTTGCGGGATACCGCGCGAGAACTCTTGCACGAACAGCTCACGATTCCGCGCCACCTCGACCCGCAGATGATCGGAGAGTGCGTTAACCACCGAGACGCCGACGCCGTGCAAACCGCCCGAGGTCTCATAAGCTTTACCGGAGAATTTGCCGCCCGCATGGAGCGTGCAGAGGATCACCTCCAGCGCGGATTTGTCGGGGAATTTCGGATGTGGGTCGATCGGGATGCCACGGCCATTATCGCGGATCGTGACGGAGTAATCGGCGTTCAACTCTACCTCGATCCGGCTGGCATGGCCGGCCACGGCCTCGTCCATCGAGTTGTCGAGGACTTCTGCCACCAGATGGTGCAGCGCGCGCTCATCGGTGCCACCGATATACATGCCGGGGCGTTTGCGCACGGGCTCCAACCCCTCCAGCACCTCAATCGAGGAGGCGTCATAGGCGGAAGGATCGGGCGCGCCGGTGAGGAGGTCGTCTGCCATGCTCTGCTCTATCTTGTGGTTCTTGCCTCGCATTAGAGCAGGTTTGGGGGCAGGGGGAAGTCTCTCCGGTCCCTTTAACTACAGGCGACCACCAAGGTCGACGGCTCGGTTTCGGCGCGGCTGAAGAATTCCGATGCGCGGGCCGAATTGCGGTCGATATCTGCGGTCGAGCGGATCGACTGGCTGTTATTGCACGCCATTCGGGCATCGGCGATGCAGTCGCCCGGCACAGCGCACCAAAGCGCGAGGCCGCGGCTGCCATCGGTCAATGTCACCGGAACGCCGTTGACCACCGGGGCGGGCGACGGGTTGGCGACCGGGGCGGGCGTGCTGGTTCGGATGGGTTGCGTTGGAAAGGTGACGCAGCCCGCAAGCGCCACAAGGCTGGTCAAAAGTGTCACTCGGATCATAACTGCTCCCTCCGTCATTTCCTGCAACATGACAGCGCGCGCGGGGCGCAATCAAGCCCCGCGCGTGGGGTCGGCCAAATTCTGCTTGGGTCTCAGAACGAGAGAAGCCCGTAGTTATAGGTTTCCACATTGATCTGGCGCGGGCCCTCACCGACCTGTTCCAGCTCGATATGAACGGGCGGGTGGCCCAAGTCGCTGGCCAGTTGATTGGCTGGCGAGTTTGGCAAGACATTGATCCGCGCGCCACCGCCCAGATTGTCGAAGCTGGCCCCGCCTGAGGGGGAGAAATGCCCGTCGCCGCGCACATATCCGCCAACCGGGCCAACGCTGACACCGGCTTCGACGCGGACATCGACACGGCCATCGCCTTGCACCAGCACATGCGCCGAAAAACCCGGCACCGCGACGGAGAAGCCAGCGTTCAACCCTGGGATCAGGATGCCATATTCCGGCAAGTCTTCCTCACAGCGATAGCTGGTCGGATAGGGCCGGCCCTCCATGCAGGCGATCTGGGCGGAGCTGTTTTCGATCTCGCATGTGACGGACATCAACCCGCCGATGATCGAGCGCGGGCAAATCTCCTGGCAGCGGAAATTCACATCGCACTGGTTTTGCAGCGCTTGTGAATAACTCGGCCCGGCACTGGGCAAGCGCGGCAGCGTCTCCAGAAGCGCCAAGCCATTCGGCTCCAAGAGATGCGCCCGGGCCAGCGCGGCCGCGGCCCCTTCGGCATCGCCCGCGGCATCCAGGGCGCGAGCATGGTTGGTCCAATAAAGCGGTTCTTCTGGGGCCAACTCCGTGGCGCGGCGGCTGTGGTCGACGGCTTCATCGTGCAGACCCAACCGGCGGGCTGCATTGCCCAGATTGTTCAGGATCGCCGGATCATTCGGTTGCAACTCATTGGCCAATGTCAGGGCGTCATAGGCGGCCTGCAAGAAGGCCTCCGACCAGTCATCCGGCGCATCGGCATAGACCTCCATCGCCATGGCCCCGAAATTGTTGAGACTGGCGGCGGTGGCGTTCGGCGCTTGCGCCGCCGCGCCAAAGAACCACGCCGCGCGATCAAACTGGCGACGCGGGTAGAGCAGATGCCCGATTGTGTCGGCGGTCACGCCATCGGGCAGGCTGACCAGCATTTCGGTGAAACTCTCCGCTTCACCTTCTGGGAAACTCTCTGCCAACGCTGCCATGACGGCTGGCATCGCTGCCCCATCCGTTGGCATGGCGTCTGCACTGTCCGTGCTCTCCGAGTGGGGCGGGGCGGTGGCTTCTGGGGCGACGATCTCTGCCGCCTCCGCCGCGCCTGTGCCCTCTGGTTCTGGGTTTTCCGGTGCCCCCTCGCTTTCGGTTGCCTCGACCTCTGCCTCTGGCGCTGGACCTTCCGCCGGTGCCTCTGTCGGAGCAGGCGTCGGCGTTGGTTGCGGGGCAGGGGTGTCGTCCCCTTTACCTCCCGTGTCGGCCGGAGCGGCAGGTGGCGGCGTGGGGGCCGGCTGTGGCGCGGGTTGCGGCGCAGGAGCAGGTTGCGGGACGGGTGTGGGTTGCGGGCCTTTGTCGCCGGTATCGGTCGGCGTCGCTGGCGGTGTGGGTGTGGGCGTGGGAGTGACGGCGGGGGCGAGCGGCCCGGTGCCTCCGGGGACGTTCTTTCCCTCATCGGGACTGGTCAGCGCGGTTTGCGCCAAGCTGCTGCTGCCTGGAGTTGTGGCGAACACGGCCGCTGAGATTAGCGTCACCGACACAAATGTTATTGCTTTGCGGATATAGGTCGCGCGGCGCGGGCTGACGAAAACGGCCATGCCTCTCTCCCCCATTCGAAATATTGGTCTGGCCAAGAATACGCGGCCCTAATGGGGGAAATCTATCACAGTGATATGTAAAACCAAAGCCTGACCGGGCAATTTGACTCGGATCAAGGCGCTGCCCGCGGGTTTGTGACAGTTTCGTTTCAAAACCAACGAAAATGCTACAGGACCAAAAAAAGGGACAGTGCCAATGGAAGATCTCAAGACCGTCGAAACCGCGCCACCGATAAAACCCACCAAATCGGTGCGACCGAATGTGGGTTTCCCAACCGTCACACCGGATACCATCCGTCAGGCCTTCGAGAGCGGGGCATACCCTTACGAGACCAAGCTCTCCCGGCGGAGCTACGAGAACCAGAAGGCCAAGATTCAAGCTGAATTGCTCAAGGCGCAGAAATGGATCGGGGAAACCGGCCAGAAGATCGTGATCCTGTTCGAAGGCCGCGATGCGGCGGGCAAAGGCGGCACGATCAAACGCTTCATGGAGCATTTGAACCCGCGTGAGGCACGTGTGGTTGCGCTGAACAAACCCACGGATGAGGAACGCGGCCAGTGGTTCTTTCAACGCTATGTCGAGCATTTGCCGACTGCGGGCGAAATGGTGTTCTACGACCGCTCCTGGTACAATCGCGCCGGTGTTGAGCGGGTGATGGGGTTCTGCGCCCCGAACGATTATCTGGAGTTCATGCGCCAGACGCCGGAGCTCGAACGGATGTTGGTGCGCTCCGGGATCAAGCTCTACAAATACTGGTTTTCGGTGACGCAAGAAGAGCAACGCGCGCGGTTCGCCAGCCGGGCCGACGATCCGCTCAAACGCTGGAAGCTGAGTCCAATTGACAAGGCGAGCTTGGACAAATGGGCGGATTACACCGAGGCGAAAGAGGCGATGTTCTTCTACACCGACACCGCCGATGCGCCCTGGACGGTGATTAAGTCAAACGACAAGAAACGCGCGCGGATCAACTGCATGCTGCATTTTCTCGACAGTTTGGAATATCCGGACAAAGACCTGCGGATCGCCCATGCGCCGGACCCTCTGATCGTTGGGCAAGCGGCGCATGTGATCCACAATGCAGACCATATCCTGGGCACCTCGCTGCACCCCGATAGGCGGTATAAGAGCTAAACCAGCCGTATCAACACAAGAAAGGGCGGCTATTTGGCCGCCCCCATGATCTTTTGGCAAATGGGTCTGTCAGACGTCGGTTCCGCCCGAGGGGTCGGTTCCGATTCCGAAATGCTCGAAAAGCACCGCATCATCGACGATGTTCCGCTGATGCGCGACAGAGGCGATCGCTTGAAGCGCTGCCTCTTCTTGCGCGGTTAGGGTGCCCGCGATCTTTTCCGGAATTCCGGCTTCCAATGCGGCGATGATATCGCCATTCATCAGTTCATTTGCAGCGTTAAACAGGTCACCGGCCTGTGCTTCGGTCAGAGTACCGGCTTGGTAAAAGTCCTCGAAATCAGCCGATGTAAACTGCACGAAGTCATCGCTCAGTTGCTGATTTCGGAGTTGTGCCTCAAGTCGGGATGACACGTCGTCGATCGTGCTGTCGAGAACATCGGTCGTCGCAATCGCCATAGAGACAGCCGCGGCAGACAGGACCACCCAGTCGAC
The DNA here is from genome assembly GCF_030407165.1 of Fontisubflavum oceani. Taxonomy (GTDB): domain Bacteria; phylum Pseudomonadota; class Alphaproteobacteria; order Rhodobacterales; family Rhodobacteraceae; genus Rhodophyticola; species Rhodophyticola oceani. The sequence goes on from NZ_CP129111.1 coordinate 2,478,708, forward strand.
TGAGATGGCACCACTGTCTTCTTTCAGAAATTGTCTAAGATATTCAGACATTTTTCCATACCTCGCGACGTAAAAGTGCGATTCTCTTATGGGCTGTGAACTGGGCGTAATTGTGACCAATTGGAGGCCGATCCGACAACAATGCTTAGATATTGTTCACATTTGTGCTGGCGGCGAGAGTTGGCTCAAGGGCGCACGGAGTGGTTGCGATCTCTGCGATCTCAGACCTATATCGCTGGCATGGTGCGACGTATCTTGCAGTTTTTGGCGCTTGCCGTGGGCTTTTGGGGCGCACCACCGCCCGCACAAGCGCATCCGCACATCTTTATCGATGCAGGGCTAGAGTTGATACATGATCTCTCCGGCTCTTTGGTCGAGGTGCGGGTGACGTGGCGCTATGATGAGCTCTATTCGCTCCTCTTGCTGCAAGATTATGGTTTAGACCAAGATTTCGATGGGGCTCTGACTGAGACCGAGATTGCGGATACTCTTGGTTTCGATCTGAACTGGGGCGCCGGCTTTGAAGGGGGCTCACCTTGATATCCGGCGGGCAGATGCTGGAGATCGGCGCGCCCGCACCGGTTTCGTTGATCCTGACAGAGACCGGGCAGTTAGAGACCGTCCATCGCAGGCCCGTTGTTGGCGCAGCACCAAACCCTTCGCTCGAAGCCGCGATCTATGATCCGGAGTTCTACATCGCCTTTGAAATGACCTTGCCGATGCAGATCACCGGGCGCGAAGGGTGCGCGACCGAGCTTGTCCGGGCCGATCTCGATGCGGCCTATGCCGTTTTGCAAGAAGAGATAGAGCGGATCGGTGGCGCGGTCTCGGCCGAGGACAACTTTCCCGCCGTTGGGACGATATTTGCGGATCGGGTTGTGGTGACATGCGCGGCGGACTGATCTGGCTTGCCATTGTCTTGGCCCTCGGGCTGGCTGCGCTGTTTCTGACCGGCGCGGATGATGCGCTTTATCACTGGGCGTTAGCCGAGCAGCGCGACACGCAAAACGGCCTGGCCCGGGCGCTCCGCGCCTTGCGGGCTGGCGAGCCAGGCGCGCTGATCGCCTTCACCGGGCTTTGCTTCGCCTATGGGTTTTTTCATGCCGCTGGGCCGGGTCATGGCAAGATTCTGATCGGCGGCTATGGCGCGGCGCGGCGGGTTGGGCTGTGGCGGCTCTCCGGCATCGCGCTTCTGTCGAGCCTCGCGCAAGCCTTGACCGCGATTATACTGGTCGGCGCGGGTATTTGGCTTTTGGGCTGGGGCCGCGAGCGGATGACGGGCCTGGCGGATGAGACATTTGCGCCGCTCAGTTTTGCCCTGATCGCGCTCGTCGGACTCTGGCTTGCCTGGCGCGGCACGCGCGGGCTGATCGGGCGGAACCATACGCACACAGCAGGAAAGGATGGCACCTGCAGCACCTGCGGTCATACCCACGCCCCGGATGCCGACGCGCTCAGCCAGGCGACAAGTTGGCGCGATGTGGCGATGTTGGTGGGCGCGGTGGCGATCCGGCCCTGCACCGGGGCGCTCTTCATCTTGATCCTGACCGCGCAGATGGGGATTTTCGCCATCGGCGTTGCCGGGGCCTTTGCCATGGGGTTGGGCACGGCCAGCGTCACGGTCGCCGTGGCGATCGCGGCGGTGACCCTCCGCGAAGGGGCGTTGGCAAGCCTGCCGGGCGGTGCTGCCATCGCCCGGGCACAGCCGCTTCTTGAACTCGGCGTCGGCCTGATTGTCGCGCTCTTGGCGGGGAGCTTGGCACTGCAGGCGCTCTAGCCCAAGCGGTCCCATTCGGCCCCCGCGTTTCGTGATGTCTTGGCAAGTCCGATCGGGCCAGATAAGCCAGTCTGATCATGTCCCCGTTCCGCACTCATATGCGCGCCACTCTGGCGCTTGGCTTACCCCTGATCGGCAGCCAATTGGCCCAGACTTCAATCGGTCTGACCGATACGATCATGGTGGGCTGGTATGGCGTGCCGGAACTGGCTGCCGTCGCTCTGGGCGCCAGCTATTTCCATATCGTGCTGATTATCGGCATGGGGTTTGCGCTGGCGGTGATGCCGATGGTGGCCGCCGCTGTCGCCAATGACGACAAGACCCAGGCCCGGCGGGTGACCCGAATGGGCCTTTGGCTCGCCGCGATTTTCAGCGCGCTCAGCCTGCCGCTCTTTTGGTTCTCCGGCGCGCTTCTGCTGGCGCTTGGCCAAGAGCCGCAAGTGGCTGCCGATGCGCAGGATTATTTGCGGATCGCGGGCGGGGCGATTGGCTTTGCCGTGATGTTCATGGTGCTGCGCAGCCATCTCTCGGCATTGGAGCACACCAAAGTGGTGCTTTGGGCGACCCTGGCGGCGGTTCTGCTCAATGCCGGGCTGAACTGGGTGCTGATCTTCGGCAACCTCGGCGCGCCGGAACTGGGCCTGCGCGGCGCGGCCTTTGCCTCGCTTGGCACCCATGGGCTGATGTTCTTGGTCCTGGCGCTCTATGCGGCATATGCCAAAGGGGTCGCCCATTACGACCTCTTCGCGCGGCTTTGGCGCCCGGATTGGGAGGCGTTCGGCCAGGTGTTCCGTCTCGGCTGGCCGATCGGGCTGACGCTGCTCTCCGAGGGCGGGTTGTTTATGGCGACGATGATCATGATGGGCTGGATCGGCGCGCTGGAGCTTGCGGCCCATGGTGTCGCGCTGCAGATCGTGTCGACGACCTTCATGGTGCATGTCGGGTTGAGTTCGGCGGCAACGGTGCGCGCGGGCCATGCCTGGGGGCGGGGCGATATCCCCAATCTCCGTCACGCGGCCAAGGCGGCTTTGATCCTCTCGGCGGTCATGGTCGGGATCACCATCGCGCTTTTCCTGAGTTTCCCGGGTCCACTCATGTCCCTCTTCGTCGATCCGATGGATCCGTTGCGGCCACAGATCATCGCGATCGGCACCTCGCTTCTGGTCGTGGCCTGCCTGTTCCAACTGGCAGATGCGGCGCAAGTCATGGCGCTTGGCCTGCTCCGGGGCGTACAGGACACCAAGCTTCCGATGTTCTATGCCGTCGTCAGTTATTGGCTGGTCGGCATCCCGTCGAGCTATCTCTTTGGTTTCACGCTCAATATGGGCGGGGTCGGTATCTGGCTCGGCCTGGTGGTTGGTCTTGTCCTGGCGGGCGGTCTGATGATGGCGCGGTTCTGGCGTGGACCCGCACGGTTGGCCTCACCGGCCTGATGTTTCAAGCGAGAAAGACGCCAAGGGCAGGTCGTGACCTCGCCACTTGGCGCCCATGTATCGCGTGGCGCGCGACCAGCGCGCCTCCGCTGGATTACTTTGCAAGGCCGCCCAAGATCCGGGCCCAGGCCCGAATGCCGCGATGGAAGCTCTCCAAATCGTATTTCTCATTCGGCGAATGCACCGCGTCATCATCTTTGCCAAACCCGGCCAGAAGCGCATCCATGCCCAGATAGGTTTTGAAATACCCCGCGACCGGGATCGACCCGCCGCAGCCGATATAGGCCGCCGGTTTCGGCCATTCCGCCGACAGGGCGCTCAGAGCCACATCGAAGGCCGGGTGGCTGGTATCCATATGCCCGGCGGGGGAGGCGCCATGATCGGCAAACTCCACCTCACAATCGGCGGGCAATTGCTCCGTCACCCAGGCCCGGAAACTCGCGCGCAGCTTATGCGGGTCCTGACCGCTGACCAGCCGGAAGCTGACCTTCGCATGGGCTTCAGACGGCAGCACAGTTTTAAACCCGTCGCCGGTATAGCCGCCCCAGATCCCGTTGATCTCCGCCGTGGGGCGGGACCAGATCATCTCAAGCCCCGAGCATCCGGCTTCCCCCGCCGGGTCCGACAGGCCGACCGGGCCCAAGAAACCGCCTGCGTCAAAGCCAAGCCCGTCCCACTGTGCTTTCAGCTCGGGCGTCAACTCCGCCACATCATCATAGAAGCCGGGCACCTGGATCACGCCATTCTCGTCATGCAGATTGGACAGCACATCGCTCAAGGCCCGGATCGGGTTCATCGCGATGCCGCCATACATGCCCGAATGCAGATCGATCCGCGGGCCGGTGACCGTGATTTCCTCGCCCAGAAGCCCGCGCAACTGCGTCACGATTGCGGGGGTCTCCGCATCGAACAGCCCGGTGTCGCAGATCAGCGCGATATCCGCCGTCAATTCGTCGGCATTCTCTTCCAGGAATGGGATTAGCGAGGGTGAGCCGCTTTCTTCTTCTCCTTCGAAGAAGATCGTCACCTTGGCGGGCAGGGTCCCCGTCTCGGCTTTCCAAGCGCGGCAGGCTTCGACAAAGGTCATCAACTGGCCTTTGTCATCCGCCGCGCCCCGGCCACGGATCACCTTGCCATTTGGCGTTTCTTCGATGGCGGGCTCAAAGGGCGGTTTGTGCCACAGGTCGAGCGGGTCCACCGGCTGCACATCGTAGTGGCCGTAAAACAACACATGTGGGCCGTCGCCCCCACCATGGGCCAAGACCATCGGGTGGCCAGGTGTAGGCCGCACGGAGGCGTCGAATCCCAATCCGGTTAGTTCGGTCACCAGCCATTCCGCCGCCGCTTGGCAATCTGCGTCAAACGCCGGATCGGTTGAGATCGAGGGGATCCGCAGAAGCTCCATCAACCGCTCTGTGGCCTGATCCAGATCGCTGTCGATCCGCGCCAATACTGCATCCAATGACATTGGGTGTCCTTTCCATAAAACCGGGATTGCCGCGAACTCTACGCTCCGCTGACGGGATGTCCAGCGGTTGCCCGGGGCGGGGGAAGCCGCTACATGGAGAGACCGTGACGTTTGGGGGTTATGGCCCTTGTGGGACGTTGATTTCGGATGAGCAGAAGGAGAGGGTGATGCGCGCGATTGTTGGAGCTTTGGCCTTGGTGGGGCTGACCCTGCCGGCGTTTGCGCAGGATTTGCCCACGGGCCGCGAAGCACAACGCGAGTTGTTTTCAGCGCGCGGGCCGGCGGAGGGCGTGCTTGTACCGCATGATAGCCTGAACGCTGCCGAAATCGGGCTTCTGGAAGGGGCGGTGAGCGACGGGCTGTTGCCCGATATGCTCTATTATGGCGCGCTCGCGATTGCACCTGATGCGGGGCTGGCCAATCCAAACACAACCGCCGCCGTCGGAAACTATCATGATGAAGAGGCCGCCCGCGCCGCAGCCCTCGCCCAATGTGAGGCTGGCCGCGAAGACGGGGCAGAATGTGTTGTGGTGCTGGTGGTCCGCCCGCGCGGTTGGGAGCCGGGGGCGGCGATCCAGCTGAGCGCTTCGGCCAGCGCCGTTTTGCGGGGGGACTATCGCTTTGCGGATCGCCCCAAGGTTTTCGCGATTTCGCCGAGCACCGGCGCTTGGGGCTTTGGGCCGACAGATGAAGCGGCCAATTTAGATTGCGGAGTCGCGGATTGCCGTGCGATTATCGCCAATTAACGGCCCAGATACAGCCATGGGTTGATTCAAATCAAAGTGGGTTGCGCGGCAATTTGTAACTTGGCGAAGACAGCCCCACCGCAGTATCAGCGGTAAGACAGAAATGGCCGTTCGCGAAGGGGCGGCGCAAACAGACAGCCAGCGTCTTTTGGCCCAGGGGACCGGGGAAGGTACCTCCCGGGGGTCAAAGAAGGAGACAGCCAGTGAACTACGATACCGCGCTTGATACGGCCCTGAACCGTTTGCATGAGGAAGGCCGCTATCGGACCTTCATTGATATCGAGCGGAAGCGCGGTCAGTTCCCGCATGCGGTTTGGAACCGGCCCGACGGCACCAAGCAGGATATCACCGTCTGGTGCGGCAATGATTATCTCGGCATGGGTCAGCACCCGGTTGTTCTGAATGCGATGAAAGAAGCCTTGGACGCGACGGGCGCGGGCTCAGGCGGCACGCGGAACATCTCGGGCACCACAGTTTACCACAAGCGGCTTGAAGCTGAGCTGGCCGATTTGCATCAAAAAGAGGCGGCGCTGATCTTCACCTCGGCTTACATCGCCAATGATGCGACTTTAAGCACGCTGCCCAAGCTCTTCCCAGGTATGATTATTTACTCCGATGCGCTGAACCACGCCTCAATGATCGAGGGTGTACGCCGCAATGGCGGTGCGAAACGGATTTTCCGCCATAACGACGTCGCGCATCTGCGCGAGTTGATGGCGGCTGATGATCCGGCGGCCCCGAAGCTGATCGCGTTCGAATCGATCTATTCGATGGATGGCGATTTTGGCCCGATTGAAGAGATCTGCGATCTGGCCGATGAATTTGGGGCGCTGACCTATCTGGATGAGGTGCATGCTGTGGGCATGTATGGTCCGCGCGGTGCAGGCGTGGCGGAACGGGACGGGTTGATGGACCGTCTGGACATCATCAACGGGACCCTGGGTAAGGCATTTGGCGTGATGGGCGGCTATATCGCTGCGTCTGAAAAAATGTGCGACGCGATCAGGTCTTACGCGCCGGGCTTCATCTTCACCACTTCGATCCCACCGGCAATCGCCGCGGGCGCAGCGGCGTCGGTCAAGCATCTGAAAACCGATCAGGCGCGCCGCGATATGCAGCAAGAGCGCGCCAAGGTGTTGAAACTCCGTCTGAAAGCGATGGGCCTGCCGATCATCGATCACGGCTCCCACATCGTGCCGGTGATTGTGGGTGATCCGGTTCATACCAAGAAAATCTCGGATATGTTGCTGGCCGATTACGGGATTTATGTGCAGCCGATCAATTACCCGACCGTGCCACGTGGTACTGAGCGTTTGCGTTTCACGCCATCTCCGGTTCATGACCCCAAAATGCTGGATGGTCTGGTTCGTGCGATGGATGGGTTATGGAGCCATTGCGCGCTCAATCGATCCGAGCTAAGCGCCTAAGATCCCGATCAGAACGCGCCTTCACCCAGGCCTCGGCCTGGGTGGATTGCATGCCCACAGTTAGGGCGCGCCCGTTATGCGCTGAATTACGCCGACAGTGATGCTGCGTTAACCGCTAGTGCACAGAGTTTTGCTATTGTGGTAAGGTGCCCGCCAAGTTGAGTGGTTTTGGGGAATCACTCTTTTGGGGATGACGGGCTGTTACAGCAAATCTGGCCACATACAGGCGAGTTACGTGGACCAGCATAAAAAACGGGGCAAGGCCAGTATGGGCCAAAACAGGGCAGAGGATCGGGTACAGGCTGTACCGTTCGAGGAGCTAGCCGCCCTCGAAGTCCCCCTGGGTGATCTGTTGCGCGGCGAACGCGCGACCCTCGGAAAATCTCTTCTTGATGTGGAACGTGAGCTAAAAATCAAGGCCGCCTATATCTCGGCTATTGAAAATGGCGATCTATCCGCCTTTTCTTCGCAAGGGTTTATCGCAGGTTATGTCCGATCTTACGCGCGCTATCTGTCGCTCGATCCAGAATGGACCTTTGACCGGTTCTGCGGCGAGAGCGGGTTTTCAGGTGTGCACGGGTTTTCCGCACGTCAAGCGGTTGAGGCCAAACGCTCCTTGGCAGAGGCGCCGGGGCGGATCGACCCCAATGATGTGATTAAAGCTGCGCGGGTGTCGTTTACCCCGGAACGTGAGCGACTCTTCTCCAATATCGAACCGGGCGCGCTAGGCTCCGTTTTGGTGCTTGTGGCGCTGGTTGCGGGCATTGGATACGGGGCCTGGGCCGTATTGCAGGATGTGCAGCGGCTGCAATTTGCACCGGTGGAGCAGGCGCCCGACACGTTGGCCCAGCTTGATGCGCTTGGCGGTGCGGCCCCAGATGGGACGTTTGGCACGGGCTTGCCCGACGATGCAGCCACATCCCTTCCCAGAGCGGATGCGTTGGATCGGCTGTATCGCCCTCAGGCATTGGACATGCCCGTGATGACACCGCGCGACCAACCCTTGGCAACGCTGGATCCCGATGAAGTCGGCGCATTGGCCCCGCCCGTGAATCGTCTCGCTAGCGCTGCCGCACCGGTCGAAGAGCCGCTCCCGGGCAGTGCTGTGCAAGTCACTGAGCGGACCGAGGATCAGGTTGTGCTTTTCGCAGTGCGCCCGTCTTGGGTGCGTGTGACCTCGGCCAGTGGCACCGTCATCTTCGAAGGGACGCTCGACGCCGGTGACAGCTATGAGCTGCCGATCTCGGAGGTGCCGCCGACGCTGCGCGCGGGCAATTCCGGTTCGCTCTACTTTGCAGTCAACGGCGTGACGATGGGGCCCGCCGGGCCCGGGACCTCGGTGGCGCGCGACGTGGTGCTTTCGGCGGATGCAATCTCAGACAGCTATGTCATAGCGGATGCCACAACAGACCCGGACCTGGCGGAAGTGGCCGCTCTGGTGCTCAGCCCGGAGCCCGCTGTCGAGGAATGATGCCGCAGGCCGTTGTGCCTCTGCGCCCGTCGCTCTATCTACCCAAAGAGAGACAGTTCTTCTGACCGGAGCCGCGCAGCCCATGTCGCATAACCCGATCCGCCCATGGCGCAATATCGACCGCCGGAAAAGCCGCCAGATCCATGTGGGCAATGTGCCCGTCGGTGGTGATGCGCCGATTTCCGTGCAGACGATGACCAACACGCTGACCACGGATATCAAAGGCACCATCGCGCAGGTGCAGGCCTGCGCCGAGGCTGGGGCCGATATTGTTCGCGTGTCGGTGCCGGATGAGGACAGTTCCAAAGCTCTGAAAGAGATCGTCCGCGAAAGCCCGGTGCCGATCGTCGCCGACATTCACTTTCATTACAAACGCGGCATCGAGAGCGCTATGGCGGGCGCGGCGTGTCTCCGGATCAATCCCGGTAACATTGGTGACGAGACCCGCGTGAAAGAAGTGATCAAAGCTGCCCGCGACCATAACTGCTCGATCCGGATCGGGGTGAACGCTGGCTCCCTCGAAAAGCACTTGCTGGAGAAATATGGCGAGCCATGCCCCGATGCGATGATCGAAAGCGGGCTCGACCATATCAAGATCTTGGAAGACAACGATTTCTTCGAGTTCAAGATCTCTTGCAAAGCTTCCGATGTCTTCATGGCCGCCGCCGCCTATCAGGGCCTGGCTGAGGCGACCGACGCGCCAATCCATTTGGGCATCACGGAGGCGGGGGCCTCATGTCCGGCACGATCAAATCGGCGATTGGGCTGGGCAGCCTGCTTTGGATGGGCATTGGCGATACGATGCGGGTCAGCCTTTCGGCCGATCCGGTGGAAGAGGTGAAAGTCGGCTTCGAGATGCTGAAAGCGCTCGGCCTGCGCCATCGCGGCGTGAACATCATCTCCTGCCCGTCTTGTGCGCGGCAAGGGTTCGACGTGATCAGAACCGTCGAGACGCTCGAGAAGCGGCTGGAGCATATCAAAACACCGATGAGCCTCTCGATCATCGGCTGTGTTGTGAACGGTCCGGGTGAAGCGCTGATGACCGATGTCGGCTTTACCGGCGGAGGGGCTGGGTCGGGCATGGTCTATCTGGCTGGCGCGCAAAGCCACAAGCTGTCCAACGATCAGATGGTTGAGCACATCGTCGAACAGGTCGAGAAGAAGGCCGCTGAGTTGGATGCCGAGCGGGCCGCAGAAGAGGCCGCGAGCCAGGCGGCGGAATAGCGCATCGTCCAGCGGGACTTATCCTGGTAACGCGTGAGCCAGCTTTTCGGGCCGCAGAGGGCCGCTCAATGGCAAGCCGTTGAGAGAAGCCGTGTTGCCCGGGTTTTGGACGTTTCAATTGCCCTCGCCCAGACCGGCAGCTCAAGGCATGCTAAGACGCCCAATTTCGTTTGGAGAATGACCATGGAATCCGTTGAACTGCATCGTGGCCGCCTCATCGACCACGTCCAACTCGTCGTCCGCGACTTCGCGGCGAGCCGGGACTTTTACACCGCTGTTCTGGGCGTCTTGGACATTCCCATTGTCGATATGGCCGATGACGTCTTTTTCGCCGACGAGTTGGTCGTATCCTCGGCTGAGAGCCCTGCCGCACTCGGCGCGTTGACCGGGAGGCACCACTTGGCGTTCCAGGCGAAAGACCGCGCCACGGTCGATGCCTTCTACGGCGCGGCGCTGGCCCATGGCGGGCGCGATAACGGCGCGCCGGGCGAGCGGGCCTATCACCCGGGGTATTACGCGGCTTTCGTGCTTGACCCCGATGGAAACAACATTGAGGCGGTCTACCATGGCCCCGCACAGCGAAGTGCGCCATCGGTGGTCATCGGCTTTTAACGGGCAACCGATCATGTCAGGGTGATCGGCAGCAAACCTCGCCAACGGGGGTCTTCGGTGATGGCAGACCTTAGTCGTCAAATTGAACCGGGCGCTGCCGGGTTCGATTCACGTTGAGTTGCAAGACATCTGGCCGCGCATAATGCCCAGCTTGATCAAGGTTTTGTCGTTCGCCGCGAACGACGCCCGCGTCGATTTCGGCCACGATCAGGGCCTCCTCATCCACCACCGGATCAACCAACACCGTGCCATCCGGGGCGACAATCGTGCTGCCGCCATTAGAGATCACATCGCCACCCGCCGCCACGATCTCGTCTCGGGCAAGCGTATCCTCGGGCAGGTCCGACACCCGCAGCAATCCACTCGCCGCGATCACATAAGACCGGCTTTCTTTGGCGATGAACACGGGCAGATCGCAGGTGTTATGAAGGCCGCCGGGCCAGACACTCACATGCAAGCTCTCGCCTTGCGCATAGAGCGCTGAGCGCGCAAGCGGCAGCCAGTTTTCGTAGCAATTCAGGCCGCCCACACGGAACGGGCCGAGATCATGGACCTTTAACCCATGACCGTCGCCCGAGGCCCAGGCCAGCCGTTCTTCATAGGTCGGGTGCAGCTTGCGATGGACAGAGCCGATCTGCCCATCCGGCCCGATATAAACCAGCGTACAATAAAGGCTATGGCCGCCGCGATCCGGCGCGCGCTCCATCACGCCGAGATAGATCGCGATCTGCCGTTCGGCGGCCAAGGCACAAAGCGGGTCAAGATCGCCGCGCTCAATCACCACGCCCTGATCGACATAATGGGCATAGATCGCCTTCTGCTTCGGGTCATTGAAGCGCGCGCCATCCGTGCGCTCGATCCAAACCGGATAGCCCGGCACCAGAGCCTCGCCAAAGACGACGAGATCGCAACCCGCATCGGCGGCCTCCGTCGTCGCAGCCATCACTTTCTCCAACGTCGCCGCGCGGTTCAGCCATACCGGTGCGATCTGCGCGATCCCAACCGTGAGCCGGTCGCTTTCATGTCCGTCTGGTCTGATCTCGGAACGGATGATCTTCATGCCGGCGGCTCCCCTGTTGCGAAGAGCCGCTTATCATGGGGTAGGGCGCCGAAAAAAAGAGGCAGCCCGAAGAGCCACCCCTGATCGTCATGAAACTGGGTCGTACCGCGGGCAATCCACGGGTCGCGTAAGACACCTTCTGATCGTTAGGGGCCGACCCTCATCTTTTGCCGGGGCCGCGCGGATGGGGGACAGTGCGGCTGATCCCGGCTAGGGCAGGCTCCCGTATCGGGAAGGTCAGGCGGGTGCGGCAAGTGTCCGCCTCGAATGTGACGGCTGCGCGACAGAGGGACGACATGCACGTGATTTTCCGGATCAGATGTCAGAGACCGGTGGACAATGGGTCGCCCCCAATCGAGCCACCGCCAATTGCGTCGCCCAAACCCGCCCGCTAATCTGGGCGTGGAGTTCTTCGGGAAGGATCTGGCGATGGCCGTTTTGGCGGATATGCCCCGCAATGAGGCGGGGATTGCCACCGCGCTTGGCATCTTGGCGCAGCGGTTCGGGCCGCGGTTCGAGATCGGGCAGGCGATGCGCGAACAGCATGGTCACACAACGACTTGGCTCCGGAATCAGCCGCCCGATGGCGTGGTCTTTGCGCGCTCCACCGAAGAGGTGCAGGAGATCATGCGGGTTTGCGCCGAACATCGCGTGCCGATTATCCCATTTGGCACCGGCACCTCGCTTGAGGGCCATGTCAACGCGCCCGCAGGGGGGATCAGCGTCGATTTGAGCCAGATGGATCAGATCCTTGCCGTGAACACCGAAGATATGGATGTGGTGATCCAGCCCGGCGTGACCCGGAAGGCGCTGAACACGCATTTGCGCGATACAGGGCTGTTCTTCCCCATCGATCCGGGCGCGGATGCCTCGCTTGGCGGCATGGCGGCGACCAATGCCAGCGGCACCAACGCGGTGCGCTATGGCACGATGAAGGACAATGTGCTGGCCCTGAAAGCGGTGTTGCCGTCGGGCGAGATGCTCAAGACCGCCGCGCGGGCCCGGAAAACCAGCGCGGGCTATGACCTGACCCGCCTGATGGTCGGCTCTGAGGGCACGCTTGGCCTGATCACCGAGCTAACGCTGCGTCTGCAGGGTATCCCCGAGGCGATCTCGGCGGCGACCTGTTCTTTTCCGAGTGTCGAAGCGGCGTGCAACACGGTGATCACGACGATCCAGTTCGGCCTGCCCGTGGCGCGGATCGAGCTTTTGGATGCCCTGACGGTGAAAGCCGTGAATGCCTATTCCAAGCTCAGCTTGCCGGAGACGCCGCTTTTGCTGGTGGAGTTTCACGGCTCGCCGGCCGGAGTTGCGGAACAGGCCGCGAGCTTTGGCGAGATTGCCGAAGACTTTGGCGGCCATGATTTCCAAGCCACGATGCGCGAGGAAGACCGCAACAGACTTTGGCAAGCCCGCCATGATGCGTATTGGGCGAGCCTCGGCTTGCGCCCTGGGGCCAAAGGCATCTCGACTGATGTCTGCGTGCCGGTCAGCCGCCTGGCTGATTGCGTCACGGCGGCGCAAGCGAAAACCGCCGAAATGGGCTTTGTTGCGCCGGTATCGTGGGCCATGTGGGAGATGGGAATTTCCACGTCCTGCTGCTGATCGATATGGAGGATAGCGCTGAGATTGCGCGGGCCGAGAACTTCGTCGGCTGGCTGAACGATCTGGCGATCTCGATGGACGGAACCTGCACTGGCGAACATGGGATCGGCCAGGGCAAAGCGCCCTATCTTGTAAAAGAACTCGGCGCACCCGCGATGGAGGTCATGGCGGCGATCAAAGCCGGGATCGACCCGCTGAACATCCTCAACCCGGGTAAGATCGGCCTCCCGAACCCCTAAATCACCCTCGCCAGCCAAAGAGCCAGCATGCCACACGCGCCAGAGTATTCCGCTCACAAAGAACCGCATCTCTCGGGCCGGTCCGGCTGGCTCCGCGCCGCTGTGATGGGGGCGAATGATGGTATCCTGTCGACGGCTTCCTTGATTGTCGGGGTCGCCGCTGGCGGTGCGGACCGGGTGGAGATGATTTTGGCGGGTGTCGCCGGGATGGTTGCAGGCGCGATGAGCATGGCAGCCGGGGAATATGTCTCCGTCTCGTCTCAGGCCGATGTGGAGCGGGCGGATATCTCGCGCGAGAAGGCCGAGTTGATCCGTAATCCGGATGGTGAGCTGCGCGAGTTGGAAGCGATCTATGAAGAACGTGGCCTCAGCCCTGAACTGGCCGCGCGCGTCGCGCAAGAACTGACCCAAGCCGATGCGCTTGGCACCCATCTGCGCGATGAGATCGGCCTGACCGATCTGTCGCCACCGCGTCCGTTGCAAGCGGCGCTGGTTTCGGCCCTAACATTTGCTTTGGGCGCAGCCGTGCCGCTGAGTGTCTCCGCGATCAGCCCGATGTCGTCGGTCTTGCCGCTGGTCGGCGGCGCAACCTTGGTCGCTTTGGCAATACTTGGTGCGCTTGGGGCTCATGCGGGTGGGGCGCCGAAATTGCGTGCGGCGGGGCGGGTGATGCTTTGGGGCGTTCTGGCGATGGCGGCGACGTCGGCAATTGGCGCGCTGGTCGGTCAGGCGCTGTGATCGTGGGGTCTGAAAAAGACCGCTTCGCCATTGTCAAAGCTTGTGATCCCATCTGCATCTGAGACGCAGAACTGCGCGCGGGTACCCTCGGCAATCCGGGCCGGCGCGCCGGTCAGAAGACGCCAAGGCCGATCAAATGCGAATGGCAGCGTGTCCACCGGCGGGCGATTCAGCACCTGGGCCAGATACATCACGCTGTCGAGAAGGCTGGTATCGGCACCGGCCAATGTACCATCCGCCAGGGTCAGGCGCCCCTCCCGCCGCTGAATCGCCCGACCGTTCAACTGAAAACGGGTCACATCGGTTCCCGCAACGGCCATCGCATCGCTGACAAGCATCAAAGCGTCGGGACGAGCCCGTACTGCCAGACGCAAGCAGGCGTCATGCACATGATGCCCATCCGCGATCAGCCCAAAGGCCTCCGCCCGGTCCAGTGCGGCACCGACCAGCCCCGGGGCCCGATGGTGCACCCCCGACATCGCATTGTATAGATGCGTCGCCATCCGCGCGCCGGCGTCGAAGGCCGCAATCGCCATGTCATAATCGCACGCGCTATGCCCGAGCGAGACGATGATGCCAGCCTCAGCTAAAGTGCCGATCTGCGGCAAGCTGACCTGCTCAGGCGCGAGCGTGATCATCAAACTTCCAAGCCGTGCTTTCGCGTCAAAATACAGCGACAGATCGGCCTCGGTCATCGGTCGAAGTTTTGCCGGATCATGCGCGCCAGGCACCGCCAAATGCGGCCCCTCCAGATGCAGGCCCAACAGCCCTGGCTCATCCGCCATCGCCTGTACCGTCAGGTCGACCACCCGCGCCGTTACCTCCATGCTGTCCGAAATTAGCGTCGGGAGGATAAAACCCGTGCCAAGCCTGCGATGCGCGGCCATGATCCGGCGGATATCGGCGGCGCTTTGGCAGTCACCCAGCATCAGACCATCGCCACCATTCACCTGGAGATCGACCAACTCGGGAAAGACGGTTTTCGCTCCGGGGATCGCCACACTCTGGCTGATGCTGGCCACATGGCCATCGGCGATTTCGATATCGACGCCTTTGCGCCAGCCGTCGCCATCAAGAATATTCACACCTTTCAGGATCATGGCAGCGCGGCCGCCATTGCCAATGCGCCATCCAATGCGGTGTCTTTGGGCGCAACCAGGCTCACGCGGAGGGGTTCCGGCAGAAAGGGAGTCAGGGCTTGGCCAAACCCGCCCGCCATGACCAGGGGCGCACCGGTTTCATGACCCAGATCTTCCAGGCCCCGGCTGATCTCCGCCATCGTTTCGGAGAGGAGCTGTTGCCCGGTTCCGGTTTCGGCATGGTCCAACACCAAGGGCGCAAGCGCCGCATAATCGCTTGGGTCCGCATCTTGCAGTGTGAGCAGCGGGTGTGGGGCCAGCCGTGCCATCACGGCCTCCGACAGCGCATCTGTGGCCATCCGGCCCTCGCTGGCCTGCAAACTCACCGCAACCAGACGCCGCCCGAGCCAAGCGCCCGAGGCTTCATCGCCAAGCTGAAACCCCCAACCGCCGAGATGGGTCACCGTCCCACCCACCTTGCGGTTAAAAAACGACCCCGTCCCGAGACTGATCAAGGTGCCATCCGCACCGTCAAACGCGCCATGAAGCGCGGTGACGCTGTCATCGACAATCTGCGTGGGGAAGGGCAGGCGGGCGGCCATATCCTTGGCCAATTCTGGCAAGCGACAGCCTGCGATCCCGGCGCAGATCCGGGCGCGGGGCAAAACCGCGCGGGTCAATCCAGCTTGAGATAAGCCGCGGCCCAGTGTTTCCGACAGTTCGATGGCGGCTCCGGCGGGGTCGGTGAACGCATTGGCCGGCCCGCCATCGACCCGCATCACCCCGCCACCGGGCAAGCGAATGGCCACGCGGCAGCCGCTGCCGCCGCCATCGATCCCTATGGTGATCCGCGCTCTCATCCCCGGCAATCTATGCGGCTCAAAGGGTCTCCGCCAGTCTTAGAGCGTCACAACCCGCACCTCGCGCGCCGCCTCTTGCGCCGCAAGCCCCATGCGGACGGCGGCGATCCCGTCGCTCAGGCTGACCGCCGGTGCGGTGCCATCTCGGGCCGCTGCCAAAAACAACTGGTGTTGATAGAAGGTTGCGCCGTTATGGTCGCCTGCGTCGAGCAAGGTTGGATCGACGGGGATTTCCATCTCGCGCGGGCCTTGCGGCGCGCGTGGGCTGGTGATGACTTTCGGGGTTGGGGCCGGTCCCAAATGAGTGGGCCAGAACCGCCCGGGGCCGGGCACAAGCGCTTCGATCTTGCCGGTTGGCCCAATTGCGGAAAGCTCCTCTTGATAGCGCGCGCCTTCTGCGAACATGCATAATTCCAACATGCCCCGCGCGCCGTTGTCAAAATCGACGATCACATAGCCGCTGTCCCAGATGTCTGGGGTCATACCTTCATATTGTTCGCTCAAATGGTTCAGGACCTGTCCTGCGCTGGCCATGACGCGCACCGGTTCAGCGCCGAGGGTCACCCGCATCAAGTCAAAGAAATGGCAGCATTTTTCGACCATCGTGCCGCCCGTTTTCTGGTTGAAGCGGTTCCAATCCCCGACCTTCTCCAAGAAGGGAAACCGATGCTCGCGAATGCTCAACATCGATGCGCCGCCGGTCTCCCGCTCGGCCAAATCGAGGAACTTCGCGATTGGCGGCATATAGCGATATTCCAACGCCACCCAGATCAGCGCGCCATAACTCTGCTCAAGCCGTTTCAATCGGGGCAGTTCTGCCGGATCAGTATAGACGGGCTTCTCGACCAGAACCGGCAGGGCGCGGGCCGCCGCAATCTCCTCAAGCTGCGCCAGGTGCTGGTAGTTCGGCGTGGCAATCACCACGACATCCACATCCTCCCGCGCCACCAATTCGGAGATACTGTCGCAAGCGATCGCGTCGGGAACCAAATCCAAAGCCTGCGCCCGCATGCCCGGGTCCGGCTCGACAATCGCGCGCACCTCACAATCGCCCAGAAGGCGGATGTTGCGGATATGCTCTTGCCCCATCATGCCGCAGCCAATGATGCCGTATCTCATAGTCGTGTCTTTCTGCTAGCTGATCCGCGCGACGTAGCGTGCACGGCTTGTGTTCACCCAAGAGCGAGAAAACTCGATGGGATCATTGGCTTGGCTCCAGGTTCGACGTGCCACCAAACAGGCGGGCGCGCCGGAGGGCAGGCCAACCTCTTCCGGGGCCCAATCCGGTGTAGGGTCAACGCCCACCCGATCCTCGGCCCGGAGGATCGCGAGCTTCAAGGTCTCGCGGTAATAGAGATAGAGCGATTGGCTGAGCTCGTCGGCGGCGAGCGTTTCGGTAAATCGCCCGTCGAGCCAAATCTCCTCTGCTGAGACCGGTTGCCGGTTGAGCGACCTGACCCGCCGAATGCGCCAGGCGAACGGAGTGTCGCTGCCCAGATCGGGGATATTG
The DNA here is from genome assembly GCF_030407165.1 of Fontisubflavum oceani. GTDB lineage: Bacteria > Pseudomonadota > Alphaproteobacteria > Rhodobacterales > Rhodobacteraceae > Rhodophyticola > Rhodophyticola oceani. Next base: position 2,495,957 of record NZ_CP129111.1, read on the forward strand.
TCTGGTTTCGCTTCCCGCGACACGTCCAGTACGCGCGCTGTTGGAAAGCCGCCGCCTTCCAGCAGTTCCAGGCGGAAAAGCGCGTAGACGCCCCCAATCTCGCCATTCGCACGGATCGTGTTGCCCGACCCTTGGCGCCGCTCAAGCAGCTTGCGGGTCTCCAATTCGGCTAACGCCTTGCGCAGGGTCATGACTGACACACCATGCTCGGCGGCCATCTCGCGCTCGGGCGGCAGGCGCTGCCCATCGGCCAAGCGCCCCGCCGCGATGTCGCGGATCAGCATCTCGCTGATTTGCAAATACGCCGGAAGCGCGCCGGGCTCGGTCACCTCTCACGCCCTCCCGCGTGGAAATTGATATAGCATTGATCTACTCTAAAGCGAGTGCTACGCAAGACAAAACTGCGCATCCGGGGAGGATAAAGATGACAGTTGTGCCCGTGACATCCGCCGATTTGGACGCCGCCGAGGTCTCTTGGTTCGCCGCGCTCTGTTCCGATGATTATCAATTCCTGGGCGTGCCCGATGGCGATCTGCGCTCATCCTGGGCGCATTGTTCGTCGATTTTGAAGGAGGCGGAGGCGCAAGGCTTCCGCAATATCTTGTGCCCGTCGAGCTATCAGGTGGGCCAAGATACGCTCAGCTTTGTCGCGGGCTGTGCCCCGATCACGGATCGGATCAACATGCTGGCCGCGGTGCGTTGCGGCGAGATGCAGCCGATCATGCTGGCCCGCACCATCGCCACGCTGGACCATATGCTGGAAGGCCGGCTGACGGTGAACATCATCTCCTCGGATTTCCCCGGCGAGGTGGCCGAAAGCGGGTTCCGCTATCAGCGCTCGCGTGAGGTGGTGGAAATCCTGAAACAGGCTTGGACCCAGGATGAGATTAACTACGAGGGTGACGTCTATAATTTCCAAGGCTTAACCACCGATCCGGCGCGGCCCTATCAGACGGGTGGTCCGCTCTTGTATTTCGGCGGGTATTCCCCGGCGGCCTTGGATCTTTGCGGGCAGCATTGCGACGTCTATCTGATGTGGCCCGAGCCGAAAGAGCAGATTGCGGAGCGGATGAAAGCCGTCAACGCGGTGGCGGAGCGCTATGACAGAACGCTCGATTATGGGCTGCGCGTGCATATGATCGTTCGCGATACTGAGGCGGAGGCCCGAGAATACGCGGAGTATCTGACCAGCAAGCTGGATGACGAATATGGCAAGTTGATCCGTGATCGGGCGCATGACTCGATCTCGCTCGGCGTCGCGCATCAGGCGAAAGCGCGCGAGCTGGCGGATAAATTCGGCTATGTGGAGCCGCATCTCTGGACTGGGATCGGCAGGGCGCGGTCGGGCTGCGGCGCGGCGCTTGTCGGCTCCACCGACCAAGTGCTCTCCGAGATCGAAGCCTATCAGAAGATGGGCATCCGGGCGTTTATCTTCTCCGGCTATCCACATCTCGACGAATGCCGGCATTTCGGCGAAAAGGTGATGCCGCAGTTGAAGACCTGTTCGCTGCCGCAAGAATACGGTCGGGTGCCCAGAGAGACCCCGGCGACACCTTTGGGCGCGGGAGAGCGACGCTGATGGAACGGATAAAGCTGGCCGATGATCTGGATTTCTCGCGGCTGATCTATGGGATGTGGCGGATCGGGGATGACTCCGACACCTCGGCAGATCATGTGCAGGCCAAGGTTGAAGCCTGTCTCGCACAGGGCATCACCACGATGGATCAGGCCGATATCTATGGCGATTACGAGGCCGAAGCGATCCTTGGCGCGGCGTTTCAAGCGGCCCCCGGCTTGCGAGATCAAGTCGAGCTGGTGACCAAATGCGATATCATCGCGCCGATTGGGAAATATGCCGACAAGCGGGTGAAATACTACGACACCTCCGCCGCGCATATCACCGGGTCCGTTGAGGCGTCTTTGCAGTTGATGCAGACAGATCGGATCGATTTGCTACTGATCCACCGGCCCGATCCTCTGATGGATCACCACGAGACCGGCAAGGCGCTGGATGGTCTGGTTCAGTCGGGCAAGGTCCGCCACGTCGGGGTATCGAATTTCAAACTGCATGACTGGACGCTGCTGCAATCGGCGATGTCCACCTCGCTGGTGACTAATCAGATCGAGGTCAGCGTGCTTTGCCATGCGCCCTTTACCAATGGCGATATCGCCTGGATGCAGGAACGGGGCATCCCGCCGATGGCCTGGTCGCCGCTGGCGGGCGGGGCGTTGTTTGGTCCCGAAGGAGCGGCGGTGCGTGCGGTTCTGGACCGGATTGGCGCGGCGCATGGTGTCGGCGCGGATGCGGTTGCCGTCGCCTGGCTCTTGGCGCATCCGGCGCGGATTATGCCTGTTCTGGGGACAAATAATCTGAATAGGATCAAAAAGATCAGCGATGCTCTTAAGGTAAACCTGGATCGCGAAACCTGGTTTGAGATTTATACGGCGGCGCTCGGGGCCGAGGTGCCTTAAGACAGGGCCGCGATTACCCCGCGTAACTCTGCAAGGCCTTTCATCCGCCCAATCAGCGGATACCCGGGTTGCGATGCGCGCCGGTGGTCATCCAGCAGATCATGGCCATGATCGGGCCGCATCGGCAATTCCCAGTCGGCGCGGCCTTCGGCTTTGCGGCGATGTTCCTCGGCCAGAAGGGCGCGGAGCGTGGCCACCATATCGGTATCGCCGGCCAGGTGATCGCTTTCCATGAAACTGACTCTGTCCCCATTCCCATCACGCCGCGTGTTCCGCAGATGCACGAAATGGATGCGGGCACCGAGGGTTTCGACAAAGGCAACCGGGTCGAAATCGGCCCGGACGCCAAGCGAGCCGGTGCAGAAGGTCACGCCATTGGCTGGCAGGTTCACCGCCGCCAACACGGCGCGATAATCGGCAAGGTCGGACATCACCCGGGGCAGGCCCATCAGCGAAAAGGGCGGGTCATCGGGATGACAGCACAGGTGCAGGTTAAGCTCTTCGGCAAACGGGGCGACCTCCGCCAGAAAGTCGATCAGGTTTTGGCGCAGCCGCCGGCGTCGATCCCAGAGTAAGTGGCGAGCAGGGCGCGCACGTCGTCCAGACTCCAGCTGTCATTTGCGCCGGGCAAGCCCGCAACGATGTTGTTCACCAACTGCGCACGGGCGGTGTCATCTGTCTCGGCAAAGCGCAGCGCGGCATCGGCCCGAACCGCGTCGGTGTAATCCTCCGCCGCTCCAGGGCGCGCCAGCAGATGCAGGTCGAACATCGCGAAATCGGTGAGGTCGAAGCGCATCGCCGTGCCGCCATGGGGCAGGGGCGCGCGAAGCGCCGTGCGCGTCCAGTCAAGGACCGGCATGAAATTGTAGCAGATGGTCTTGGGACCCTTGGCAGCCAGGTTGCGCAGGCTGTCTTTGTACGCCGCGATGTGATCACGCCAAGGGCCAGTTTGGGTTTTGATCGCTTCCGACACCGGCAGGCTTTCGACCACATCCCAGGTCAGGTCGGAGCCGGTTTCTATCTCCGCCTTCCGCCGCGCGATCTCGGCCTCAGGCCAAACCGCGCCAGACGGAATGTGATGCAGGGCCGAGACAATGCCCGCCGCGCCCGTTTGCCGGATTTCAGCAATCGAGATCGTGTCCGCCGGGCCGAACCAGCGCCAGGTCTGCCTCATGGCGCCTCGCGGAGCGTCAGGGTTGTGTCGGTATCGAAGAGATGGACCGCGTCTGGCGTAAAGCTCAGCGCGACATTCTCCCCGGCCTGCACCTGGGTTTGACCCGGATTATGCACCGTCAGCCGGGTGCCATCGGCCAGTTGGCCATAGAGATAGCTGTCGCTGCCGAGCTGTTCGACGGCGCCGACCTGGATATGGATCGACCCATTTGGATCGGGCAGCAGGCTGTTTGGCCGCACACCAAGCGTGACCTTCTCGCCCGCCCGATGAGCAAACCCGGTCACCGGCAGGCTGACCTCTTCGCCCGTGTCCAGCGTCAGAAGTGAGCGGTCGGCGCTATGCACAACCCCGGTCATGAAGTTCATTTTCGGCGAGCCGATGAACCCGGCGACAAAGAGATTATGCGGATCGTTGAACAGGTCGAGCGGGCGGCCAAATTGCTCCAACTCACCCAAGCGCAGCACGGCAATCTTGTCGGCCATGGTCATCGCTTCGACCTGATCATGGGTCACATAAATCATCGTGTTGCCCAAGCGTTTATGCAGCGCCGAAATCTCTCCGCGCATATCCACGCGCAACTCCGCATCAAGGTTCGAAAGCGGCTCGTCAAAGAGGAACACTTTCGGCTCGCGCACCACGGCCCGGCCAATCGCGACGCGCTGCCGCTGCCCGCCGGAGAGGTCTTTGGGGCGCCGATCCAGAAGCATATCGATCTGCAACATGCCGGCCACGTCGTTGAGTTTGCTTTCGATTTCCGCGCGCGGCGTCTGGATGTTTTCTAAGCCAAAGCTGAGATTTTGGCGCACCGTCATATGCGGATAAAGCGCGTAGGATTGGAACACCATCGCCAGACCCCGATCCGCCGCGGGGATTTTATTGACCACCTCACCGCCGATTTCGATATCGCCGGAGGTCACGCTTTCCAGGCCAGAAATCATCCTCAGAAGCGTGGATTTCCCGCAGCCCGAGGGCCCGACAAAGACGCAGAACTCGCCATGCTCGATCGAGAGGTCAATGCCCTTGATCACCTCCGCCGCGCCATAGGCTTTGCGCAAGGATTTCAGCTCGATGGATGCCATCATTTCCCTCCTGTCGAGGCGATGCCGGTGGCGATGTATTTCTGCAAGAACATGAAGACCATCGCGATGGGCAGAAGTGTCAAAACGGTCATCGCCAGCAGGCTGGACCAATCGGTTTGCAACTCGCCCTGGAAGGAGTTGAGCGCCAGTTGCAGGGTGAAATTCTCGGTCTGGGTCAAGACGATCAACGGCCAGAGGAAATCATTCCAGCGCCACATGATCGCAAGGATCGCCAAAACCGCGATGGCGGGTGCCGAAAGTGGCACGATGATCCGCCAGAAAATCTTCCACTCGCTGGCCTTGTCCATCCGGGCGGCGTCGAGAATCTCATCGGGGATGGTGATCATATATTGCCGAAGCAGGAAGACACCCGTGGGCGTTGCCGCGCCGGGGATAATGACACCCCATAAGCTGTTGAACATGCCCAATTCCGTCACGATCAGGAAAAGCGGCACCAAGACCACCGTCTGCGGGATCATCAATGTGCCGATGACCAGGAGCAACACCACGGTGCGCCCGCGGAACTCATATTTCGAGAGGGCGAAGGCGGCCATGGAATTGACCAGCAGCATCAGAAGCGTGGCCGTGACCGTGATGAAGGTCGAGTTCCAGAAGAATTGCAGGAAATTGAACCGCTCAAACAGGCCCGCATAATTCTCCCAGGCCAGGGAGACCTGTTCCACCGGCTCGCGTTGATCAATGGTCACGCGCAGCCGTTCTTCCGGGTTGGCCGGGTCGACCATCTGCGCTTGCAGACCGACGCGGCGGACTTGGGCGAGAACACGCCCCTCAAACTCGCCTTCGGTCATCAAGAACAGTGGCAGCGGCTCTTCATAGCCATCCACCATCAGGGTCTCTTGCTGATAGGGCAGGAAGGTGGGCGGGAAACGCTGCAAATCCGCCTCGGTTTTAAACGAACTGAGCAGCAGCCAGATCACCGGGAAAAACATCAGGAAGACGCCCAAGGCGAGATAGCCATAGGTGATCCAATCGGTCCAATCGAGGCGGCCATTGCCGCGTGTGGCGGTGAGGAACTCCCAAACGCGGCTCATCATGTGCCCTCCGATGTCGAGATGCGGCCCTTGATCTGCGCCAAGGGTGCGTCGCGGTTTATCTGCTCACCCATTGACATTCCTCCGGTTGACCCAAAGTTGCACCAAGGTGAGCACCACTAGCACACCGGCCACCATCAGCGAGGCGGCTGCCGCGAGGCCGAAAAGCCTTGGAGCCCCGGCGAAGCCTTCTTCATAGATGTATTGGATGATGAAGGTTGTGGCCGTGCCCGGGCCCCCGCCGGTGAACGCAAAAACCTCATCGAAGGTTTGCACCGACCGGATCAGGGCCAGAACCAAAACCACCAGCATTGTGGGTGACAGCAACGGCAGCGTGATCCGCCGGAAGGTGCGCCACGGGCTGGCCCGGTCCATCAGCGCGGCCTCATAGACGTCGCGCGGGATCGCTTGCAGGCCCGCCAGCAAGATCAGCGTATAGAACCCCATATGCGCCCAAACCGTCAGGAACACCGTCCAGGCAAAGGCCCATTCCGCGTCGATCAGCCAGTTGAACCCGCCGAGGCCGGTCCAATCGAGAAACGCGTTCAACACGCCCTCGCGTTGCAAAATCCATTTCCAGATCAGCGCGACGACAACCGGCGACAGCAGCACCGGGAAGAAGAAGACCGAGCGGAAAAATCCGCGGGCCTTGATCTCGCGGTTCAAGACCAAAGCGGTCAGCAAAGAGAACCCGACCATGAACCCGACTTGCAGCGCCACGAACCACAGCGTGTTCCACACCGCGCGCCAGAATTTGTCGTCGCGACAGGAGTTCGGATCGAAATGATTGGCACAATCGGCCAGCGTCGAGAAATTGCGCCCGCCCACATAAGGCCGATCTGACAAAAGCACGTTGTCGCCGCCGGTCATCGCATAGGCGATGTTCAAGATAACCGGCAGGAAAGCAAACAGTGCAAAGAGAACCAGATTGGGCAGCAAGAAGACCCAGGCCAGCCGGTGGATGCCGAGCATCCGTTGCAGCGCCACCATCGGGATTTCGATGAGACGCATGATGGGGGAGATGATGCGGAGCATAGCCGTCACGCCTAGGGCAAGGGATCTCAGGCGCGGTTCGCGCGCCTGAGATCGGAGAGGAGCCGTTAGTTGGCTTCGGCCATAGCGGCCTCAAGATCGGCCACGGCGCGTTCCATGGCCTGCTCGACGGTCAACTCGCCAACGATGGCTTGGCTGACACGCTCAACCGTGATGCCAAACATCGCCCGGTTGCCAGCATAGCCCTGATAGGCAAACGCGGCAGGGGCCACATCGGGCAGATCGCCCGCAAACGCGTTCAGTGCGGCCTGAGCGGCGGGCGAGGCGCCCTCATACTCAACACCTGCGCTGGCCACGCCCAAATGTGCGGGCAGGTTCGAGGTGCGTGCGGTGACTTCGGCATAGATGTCTTCTTGCGCCAGGAAGTCGATCACGGCGGCCACGGCTTCGGGATGCTCGGTCTGTTCAAACCCAACGATCCCCGCGCCACCCGGCATGCCGGAGCACGCGCCGGCCGGGCCACAGGGGCTGCCAACCACTTGCCAGTCGAAGAAATCGCCAACCTGGTCGTTCATCCGGTTCACCTGCCAGGAGCCGGAATAATAGAAGACCAGCTCGCCATTGATGAACTCTTGCGCGGCGTCCTGATAGGTCTGGCCGCCTTGGCCAGCCCAGACATCGCGCGCGATGGTGCCGTCTTCGTGCCAATCGACAAATTGCTGCACAAAGGCGGTGAAGCCGTCATCCACCAGGATCGCCTCGCCATTGTCGTCAAACAGCGCTGCACCGTAGGAAATCGCCGGGCCTGCCACGCGGTGGCCAGAGCGGTCGATCGCCATCGGGAAGTCGGTATCCGTCGCTTCGGCCACGGTACGGGCCGCCGCGGCCCAGTCTTCCCAGGTCGCATCCTCGCCCGGGATATCGACACCAGCTTGTTCAAAGAGCGTCGCGTTGACGAAGGCGCCAGTGATGGTCAGCTGGCTGTGCATGCCGTAGATACCGGCGTCATCCGGCCCGCCGCGATACCAGCCAAGCGTGTCGCCGAAGCTGGAGGCCCAATAATCCGCGTCCACATGCGGCGTCAGGTCGAGATAGTATTCATTCAAGCCGCCGAGATCGGTGACCTTGGCGATATCCGGCCCGGTACCAGCGGCCAGTTGCACTGGCAGGTTCTCCAGGATCGCCTGATAGGGCACCACGTCGATGGCCACAGTGATGCCCGGGTTGTCGGCCTCGAACCGGCTCAACACATCTTCATAGACTTCGCATTCATTGCCGTCCGAATAGCACATGAAGCGGACTTCCTGCGCCGAGGCGGCACCAGCGAGGGTTGCAAAGCCTGCCGCGAGGGCAGTCGTCGTCAGTATCTTATGTTTCACGTTTCTAATCCTCCCTATGGAATACGCGATTGTTTGACATCGTCATTCATTCCGGTGGTGCCTTGTTCCGGCACCCAACCGGTGTAGCTTGCCGCGTTTGCGGCGAGCGGTAAAGCAATCCTTTCGCCGGAGCGGGCGGCGCTATAGATCGCGGTAACCAGTTCGATTGACCGGCGACCATCATCCAGCGTGACCTCGCGGCCCGTATCCCCCGCGATGGCATCAGCTATCGCCGCGAAGTAACCGACAAAGCCCGATTTGATCCCGCGCAAGCCCGCGACGACCGCATCCACCTCCCCTTGGCGCGCCGGATCACGCGCCGTGAAGCTCCACGTGCCCTCCGCCGGGGCATAGGGCAGATCGCCGCTTGTCGCGGTCAGGTGTTCAAAGACCAAGCGCAACCGCGTGGTGTCACTCGCAGCGCCGAGCGTAATCGCGCTTGTGGCCAAGGCGCCATTTTCAAACTGCATTGAGATCGCCGCGCAATCTTCTGTTTCTATGGTATTTACCCGTGTTGCGGTTTGGGCTGAGAGGGCCGCGACAGGCCCAAAATACCGGCAGAGCAGATCGTGATTGTGGATCGCATGGCCCAGAACCGCGCCGCCACGTTCCCCCTCCCATGTCCCCCGCCAAGGCACCGCGTAATACTCCGCCCCCGGTTCCAATGCGTCTCCAGGCTGGCGACTTGCGGCGCGCCCGCCAGCCCCGCCGCGATAAGCGCGTCCAGCGCCGCCGTGCCTGGGCCATAGCGATATTGAAAGACCGGAAACACCCGGCCCGGCGCACGCGCTTCCTCCTCCGCCAGCGCATCGCAGTCCGCCAAGGAAGGCGCGATCGGCTTTTCGCAGATCACGTGTTTTCCGGCCGCAAGCGCCTCCATCGCAATCGGCACATGCAGATGCGGCGGCAGGCAGATATCGATCAAATCGGTCTCGGGGTCGCGCATCACCGCATCAATATCGGTCGTGACCTCCGGCCCAGTATCGCCGCCCAGGATCGTATAGGCCCGCGCCGTGTCCAGATCGCAGATCCAGCGCACTTGGAATTGGCCGGGCAGGGCGCGGTACCCTGCCAAATGCTCCCGCCCAATCCCGGCGCCGATGATCGCGACCCGGATCATGCCCGTGCCTCTGCCATCTCTTGTGCTTTCAACCCCAGCTCCATGACTTTGAAGGCATGGGCCTGCGGCATCGCGGTTTCGGTCCGATCACGGATATCGGCGGCGAGGCGTGCGAAATAGGGCAGGCCTGCATCGGAGGCATCGATATTCTCGCAGCGGGTGCCGTTCACCAAAACCAGATGGTCGGTGCCATCGCGCCCGCCCACATCGACGTATTTTCTCAGCTCGATATAGCCCTCAGTGCCCAGAATGGTCAGCCGCCCATCGCCCCAATTGGGCAGCGCATCAGGCGTGTACCAGTCGACCCGGATATAGCCATGCCCCTCGGGCGCGTGGAGGGCGATCTCGCCAAAATCTTGCAAGCCGGGGTCAGATGGATTGGCGAAGTTCCCGACCGAAGCCAGCGTGATCTCCGCATCCGTCGCGCCGGTGAAATAGAGAAACTGGTCGATCTGATGGCTGGCGATATCCGTCAGGATGCCGCCATAAGCCTTGCGCTCGAAAAACCAGTCGGGCCTGGTCGGGCGGTTCAGCCGATGCGGGCCGAGCCCGACGGTCTGCACCACTTTGCCAATCGCGCCCTCGGCAACCAACTCGGCGGCGCGGGTCACGCTTGGCACTTCGAACCGTTCCGAGAAATCCACCGACCAGATGCGTCCGGTCCGCGCCACGCAAGCCTTGATCGCCTCCAGTTGTTCAAGCGTCGTGCACCCTGGCTTGTCGACCATGACGTCTTTGCCCGCCTCCATCGCCGCGATGGCCAGCGCGGCACGGTCGCGCGGGATGGCCGAGATCAGGATCAGATCGATCGTTGGATCGTCGAGCAATTGCGCCTTGTCCATCGCGCGGGGCACACCTGGAAAGCGCTTGTCGAACCCGTCCAGCGCGCCCGGGTTGCCGTCGGTCCACCAGCCGACAAACTCCGCTCCCGCCGCGATCATGTTACCCGCCATCCCATAGATGTGCCGGTGATCCAAACCGAGGGCTGCGAACCGTAAACTCATACATGTTCTCCGAGTGTTACAACGTGGCCTTCATGCGCGGAGAGCGTGATTGCATCGATCAGCCGGTGGCTCTCTAAGGCCTGCCGTCCGGTCACCAATGGTGCACACCCTGGCGGAGCGCGTCCGCAAAATCTTCCAAGATACTTTGGTGCCACTCATGGGTGAAGGCCATCGGATCGGCGCCACCGCCGGTGCTGGCCGTCGCGCCAAAGCGCTCAACCCGCCTGTCCCGCCAGGAGACGGTCAGCACGCCTTCGCCCAGATGCAGGCTGGCCCGCTCGAAATGCAGCGTGATGGTTTCCGCCGCGCCCGGAAAACTCGCGGTCGAGGCGACGAGGGATCCCACAGCGCCATTTTCAAAGCGCAAACCCGCGCTGGCGAAATCCTCCGCCTCCATCTGGTGGAACCGCGTGGTGGCGGTCATCGCCTGCACCTCGGCCACCGGGCCCGTGAGGCTCAGCGCCAGATCGATGGTATGGATCGCCTGACTGATCAAGACTCCGCCGCCGTCGCGTTCATAAGTGCCGCGCCCGGGTTCGTCATAGTAGGCCTGATCGCGCCACCAGGGCACCGCGATCTCCACCAGACCGAGGGACCCGAGTGTGCCGGAGGCCACCAATTCTGTCGCTTTGAGCGACGCCGCCCGCATCCGGTGTTGAAAGACAATGCCCAAAGGCACCTTGGCTGCTTCGCAGAGGGCCACAACCGCCTCGGCTTCGGCGCCGGTCCGCGCCACGGGTTTCTCCAAGAGGATCGCTTTGCCGGCCTGGGCGAGAGGCGCGATCAGCTCCGCGCGGGCATTTGGCGGCGTGACAAGGATGGCCGCATCGATCTCGGTATCGTCCGCAATGGCCTGCGCATCGGCATAGATCGCTGGCCGATATCCCAATTCCGCCTCAGCCTTGGCCGCAAACGCCTCCGCACTCTCACGCCGCCGGGCGCAGATCGCGGCTAGGCGCAGGGCAGGGCGCGCATCCCGGATCGCGAGCAGATGGGTCATCGCCACCATGCCCGTGCCAATCAAAGCGATATTCAACGGGGCCGAGCCCATGCGCGCAGATCTCCCTCCCAGATCACCCCATTCCTGCACGCCCCACCGCCATTGTCAATAAACCTGTATACCGGTATGCTGGTTGCGAGGAGACAATTCAAACCGATGCCGCCCCGTAAGAACCCGCTTGATCTGACGGCGATCCCCTTCGAGGGGTTTGAGCCGTCCGGCCCGCCTGCCGATCAGATCTATGGCCATATCCGCGCGGCGATCCTGCGGATGGAAATCCCGCCCGGCAGCCTTCTCTCCGAGACCGAAGTCGGGTTGAGATTTGGCGCCAGTCGAACGCCCGTGCGCGAGGCCTTCACCCATCTGCGCGAGGCGGGCTTGATTGTGACCCGCCCAAGCCGGGGCAATTTCGTCACCCGACTGTCGGAACCTCGCCTACGAGAGGCGCAATTCCTGCGCGAAGCGATTGAGTTGGCGGTGGTGGCCCGGCTTTGCGCGGTCGGGATGCCGGAGACATTCGTGACAGAAGCCAAGCTGAATCTCACACGGCAAGCCACTGCAATTGCGGATAACAATGATATTGAGTTTCAAGATCAGGATGACCAGTTTCACGCCATTCTCGCCGAAGCAACCGGCTATCCCCGTGTGCCGATCCTTCTGGCGCAGGAGAAGACGGTATTGGATCGGTTGCGGGTGTTATCGCTGAGCGATCGGGGGCACAAAGCGCGGCTTTTGGCGGAGCATGGTGATATCCTCAGTGCCGTGCGCGTGCGCGACTTGGTGCAAGCGCAAGCGGCGATGACGCATCATCTCGCCTCCGTCCTCGACCTGATCTCTGATCTGCGCGACAGCCATGGCGATTATTTCGAATAGCCGCGCCGCTTACAGCCGTCGATCCAGAAAATCCAAAACCCGCACCCGCATTGCCGCGCTTTCCGCATGGCCAAGATCGGTCTCGATATGGGTTTCGAGCATATCGGCAGCGCCCGCCGTCTCATAGACCGCGCTCAAATCCGCGAGGCCCGCCTCAAACGCCTCTGGCGGTGTGCTCCAATCCTGCATTCCGGCGCAAACCAGTTGCGCCCGCGGCGCGGTCAGCCCGGCGATCTGCCCCGACCGAGCGACAGAGAACAGCCCGGGCACCATCATGTAAATCCCATGCCCGTCATGAGCGCCGAGCGCCACGAGTGTCTCCAAATCGGCGAAACAACACATCGAGACGGTGGCTTTGACCTGCGAGGACAAAGCGCCGAGCCACCAGGCATGCGTGCCGCCCATCGATAGGCCCATGACGCCAAGCCGATCTGCCGCAATATCCGGCTGCGTGGCCAGCCAATTCAGACCCGCCTCGAGTTCCGACAACATCTCGCCAAAGAGCGGTTTGCCCGCCCAGAGACCGGCCTTCGCCCGCGCGCCTTCGCCGGGAGATGCCCGTTCTCCGAAACAGGGCATCTCCAGACACAGCGCGGCGGTTTTTTGCGCCACAAGATCGGCCGCATATGGCGTTTGAAAGGCGGGTCGCCTGGCGATCAGTTCCTCGCGCCCGACGGTGTAGGTGTTCCCATGCGCATGGCAATAAAGCACGGCACGAACCGGCGCCGTTCCCTCTGGCGGATGCAAGAAATAGGCTGGAATGATCTCTTCCGCGGTCGTCGTCAGCCGCAGGTCGTCCAGATGCCATCCCCCGAGATCGGCGCGCGCCAGCCGCGTGGCTTCCACGATTTCTGACGTGCCGATCTGGTTCCCCAGAAGGGCGTGAATCTGGTCGATCTCGGGGGCTTCGGTCATATCGCCAGCTAAGGCCCAAGCCGCCGCCCTTGGCAAGCCTAACCGGAGGCGGCCAGCAGGCTGGCATTGCCGCCTGCCGCAGTTGTGTCGATGCAGATATGGCGCTCCAAGATCATGCGCGGGGCGGGGTCGGCCTCGGCGATCAGCGGGATCAGCGCCCCGTCACGCCCGGCGAGCGCTTGGCGCAAGGGCCGCAACGCGTCGTCTTCCGCCCAGATCACCACCGCATCGATCCCAGTCAGTTGCGCCAATATCTCAGGCGTTACAGACCCATCCAGCCCGTCCTTCACGCCGGGCGCGACGGCCAGCGTCGCATTGCCCAAATCGCGGGCGATCTGCGCCTGTTGCATCGCGGCCTCTGCCGTTGGCCCCAAGCAGAGAACCCGCCCGCGGGCATAGGTGGCCAGCCGATTTGACTCGCCCGTCGGCCCGGGCAGGTCGGTTGCCGTCAGCGGCGTGGAGTTTGGCGCGGGAAGCGCCTCTAGGGCGGCTTGGACCTCGGCCAGAGTAAGCGCACGATCAGTTCCCGCCGCCTCTTGTCTGGTATCACTGCGGGTGAAACGTGGCACGTAGTGCGGCCCTCCGGCCTTTGGGCCAGTGCCAGAAAGCCCTTCGCCCCCAAACGGTTGCGAGCCGACAATCGCGCCGATCTGGTTCCGGTTCACATAGGTGTTTCCGACCTGCAATCGTGCGCAAACCGCCTGCACCCGGTCATCAATCCGGCTGTGCATGCCGAAGGTCAGGCCAAAGCCCTTAGCGTTCACCGCATCCACGACGGCGTCCAACTCATTGGCGGCAAACCGCGCCACATGTAGCATAGGGCCAAACACCTCACGCTCCAAATCCGCGATCCCGCCAGGTAGGTCGATGACGGTCGGCGGCACGAAATACCCGGTCTCTGGGGTGGGCAGGGTTTTCAATACCCGCCCCGCTGCCGCCGCCTCCGCGATATGGCCCTCGATGTCGGCTTTGGCATCGGCGGAAATCACCGGCCCGAGATCTGTCTTCAACGCCCACGGGTCGCCCAGAACCAACTCATCCATCGCGCCGTAAAGCATGTTGAGGAAGGGGTCGGCGATATCCTCTTGCACATAGAGCATCCGCAGCGCGGAGCAACGTTGGCCCGCCGATTGGAACGCGGAGGTCAGGATATCCCGGATCGCCTGTTCCGGCAGCGCGGTGGAATCAACAATCATTGCGTTAAGCCCGCCGGTTTCCGCGATCAGCGGCGCGGTCGGGTCCAAGTTGTCCGCCATCGCGCGGTTGATCCGTTGCGCCGTCGCAGTCGAGCCAGTGAAACAAAGCCCCGCGATGCGTGGATCGCTAGAGAGGCCAGCGCCGATCACCGATCCGGCGCCAGGCAGCAATTGCAGCGCCGCCCGCGGCACGCCCGCGTCGTGCAGCAACTGCACCGCGCGGAACGCAATGAGCGAGGTCGCCTCCGCCGGTTTGGCGATCACCCCGTTGCCCGCGGCCAGCGCGGCGGCGATTTGCCCGGTGAAGATGGCCAGCGGGAAGTTCCAAGGCGAAATGCAGGCAAAGACACCGCGCGGCGGCGCGGCGAGCGTCTCGGCTTGTGCCGCGTAATAGCGCAGGAAATCCACAGCTTCCCGCAGCTCCGCAATCGCATCCATCTGGGTTTTGCCAGCCTCGCGGGCGAGAAGCGCGAACAGCGCGCCGAAATGCGTCTCGTAGAGGTCGGCGGCGGCGTTGAGGGCCTTGGCGCGCGCCGCAGCAGGCGCGCTCCAGGACGTGGCCTGACCAAGGGCAACCTCCAAATCGGCGTGATCGGCTTCTTGTAGGTCGCCGACACTATCGGAGGGCTGCGCCGGGTTTCTCACCTCAAGACTTGGTCCGGATGGTGCGCCCCCCGCCATGAGCGGATAGGCCTGCCAGCGGGTGGTCTGAAACGGGGTCCGCGCTGCATCGATCTCCGCCAGATCATCGGTGTCGCGCAGGTCCCAACCCCGGGAATTGCGCCGCTCAGGTTGAAACAGGTCCGCAGGCGGGGCGACCGCCGGGTTTTCGCCGAGGGTTTCGAGGACTGCGAAGGGATCGGCGGCGACCTCTTCCGGCGCGACCGTGTCATCAAGAATCTGGTTCACGAAAGACGAGTTTGCGCCGTTTTCCAGCAAGCGCCGAACCAGATAAGCTAGAAGATCGCGATGGGCGCCGACGGGTGCATAGATCCGGCAGCGGGTGGCATTGGCCTTGAGCACCTGGTCATGCAGCGCTTCACCCATCCCGTGCAACCGTTGAAATTCAAAGGCTTGTGGATCATTGCTCATCTCAATGATCGCGCCAACCGTGTGGGCGTTGTGGGTGGCGAATTGCGGATAAATCCGGTCGGTCATGCCAAGCAGTTTCCCCGCACAACACAGATAGGCCGCATCCGTCGCCGCTTTCCGCGTGAAGACGGGGAAATCGGCCAGGCCCTCGACTTGCGCACGTTTGATCTCGGTGTCCCAATAGGCCCCTTTGACAAGCCGCAGCATGATCTTCCGATCCAGCCCCTTCGCCAGGGCGTATAGCCAATCGATCACCGCCGCGGCGCGTTTACCATAGGCCTGGACCACCACGCCGAACCCGTCCCACCCGGCCAGCGCCTCATCGCGCAGCACCGCCTCAATCACGTCGAGCGAGAGGTCCAGCCGGTCGGCCTCTTCGGCATCGATATTGAGCCCCATCCCGGCCTCGCGTGCTTGCAGGGCGAGGCTGCGGGTGCGCGCAACCAGTTCCGACATCACGCGATCGGTCTGGCTGACTTCATAGCGGGGATGGAGCGCCGAGAGCTTGATCGAAATGCCCGGATTGTCGCGAATATCGTCGGAGTGGCATTCCGGCGCCAGCCGTGCAATCGCCGTCTGATAGGCCGCGAAGAAGTCATCTGCATCCGCTTGGGTCAGCGCCGCTTCCCCCAGCATATCAAAGGAATAGGTGTATCCCTTCATCTCCATCTTGGCACCGCGTTTCAGCGCTTCATCCATTGTCTGGCCCAGAACGAATTGCTGCCCCATCTCCCGCATGGCACGGCCCACGGCGACCCGGATCACCGGTTCCCCCAAACGGCGCACGGCCCCCCTGAGGACGCTGGCCAGCCCCTCGCCATCTTGCAGCACCTTGCCGGTCAGCATCAGTGCCCAGGTCGAGGCGTTGACCAGCGATGACGAGGAATTGCCCAGATGCGCGCCCCATTCCGAGGGCGCGATTTTGTCTTCGATCAGCGCGTCCATCGTCTCCGCATCGGGCACCCGCAAGAGCGCCTCGGCGAGGCACATGAGCGCGATGCCTTCCCGGGTCGAAAGCCCGTATTCGGCCAGAAACACCTCCATCAAGCCTGGGGCGCTGTCCTCGCGCAGGCCGCGCACCAGGCGCGCGCCGCGCGTGGCTGCGGCGGCGCGCGTTGCGGTATCAGGGCCGGCCTCAGCGATCAGATCCGTCAGAACATCGGTTTCGGGCGCATGCGCCAGAGCGCGAATGCGGGTGCGGAGCGGGGCAAGCGGGGACATGGGCGGCCTCATCAAAACGGGGGTTGCCTCAGGTTACCTCGGAACTGTGCAGGCCGTCTGCCTTGACTTTTGCCTGTGGCGGGCGTTTGTCCTGAAAGCGAGCGATGAACAGGGAAGCTGGATGTCAGATATATCGGATAACGGGCCACTTGATGTCTTCGATCGAAAAATCCTGCGGATTCTGTCGACCGACGGGCGAATCCCGGTCACCGATCTTGCGCGGCACGTCGGCTTATCGAAGAGCCCTTGTCAGGTGCGGGTCAAACGGTTGCAAGCGCAGGGCTACATCCTGGGCTTTCGCGCGGTTTTAAACCCCGCGAAACTAAACCGGGATCACGTGGCCTTTGTCGAGGTGAAACTGATCGACACCACCGAGGCGGCGCTTGGGGCCTTCAATACAGCGGTTCATAAGGTGCCCGAGATCGAGCAATGCCATATGATCGCCGGCGCGTTCGACTATCTTCTAAAGGTACGGACCAGCGACATGCGGGCCTATCGCCGGGTCTTGGGTGAGGTGATCTCAGCCCTGCCTCATGTGGCCTCCAGCTCAACCCATGTGTCCATGGAGGCCGTGAAGGACAGCGCGTTTTAGAGATGCACCAGATGCGAGGCGCATCCCGTCAGCGCCGCATAGTCATCCGAGACCACAGCCACACCGAATTGCTGCAAAAACGGCCCAAACCGGCCTTTATCTTGCATGGCTTCGGCAAATCCGAACCGGGCGAGATAGGGCGCGAAGGCCCGGCTGACGCCGCCGACCAGATAGATCCCGCCAAAGGGCAGGTGGATCAGGGCCAAATCGCCCACCACCGTGCCCAGGAGCCGGACAAAGAGACGAGCCGTCGCTTCGGCCTGGCTGTCACCGGCCTCAAGCCCGGCCATGATTTCGGCGGCCGAGAGTTTCCTGTCATGCAGGAAGTGGTGCATGGCTTCCAGACCGCGACCGGAGAGCGCCTCTTCCACGGCGGCAAAACCATGGCTGTCCAAAAGCCGCGCAGCCAAGGCTGCTCCATCGGTGCCTTTCACAGGCAAGCTGATATGGCCGCATTCCGAGGGCGGTACAAATCGGCCCATCGCGGTGTCATAGATCGGCGCGGCGTTGAAGCCGGTGCCAACGCCAACGACCAGTTTCGCTGCCTGACCGCTCACATCGCGCTGCGCGACAACCGGGGTCACCATCTCGGAGGCAAGATGACCAATAGCGTGACCTTGGGCCTGCAAATCGTTCAAAACGGCGACTTTTTCGGAACTCAGCACCTCCGAAAGCATCGCCCGATCAACCCGCCAGGAGAGGTTGGTCAGTTCCGCCACACCGTCATGCACAGGGCCCGCCGCGGCGACGCAGACGCCGGTGATCTCGCCATGATCGGTGCCGGTGTCACGCAGATAGCGCCGCAACACCTCTGCCAGATCGGTCGCCTCGCGATTGGCATAGCGCCGGACACTGTCACTATCGACAACCTTGCCGCTGGCCAGCGCCACGCGCGTATTGGTGCCGCCGATATCGGCCACAAGCGACAGGGCAGAGGGCATGGGCGGGATCCTTCGTGACGGGTCTCTGGTACGCGCGGCGTCTAGCGCCACCATTTGGCTAGCGCCTGATAAGATGCTTTCGGTGTCCGCTGCAAGCTGTCGAAATCCACATGGACGAGGCCAAAGCGTTTGTCATAGCCCAATGCCCATTCGTAGTTGTCCATCAGCGACCAGGTGAAATAGCCCTTCAGCGGAACGCCCTGGGCAATTGCCTCGCGCGCGGCGTCCAGATGCCGGGTCAGGTAGGCGATCCGCGCCGTATCGGGGGTGTTATGCGTGTCCGGGTTCGCCATGCCGTTTTCCGTCACATAAAGCGGCAGGTCGCCGGTATAGTCTGCGGCCGTGCGGATCAGAAAGTCGCGCAGGCCTTCGGGATACACTTCCCAGCCCATCTGGGTCTTCTCCAACGGCCCACCCACCTCGCGATAATTCGGCCAGGGGCCCGGCGCGTGATCAATCAGCTTTCGTGTGTAATAATTCAGCCCCAACCAATCCAGCGGCGTGGCAATCGTGTCGAAGTCATCTTGCCAGCCGCGGGGCAGATGCGCGCCAAGCCCAACCAGAACCTCGGTCGGATAGCTCCGCTTGAACAGCCCTCCCAGGAAGAAGCGATTGTAAATCGCATCATAGGTTGCGGTGGCACGCAGGGTTTCGGGCGCATTACCAGCGGGTTGGCTCCATTCGAAATTGCAGACCGCGCCCAGATTCGACATGCCGAGATCCCGCATAACCTGGATCGCTTGGCCATGGGCCAGAAGCACGTGATGCATGGCACGCGCCGTAGCGCGGATATCGCGCAGGCCTGGCGCATGATGCCCATCAAAATGGCTGAGCCAACCGACACACCAGGGCTCGTTGATCGGCGCGGCGGACCAAACCCGGTCGCCGATCCGGCCCATGATCGTGGCGGTGAAATAGGCAAACCAACTGGCAATATCGCGGTTCCGCCAGCCGCCCAGATCGGCCAGAGCGCTTGGAAGTTCCCAGTGATAGAGCGTCGCCGCCGGTTTGATGCCTCGTTCCAGCAATCCATCGACCAGCCGGTCGTAGAAATCCAGCCCGGCCTCATTCACCTGGCCGCGCCCGTCCGGCAAAACCCGCGCCCAAGAGGTGGAGAAGCGATAGGCATCGGCACCCAGATCGGCCAGCAAATCCAGATCCGTATTCATGCGGTGGTAGTGATCGCAGGCCACGGCGCCGTTTTCGGCGCGCACAACATTGCCGGGCGTGGCGGCAAAGCTGTCCCATTGTGTCGGGCCTGCGCCGCCAAAGCCATGACCCTCGATCTGATAGGCCGAGGTGGCGGTGCCGAAGATGAAGCCTTCCGGGAAATCTGCGCGGGAAAAATTCATATCACGACGTCCTTTACGCGGTGTCGACAGGGGCGGGCCCGGTGGAGCGGCCGACGGTCAATTCCGGTTCCCACAGCTCTTGGATAACGGGCTGATCGGGGGTGTTAATGAGGTTGATCAAAATCTCGGCGCAGCGTCGCCCGGCGGCGCGGATCGAGGAGCGTGTGGCGGTAAAGGCCGGCCCGTCCGCGTCATTGTTGAGGTAAGACAACACATCGTCGTGGGTGATCAGCGACACATCCCGGCCCAGCACCAAACCACGATCGGCGACGGCCCGGCGCACCCCGACCGCAGGGATGACGGAGGAGACCAAAAACGCGGTGGGGCAAACATCGCCCGCCAGCATTTCGGTCGCCGCGCTATACCCATAGCCTTCGGTCATCACATCGGAGTGCATCCAATCGGGGTTCGGCGCCAACCCACGGGCCCAAATCGCCTCACAAAACCCGGCGCGACGGCGCGCAGCGAAGTCGAGATTTTCCTGCCCGTTGATCAACGCGATGCGTTTGTGACCCAGATCGAGCAGGAAATTCGTGGCTTTGCGAAAGGCCGACAGATTGGCCACATCTAGCCAGCTAAACCCGTCCGGCTCCTGCGTGCGGCCATGGACCAGGAAGGGCAGGCCAAGCTCCTGCAAGAGGCCAATCCGTGCGTCATTGGTTTGTGGCGATTGCACCATCACCCCGTCGACGGAGCCGTTGGCCGCCATTTGCCGATAGGCGCGTTCCGCTTCGCCGTCGGAGACAATCGAGAGCAGAAGGTCATAGCCCTCGCGCGCGTAAACTTCGCCTGCGCCGGCCAGGAAATCCGCGAAAATCGGGTTCACCATCTCGGCCTTGCCGGTCAACGGGATCACATGGCCGATGGTCATCGCGCGACCGGTGGCCAGGCGCCGCGCCCGCGAATTCGGTTGATAGTTGGCAGCCTGCGCGGCGGCCAAGACCCGCGCGCGGGTTTCCTCCCGCACTTCCGGATAGCCATTCAACGCCCGGCTGACCGTCGTCTGGGACAGGTTGAGCGACTCAGCCAATTGTTTGAGATTCATCGCCAATTCGGGCCTCAAAGCGCTTCGAAAACAGAGGGTAGACTAGGCGCGCCTTGCCGCGCTTGTCAAAGGTTCAAAATCCGCGCGTCTTTCTGCACCTGCACAATAGACCGTTATTTTTCAGGGGAATATGACAAGATGGATTGACTCAGGGCGTCGCTTGGCGGAGGGTGCAAGAAGCTCAAAGCGCTTTGAAGATGCTTTGACATGGAGGGATACCACGCGACCGCGACGGCGGCGCGACATTTGGGAGGTACCAATGAAACACTCACTTTACACCGGCGCGGCGATCCTGGCTTTGACTGCCGGGATGGCCCAGGCCGATGGCCATATGGTCTTCGCTCCGGGCGAGGGCGATTTCAACTGGGAGAGCTATGAGGCTTTCGCGGCGGCCCATGATCTGAGCGGCCAGACGTTGACCATGACCGGCCCTTGGACCGGGCTTGACGCTGAGCTGGTTGAAAGCGTCGCCGCCTATTTCGCCGAAGCCACCGGCGCCACCGTCCAATATTCCGGTTCCGATAGCTTCGAACAGGATATCGTGATCGCGGCGCAGGCCAATTCCGCCCCCAATATCGCGGTCTTCCCGCAGCCTGGCCTCGCCTCCGACATGGCCGCGCGCGGCTTCCTGACGCCGCTGGCCGATGGCACTGCCGATTGGGTCCGTGACAATTATGCTGCCGGGCAGTCCTGGGTCGATCTGGGCACCTATGCCGGGCCGGACGGCGCGGATGCGCTTTATGGCTTCTTCTATAAGGTCGATGTGAAATCGCTGGTCTGGTATTCACCGGAAGCCTTCGATGAGGCAGGCTATGACATCCCCGAAAGCATGGAAGAGCTGCGTGAACTGACCGACCAGATCGTGGCCGATGGCAGCACCCCGTGGTGCATTGGCTTGGGCTCTGGCGCGGCCACCGGCTGGCCCGCGACCGACTGGGTGGAAGACATGCTGCTCCGCACCCAAGCGCCCGAGGTCTATGATGCCTGGGTCGCCAATGAGATCCCATTCGATGATGAGCGGATCGTGGCGGCAATCGAAGAGTTCGGCAGCTTTGCCCGGAACGACGATTATGTCGTCGGCGGTGCGGCGGCCGTGGCCTCGACCGATTTCCGCGACAGCCCCGGCGGCCTCTTCTCCTTCCCGCCGGAATGCTACATGCACCGCCAGGCGTCGTTTATCCCGACCTTCTTCCCAGAAGACTCGGATAGCGCGTTCTTCTACTTCCCGGCCTATGCGGGCCAGGATCTGGGTAACCCGGTTCTGGGTGCGGGCACGTTGATGGCGATCACCAATGACTCGCCGGCGGCGCAGGCTTGGATCGAGTTCGTGCAGACCCCGATCGCCCATGAAGTCTGGATGGCGCAGCAGGGCTTCCTGACGCCCCATAACGGCGTGAACACCGATCTGTTCCCGACCGATAGCCAGCGCGCGATGAACGACATCCTGTTGAACGCGACGACCTTCCGCTTCGACGGGTCCGACCTGATGCCGGGTGAGATCGGCGCGGGCGCGTTCTGGACCGGCATGGTCGACTACACCACCGGCGCGGATGCGGCTGAGGTTGCCGCCGGTATTCAGGAGCGCTGGAACTCCATCCAGTAAAACCCTGAAGACGCAAAATACTCCCCGATCCGCACCGCGTGGGTCGGGGGCATAAAACACCCGAAAACGGGATTAGGGAGGATCTGCCCCATGTCACCACTCGTCCAAGGTGCCATCACCATCATCGTCGGTGTGGGCGGCTGTATCGGCTATTTCTACTTCGCCAATATGCTGCTCGACAAAGTGATCTTCCCGGCGCGCGGCAATGATGCGGGCCGCAATATCAACCGCGCCAATCAGGTCCGCCCCTGGCTGTTCCTCTTCCCGGCGATCTTCGCGCTTGGCCTCTACCTGGTTTATCCAGTTGTCGGCTCTTTCTTGCGCTCACTTTACAACCGGGCGGGCGACGAGTTCATCGGCTTCGGGAATTACGCCAATCTGATCGCCGATGAGGGCTTCCGCACGGCGTTTTTCAACAACTTCCTCTGGGTCCTTGTGGTGCCTGCGATGGCTACCTTCCTCGGCCTTTTGGTGGCGCAGCTGACCGACAGGCTTTCCTGGGGCAATATCGCCAAATCGCTGATCTTCATGCCGATGGCGATCTCTTTCGTCGGCGCCTCGCTGATCTGGAAATTCGTCTACGCCAATGACCCTGATATCGGGATCATCAACGCTGTGCGCGCTTCGATGGGGATGGAGAGCCTCGACCCGCTGCAAATCCCGTTCTGGAACAATTTCTTCCTGATGGTCATTCTGATCTGGATTCAAACCGGCTTTGCTATGGTGATCCTCTCGGCCGCGCTACGAGGTATCCCTGAGGAGACTGTCGAGGCCGCGATCATCGATGGGGCGAACCCGTTCCAGGTCTTCTTCAAGATCAAGGTGCCGCAGATCATGGGCACCATCGTGGTTGTCTGGACCACGATCACCATTCTGGTCCTGAAGGTCTTCGACATCGTCTACACCATGACCGGCGGCAATTTCGGCACCGATATTTTGCCCAGTTACATGATGAGCTTCATGTTCCGCGATGATGGCCGGGCGACCGCCGTGGCCTTCGTGATCATGCTGGTGGTTCTGCCGGTGATGATCTGGAACATCATCCAAGCTCGCAAAGAAATGCGCTGAGGGGGAGCGGAGATATGGATAGCATCGCTGGAACCAAATCCTCGCTCACCTGGGCCGTAAATATCTCGGTTGTTGTGCTGGTGGTCTTATGGCTGATCCCGACCATCGGGCTCTTGGTCTCGTCGTTCCGCGACCGGGATCAGATCTCGGCCTCGGCCTGGTGGGAGGCACCTCTGCCTGTGGAACAGGCCTATCGCCTGCGCGCCGAAGGGGAGGTTCGCCAAGATGGCGGGCTCTGGATCATCGAGGGCAATGTCTTCGACGCCTCCGAGATGGTCGAAACCTTCCCGGCGGGGTCGGAGCATCCGCCGGTTGCCGCCTTTGGCATCACCGGGCGGGAGCCCGGCGCCACGGCGGCAGGGCAGGAGGCCGAAAACCGCGATGGCGGCACGCTCGTTGTCAATGCGGACGGGTCTTATGTTTTCACCACCAATGAGGAACCGGGGGATCGCCCGCCAAGGATTTATGTGGTGGCTGAAACGCCGCCGGAATTCACCACGGAGAACTATAACACGGTGCTTGGCGGCGATGGTATGGGCCAGGCCTTCATCAATACACTCACGGTGACAATCCCGGCCACGGTGATCCCGATCTTGATCGCGGCCTTCGCGGCCTATGCCCTGGCTTGGATGGATTTCCCGGGCAGGGGGCTGTTGATCGCGGCGGTGGTAGGCCTCCTGGTGGTGCCCTTGCAACTGGCGCTTGTGCCACTCCTGAGCTTGCACCAGCAGGTCGGCATCGGGCAGAGCTTTGTGGGCATCTGGCTCGCCCATACGGGCTTTGGCCTGCCGCTCGCGATCTATCTGCTCCGAAATTACATGGTGGGCCTGCCGCGTGACATCATCGAAAGCGCCAAAGTCGACGGGGCGACGGATTTCCAGATCTTCACCAAGATCATTCTGCCGCTCTCATTCCCGGCGCTGGCCAGTTTCGCGATCTTCCAGTTCCTCTGGACCTGGAACGACCTGCTGGTGGCGAAAGTCTTCCTGCCGTCCTCCGATGAGAGCTGGGTGATGACGGTCCGGATCGCCGATGACCTTCTGGGCTCGCGCGGCGGCGATTGGGGCATCTTGGCCGCTGCCGCCTTCGTGTCGATCGCCGTGCCGCTGGTCGTCTTCTTCTCAATGCAACGTTACCTGGTGCGCGGTCTCCTGGCCGGCTCCGTAAAATAAGGTCGGACGAAACGAATGAACCTGATGCAGGACCTCGCGCCGGAAACCGTGCTGGCGCATGACAAAGACTGGTGGCGCGGGGCGGTGATCTATCAGATCTACCCCCGGAGCTTCCAGGACAGCAACCATGATGGGATCGGCGATCTGACCGGCATCATCCATCGGTTGCCGCATATTGCCGATCTGGGTGTCGATGCAATCTGGATCAGCCCGTTCTTCCGTTCGCCCATGCTCGATTTCGGCTATGACGTGAGCGATTACCGCGATGTGGACCCGATGTTCGGCTCGCTTGGCGATTTCGACGCTTTGATCGCGCGGGCCCATGAGTTGGGTCTGAAAGTGCTGATCGATCTCGTGCTCAGCCACACCTCGGATCACCACGCTTGGTTCCAGCAATCCCGCGCCTCCCGCGACAACCCGAAAGCCGATTGGTATGTCTGGGCTGAGGCCAAACCCGATGGCAGCCCGCCCAACAATTGGCTGTCGATCTTCGGCGGGTCGGCCTGGGAATGGGATGGGGAGCGGATGCAGTACTACCTGCACAACTTCCTGAAGCAGCAGCCCGACCTAAACCTGCACAACACCCAGGTGCAGCAGGAATTACTTGATGTCGCCCGCTTCTGGCTCGACCGCGGTGTCGATGGCTTCCGCCTTGATACGATCAATTTCTACTTCCACGACCCCGAGTTGCGCGACAACCCTGCGTTGGCACCCGAAGCCCGAAACGCCACGATTGCGCCTGAGGTGAACCCCTATAACTGGCAAGATCACCTCTATGACAAGAACCAGCCGGAGAACCTGGAGTTCTTGCGCCGGTTCCGCGCGCTCTTGGATGAATACCCTGCGGCCACCGCCGTGGGCGAGGTGGGCGATGGCCAATATGGGCTGCAGATTCAGGCCGATTACACCTCGGGCGGCGACAAGGTGCATATGTGCTATTCGTTCGAGTTCCTCTCCGGCATCGCGCCCACCGCCGAACGGGTCGGGCAGGTGATCACCGATTATGAAGAGACGATTGGCGATGGCTGGGCCTGTTGGGCCTTCTCGAACCACGATGTCGTGCGCCACCCCTCGCGCTGGAACCTGGGCGAAGAGGCGCGGCGTCTCTATGCCGGTCTGCTGCTTTGCCTGCGCGGGTCGGTCTGCCTGTATCAGGGCGAAGAGCTTGGCCTGACCGAGGCCTATGTCTCTTATGACGATCTGCAAGACCCCTATGGCATCCGCTTCTGGCCTAAATTCAAAGGCCGCGATGGCTGCCGGACGCCGATCCCCTGGGTCAGCGACAATCAAAATGGCGGTTTTTCCGATGCGAAGCCGTGGCTGCCGATGGCGGTGGAGCATCTCAACCGCTCCGTCGCCAATCAAGAGTCCGAGCCTGGCAGTACGCTGGCCTTCTACACCGCGATGATCCGCTTCCGCCGGTCTTATCCGGTTCTGGCCAAAGGCGATTTCCGGTTTGTGACCTCGGCGGATGGCATCGTGTCCTTTGTCCGCGCCTATGAGGGGACGGAGATTTTCTGCGCCTTCAACCTCACCAATACCTCACAGCGGATCAACCTACCGGCGGGCGACTGGCGCGAAGACAAAGGCGCGCCATTTGCCGCCGCATCCACCGATGACGGGGCGGTCACGCTGCCCCCATACCAAGCCTATTTCGGCGTTCAAGACAGCGCATCCTAAGCGCCGCAAAAGACAAAAGGGAGGAGACACCAATGGCCGAGCTCAAGATGACCGATGTCGCAAAGGCTTATGGCGACGTGCAGGTGCTCAGCAATATCAACCTGGAGATCGACACTGGCGAGCTGATCGTCTTTGTCGGCCCCTCCGGCTGCGGGAAATCCACGCTGCTGCGGATGGTGGCGGGGTTGGAAAAGATCACCGGCGGCGCATTGGAGATTGATGGCCAGGTGGTCAATGACGTGCCCCCGTCTGAGCGCGGCATTGCGATGGTGTTCCAATCCTACGCGCTCTATCCGCATATGACGGTGCGCGATAACATGGCCTTCGCCCTGAAAATCGCCGGTAAATCTAAGGCCGAGATCGACGAGGCGGTCGAGGCCGCCGCCGAGAAACTGCAACTGACCAACTTCCTCGACCGCTTGCCCAAAGCCCTCTCGGGCGGGCAGCGGCAGCGGGTCGCCATTGGCCGCTCGATCGTGCGCGACCCCAAGGTCTATCTCTTCGATGAGCCGCTCTCCAATCTCGACGCCGCGCTCCGCGTCGCGACCCGGATCGAGATTGCGCAACTCAAAGAGCAGATGCCCGACTCGACGATGATCTATGTGACCCATGACCAGGTGGAGGCGATGACGCTGGCCTCGCGGATCGTGGTTCTGGCCGGGGGCGGGATCGCGCAAGTGGGCAGCCCGCTTGACCTCTACGAGCGTCCCAACTCGAAATTCGTCGCGCAATTCATCGGCTCTCCGGCGATGAACCTGCTTGGGGGGAGATCGTTGGCACCGGTGAGACGACGACGCTGAAACTCAATGAGGGCGGCGGCACGATCACCTCTCATTACCCGTCCAAACCCGAAGATATGGGGGCGGTTGTTGAGGTTGGTATCCGGCCCGAGGATATGGTCGAAACGGACGCCGCTGATTTCGCCTATCAGGCCCGGGTGAATATCACCGAAGCCCTGGGCGAGGTCACGCTGCTCTATTTCGAAAAATCCGCGCCGGAGCATGACCCGGTGATCGGTAAGCTCGCAGGCATCCACAAAGACCTTCGCGGTCAGATGGTGAAGCTCACAGCCGCGCCCGAAAAGGTGCATGTCTTCAAAGACGGTGTGTCGCTGCTCTACCGGGATCAGGGCGTGTTTTTGCCGGGCGTGCAGCCACATTAAGCGCGGCGGGGGACGCCGCCTGCGATCAATTGACCGATCTGCTCATTTCTTGTAACTGAACACTCGTTCAATTCCTGGGAGGGCAGCGCCATGGACATCACCCAAAGCAAATCCATCGTCACCGGCGGAGCCTCGGGCCTGGGTGAGGCCTGCGTCCGGTATTTGGCCGGGCAGGGCGGGCACGTCACGATCTTCGACCTGGGCGCTGCGCGCGGCAAAGCCATCGCGGCGGAGCTGCCCGGTGTGACGTTTGTCGAAACCGACGTGACCTCGGAAGAGGGCGTGGCCAAGGCCGTTAAGGAGGCCAGCGCGGCCATGGGCGGCATCACCGCCGTGATCAACTGCGCCGGTATCGCAACGGGCGCGAAAACAGTGGGCCGCGACGGCGCACACCCCCTGGGGCAGTTTCAGAAAACCATCGACATCAATCTCGTCGGTGCGTTCAATGTCTTGCGGCTCGCCGGTGCCGAGATGGCCAAAAACACGCCGAATGCCGATGGCGAACGCGGGGTGATCGTCAATACCGCCTCGGTCGCCGCTTTCGACGGGCAAAAGGGCCAGGCCGCTTATGCAGCCTCCAAGGCGGGCGTCGCGGGCATGTCGCTGCCGATCGCGCGGGATCTGGCCTCGCTTGGCATCCGCTGCATGGCGATCGCACCGGGGATTTTCCGCACGCCGATGCTGGAGGGCCTGGGACAAGAGATCATGGATGGCCTTGCGGCGGATGTGATCTTCCCAAAACGCCTGGGGCAACCCGAAGAGTTCGCCCGGCTGGCCGGGTTCATCATGTCCTGCCCCTATCTGAACGGTGAGACGATCCGGCTTGACGGCGCGCTACGCATGCCCGCGTGAACTGGAGAACATCTCCTAAAGAAACCGCCGGATAGGTTACAAGAAATCCCGGATCGCCGGATTTTCGTAACCTATAGTCCAGGCTGCGGCGGAAAAACCCTCTGGCGCCGTTAGCGCTAACATGTTATGCAGCGCGCATCGGAACCCAGGAGCGAGTCATGCCGCTTGACGACCGCATTGCCCAGATCACAGACCGTATCGAAACCCGCTCGCGCGAGACCCGCAGGGCCTATCTTGAGCGGATGCGTCGCGCCGCCGAAGACGGCCCGCGCCGGGCGCATCTGAGCTGTGGCAACCAGGCCCATGCCTATGCTGCGATGGGCGATGACAAGGGCAGCTTGGTGGCGGAACGCGCGCCAAATCTGGGTATCGTGACCGCCTATAACGATATGCTCTCCGCCCACCAACCTTTTGAAACATATCCGGAAAAGATCAAGGCCGCGGCGCGAGCGGCGGGGGCCACGGCGCAGGTCGCGGGCGGTGTGCCCGCCATGTGCGATGGCGTGACCCAGGGCCAGGTTGGCATGGAGTTGAGCCTGTTTTCACGTGACGTGATCGCCCTGGCCACCGGTGTCGCGCTCAGCCACAACACCTTTGACGCGGCGGTCTATCTCGGTGTCTGCGACAAGATCGTCCCCGGCTTGGTGATCGCGGCGGCCACGTTCGGCTATCTTCCGGGTATCTTCATTCCCGCAGGCCCGATGGTCTCCGGCCTGCCCAATGATGAAAAGGCCAAGGTTCGACAACAGTTTGCCGCCGGTGAAGTCGGGCGCGAAACGCTGATGAAAGCCGAGATGGACAGCTATCATGGCCCCGGCACCTGTACCTTCTATGGCACGGCCAACTCCAACCAAATGTTGATGGAATTCATGGGGTTGCATCTTCCCGGCGCATCTTTCGTGAACCCCGGAACGCCGCTTCGCGAGGCGCTCACCGCCGCCGCCGCCGAACGCGCCGTCTCGATCACCGGGCTCGGCAATGACTATCGCCCGGTTTGTGACATCCTCGATGAAAAAGCCTTCGTGAACGGGATTGTCGGGCTGATGGCGACCGGCGGTTCGACCAATTTGGTGATCCATCTGGTCGCCATGGCGCGTGCGGCAGGGGTGATCCTCGACTGCACGGATTTCGCTGATATTTCGGCGGCGACGCCCCTGATGGCGCGGGTTTATCCAAACGGTTTGGCCGATGTGAACCATTTCCACGCGGCGGGCGGGCTTGGCTATATGATTGGTGAGCTGCTCGATGCGGGCCTCTTGCACCCCGACACCGAAACCGTCGCGGGCACCGGGCTTCGCCGCTACACCGAAGAGCCGAAACTGAAGGACGGCACCCTGACCTATGAAACAGGCGCGGGCGAGAGCCTGAACCCTAAAATCCTTCGCCCAGCCACCGATCCGTTTCAGGCCGCCGGCGGGTTGGCCGAGCTGCGCGGCAATCTCGGGCGTGGCATCATGAAGGTTTCTGCCGTCGCGCCGGAACGCCATGTGATCGAAGCACCGGCCATGGTTTTCGAAGGTCAGGTGGATGTGAAAAAAGCCTTCAAAAACAAGGAACTCAATCGCGACGTTGTGGTTGTCGTCCGGTTCCAAGGTCCAAAGGCCAATGGGATGCCCGAGTTGCATGCGCTGACGCCGATCCTCGCAGTGCTGCAAGATCGCGGCCACAAGGTCGCGCTGGTGACAGATGGCCGAATGTCGGGCGCGTCCGGCAAGGTGCCCTCCGCGATCCATGTCGCCCCGGAAGCGCTGGATGGCGGTCTCATTGGCAAATTGCAGACCGGTGATCTCCTCCGCGTCGACGCCACCAAAGGCACATTGGACGTCCTCACCCAAGGTGTCGCCGACCGCCCCGCCGCCACACCGGATCTCAGCGCCAACAGCCACGGGATTGGCCGCGAGATGTTCGAGATCTTTCGCCAAGCCGCAGGCTCCGCAACCGATGGCGCGGGCGTGGTGGTCTGATCTTCTCTGCTTTATAAATATCCCCGCCGGAGGCATCCGACCGATGCCGCGTGCCCGAGCCGAAAGGATGATCCATTGACTCCGCAACATGCGAGCAAGAAAGCCCGAGAAATCTGCGCTTTGGCCCCAATTGTCCCGGTGCTTGTTGTCGAAGACGCCGCGCAGGCAAGGCCCTTGGCCGAGGCGCTGGTTACCGGCGGTTTGCCCGCTCTGGAGGTCACCCTCCGCACCCCGGCAGCGCTGGAGGTGATTGCCGAGATGGCGCAAGTGCCCGGCGGTGTCGTCGGCGCGGGCACGCTTTTGACCCCTGCGGATGTGGCGGCGGCGAAAGAAGCGGGCGCGCAGTTCGGCGTTTCGCCCGGCGCGACGGATCAGCTCCTTGCAGCTTGTGAAGAGGCCGACTTGCCGCTTCTGCCAGGTGCTGCGACAGCCAGCGAAGTTATGGCGCTTTATGAACGCGGCTATGACATGTTAAAATTCTTCCCCGCGGAGGCGTCAGGCGGCGCGCCGGCGCTCAAGGCCATTGGCGCGCCGATCCCGCAGGTCAGCTTCTGTCCAACCGGCGGTGTGTCCCCCAGAAACGCCCAAGACTACCTCAGTTTACCTAATGTGATTTGCGCCGGAGGAAGCTGGGTCGCCCCAAAAGATGCGGTGACAAGGGGGATTGGGGCCAAATCACGTCACTTGCGCGTGAGGCCGCGGCCCTCGGCTGAGGTCAGCCGAAACCCCGCAAAACTGGCGGCGAAGCCTTGCCAGATTGGCGATTTTGCCGATCTGGTTCAAAAAGATGATCGAAATCTGCATCGCTTTTGGGCTGCTGCCCCCAAGTATCGCGCATCGCGCAAGACATAATGAAAAGGAGTCGCTCGATGCGTAAACGATCTCTTCTCGCTCTGCCCATGGCTGTGGCCGTGGTCGCCGGAACAGGCCCGGCCTTGGCA
This sequence comes from Fontisubflavum oceani, assembly GCF_030407165.1. Classification (GTDB taxonomy): domain Bacteria; phylum Pseudomonadota; class Alphaproteobacteria; order Rhodobacterales; family Rhodobacteraceae; genus Rhodophyticola; species Rhodophyticola oceani. The sequence continues at coordinate 2,526,899 of NZ_CP129111.1, forward strand.
GGGAACCTGGAGGAACCGCAGCCGGAGCCGATGGTGGTGACCCAAGCTGCGCCGGTCTTCGCTGGAAATGACTGGACCGGGTTTTATGCCGGTGGTCAGCTTGGCTATGGCGATGTCGGCACCAGCGGCGCTGCAAACGTCGATGGAGACGGTGGCTTTGGCGGCTTGCATGCCGGCTATAACTGGGATTTCGGCAATACCGTGATCGGTGCCGAAGTTGATTATGATTTTACCGAGTTTGATTTGGACGCAGGCGCGGGCTCGATTGACGATGTCCTCCGCTTGAAACTGCGCGCCGGGTTCGATGCGGGCAATTGGCTCTACTATGGCACAGTCGGTGCGGCGCAGGCCAATGCCGAGATGGGCGGCGTCGATCGGGACGATACCGGCTGGCTGGCCGGTGCGGGCGTGGCCTATGACCTTGGCAACAACTGGTTGGTTGGTGGCGAGGTTCTCTACCATGAGTTCGAGGATTTCGACTCCACCGGCATCGACGTTGATGTGACCACGGTCAGCGCGCGTGTGTCGTATCGCTTCTGATCCAGTGTGATCCGAGAGCGGGCGTTGGGATGACCAGCGCCCGCTTTTCTATTTGGTCGGTGCGGTGAGCATCGCGGCCAATTTCCGGCCCCCAAACCCGTTCGCCAGAGGCGAAAAGTCACCGTCATCAAACATCGCGGTGGCGGCGTCGTAGATCGCCCGATGAGTGACACTGGCCAGCGCGGAGCCAAGCGAGATGCGCGCGACACCAGCGGCGGCAAACGCGGCCCGGCTGACCTTGGTGTAAGGGCCAGCGGCCAGGGCGTTTACCGGCGCAGGACTCGCGGCGCAGAGCCGGGCCAGGTCTTCCATGCTTGGCGGGATCGGCGTGTAGACACAATCGGCGCCCGCCTCGGCATAGGCCAGACATCGGCGCATCGCTTCGTCCATATCGTATTGGCCGGTGAGAACGCCATCGGCTCGGGCGCAGAGCACGATATCGCGCGGCGCGGCGCGGGCGGCGGCCACAGCGGCGCGAATCCGTGCGACGGCCTCATCAAACCGGTAAGGGCTTTGCTCGGGCAGGGCGGTGTCCTCGATCGACAGCCCGGCCAGCCCGGCCTCGACCGAGAGGCGCACCGTTTCCGCGCAATCTTCCGGTGCATCGCCAAACCCGTTTTCGAAATCACCGGAGACCGGCAAGGGCGTGGCCGCGACCAGATCGGCGGCATGGGCCAGCGCCTCATCACGGGTGACCGTGCCGCCGTCAGGGCGGCCAAGGGTGAAAGCATGAGCGGAGGAAGAGGTGCCGATCGCCTGCGCACCCAGACCCGCCAGCATCTTGGCGCTGCCTTGGTCCCAGGCATTGGCAAGGATGAAGGGATTGCCGGGCTGATGCAGGGCACGAAAGGCGGGGCCGGGGTCGTGACGGGTCATGAGGTCTCCTGTGGTGGGCGGGCATAACTGAGTTCGGTTTTCAGCAGTTGATCCTTGCGCCAAAGGCCGCCGCCATAACCGGTCAGCGCGCCACCTGCCCCGGTGATCCGGTGGCAGGGGACAAGGATCGCGATGGTGTTGGCACCATTGGCGCGGGCCACGGCGCGGACAGCTTCGGGGCGGTTGAGGATCGTCGCGAGGTCGCTATAGCTCCGCCGCGTCCCAGCCGGGATGGTTTGCAGCGCAGTCCAGACGTCTTGTTGAAACGGGGTGCCCGGTTGGCGCAGCGGAATGTCGAACCGCGCCTCTGTGCCGTCGAAGAAGCGTGTGAGCTGCGCCTCCATCCGGTCAATCACGTCATTCCGCCCGAGCGCCAGTTGGCCGTGGCTGTCTTTCAAAAGCCGTTGCAGCGACTTCGGCAGACCTTTGCGATCGATGAACTCGAGCAGATGTAAGGCGTGCTGACTGGCCACGGCAATCATTGGGCCAAGGGGCGTGGCAATCCAATCGGCGGTGAGGGGACCGCCGCTCCGCAATTGGCCCGGTGGCAGGCCGAGAAGCCGGGTCACGGCCTGGCGGAAGGCATCGGGCGAGTCGAACCCGGCGTCGAGTTGCGCGTCGATCACCCGCCCGCCTTCGGCCAGCGTGCTGAACCCGGCGGCCAAGCGGCGATGGCGCGCCATTTCCAGAAAACTCAGACCAAAGGCGCGCTTGAAGGCACGACGCAGGGTGGAGGGATCGACGCCCATCGCCTTGATATCCGCTTCCGACCAGCGATGCGTCGGGTTCGCTTCCAACGCGTCGATCAAACGCGCCACCATCGGTTCGGGATGCGCCAGCGGATTGCAGCGTTTGCAAGGCCGAAACCCGGCGCCGAGACAGGCGGCGGCGCTGTCGAAGAAGCGGCAATTCTCCCGCTTCGGCTTGCGGGCGGGGCAGGAGAGGCGGCAAAACACGCCGGTCGACCTGACACCCACAAAGATATGGCCGTCATAGGCCGGATTGCGCGCCAGCAGGGCCTCATACAGCGTGTCAGAATCAGGCGTGGTCATCAGCATGGCACCACCCTAACGCGGGATATGCGACCTCGCTGCCGGAAATCGGGCGTTTATTCCGCCGCGGGGGTCGCGGCCCGGGCGGTTGCAAAGCGGATCAACCGGCTGGCCGCCTCGGCGAAGGCGTCATCGGGTAGGGTCAGCGCCACACGGATATGGCCCGCCGCCGCATCGCCAAAGCTTTCGCCCGGCATGACGGCGATTTTCTCGGCATCGAGCAGGGCATTGGCAAAACCCTCGCCGGTCAGACCCGTGGCGCGGATATCCAGCATCGCATACATTGCGCCTTGCGCCGGGACCGCGCGGATCACCTGCTGCCCCGCCAAAAGGGCGTTCAGGATATCGCGGCGGCGGCGGAAGGGTGCGCCAATCTCAGCCTCGAATTCCGCGCCCAAGGAGAGCGCGTAAAGCCCGGCATCTTGGATGTAACCCGGGACGCCATAGGTCGTATGCGTCGCCAATGTGATCAGCCGGTCGATCACCTCCGCCGGCCCCGCAACCCAACCGAGCCGCGAGCCTGTCATTGCGTGGCTTTTCGACAGCGACCCAACCACAAGCGTTCGCTCCGCCATGCCGGGCAGGGCGCGCGGGCTGATATGGTGGCCATCCCAGACTTGCGTGTCATAGACCTCGTCGGAGATCAGCCAGAGGTCTTGCGCCTCGGCAACCTCCGCAATCCCGGCGATGGTATCGGGGGTGTAGACGACGCCCGTGGGGTTGTTGGGCGTGTTGATCAACAGGCTCCGCGCGCCTTGCGCGGCCTCCATCAGCACGTCTTGGCGTGGTTGGAACCCGTCTTCGGGGCGGGCTTGAACCGGGACCGCTTCTGCACCTACGGCGCGGATCGTGCCGGGATAGGTGGCGTAATAGGGGTCGATGAAGAGCGCGCGATCCCCTTGATCGCAGGCCGCATGGTGCGACGCGAAAAGCGCGGCCTGACCGCCCGGGGTGATCAAGATGTTGTCGGGCGTGGTTGGCACACCCGTCCGGTCGCGCAGGCGTTTGGCCACTGCCTCCCGAAGTTTCGGGATGCCGGGCACCATCGCATAGCCCGTATGCCCATCCCTGGCCGAGCGGAAGATCGCCTCCAGAATTCGGGGATCGGTGCGGATGTCATGCTCCCCAATCGTCAGCTCCAGCACCTCTTCGCCCGCCGCGATCATCGACCGGGCCCGAATGAAGAGGCCCCAGCCATCGTCTTCGGTGCCAGTGAGCGTGCGGATGCGGGTCGAGGGTTGCATCGGTATTCCTTGATCTTGGGACTCGGGCGCAGATGGGCACGGGGTAACACCGAAGGCAAGAGGCTTGATTCAGGTGCGCTCCGCGCGTATCACGAAGCCCATGATCAAGAAGATGACCCAGATTTGCGGGATTTGCATTCCCACCTGACATATGTCGGCGGGCCGGTCTTCTTTGTTTTCCTTACATCTTGAAGCTGCTAGGTCCGCCGGGCACCCCACGTCTGTGGACCGAAGAAGGCGAAAGTTGATGGTTGAGATCCGTCTGAAGAACACGAAAACCCGGACCGTGGAGCGGTTTGAGCCGCTCAATCCGACGAATGTGCGGATGTATGTCTGCGGGCCGACGGTTTATGATCGGGCGCATCTGGGCAATGCCCGGCCCGTGGTGGTGTTCGACGTTCTGTTCCGCCTTCTGCGCCAGGTTTATGGCGCGAATGCAGTGACTTACGTGCGGAACTTCACGGATGTGGAGGATAAGATCAACGCCCGCGCCGCCGAGACGGGGCGCCCGATTTCCGAGATCACCGAAGAGACGATTGGCTGGTATCTTGACGATATGGGCGCGCTTGGCACGTTGGAGCCGACCCATATGCCGCGTGCCACCGATTACATCCAGGAAATGGTCGATATGATCGCGGATCTGGTTGCCAAGGGCCATGCCTATGAGGCCGAGGGCCATGTGCTCTTTCGGGTGCGGTCCTACGAGGCCTATGGCACTCTGTCGGGCCGATCAGTCGATGACATGATCGCGGGCGCGCGGGTTGAGGTGGCACCCTATAAAGAAGACCCGATGGATTTCGTGCTTTGGAAGCCGTCGACCGAGGATTTGCCCGGGTGGGACAGCCCTTGGGGCCGGGGGCGGCCGGGCTGGCATATCGAATGCTCGGCCATGTCTTATGAGCTATTGGGCGAGAGTTTCGACATCCATGGCGGCGGGATCGACCTGCAATTCCCGCATCATGAAAACGAGATCGCGCAATCGTGCTGCGCCCATCCGGGCGGCGGGTTCGCAAAGGTCTGGATGCATAATGAGATGCTCCAAGTCGAGGGCAAGAAAATGTCCAAAAGCTTGGGCAATTTCTTCACCGTGCGGGACCTCTTGGATCAGGGTGTGCCGGGCGAGGTGATCCGCTTTGTGTTCCTACACACCCATTACCGCAAGCCAATGGACTGGACCGAAAAGAAGGCGAAGGAGGCCCAGGCTACCTTGCGCAAGTGGCGAACGCTGACAGCCGGAACTGAACCTGCCGCCAGCGCTTCTGCCGTAGTCATTGATGCACTCGCTGATGATCTGAATACGGCAGGTGCCGTCACTGAGTTGTATCGGCTGGCCACTGCCGGAGATGCGGCGGGGCTGCTCGCCTCCGCTCGTCTGATGGGGCTGTTGACCGACGAGCTAGGAGCTTGGTTTGCGGCGGAGCAGGAAATCGACAAGTCTTTTTTTGCAACAGAAGTTGATGCGCTGATGGCGCTTCGAAGCGAGCTCAAGGCCATCGGAAAGGATCGGTTCAAGTTAGGTGATCGCGAGGGCGGCGAGGAAGCCTTCGCGTGGTCCGATAAAGCGCGTGAGGCATGCGAGGAATTTGGTTTCGCAATAATGGACCTGCCAGACCGTTATGAATGGGAACTGGGTCCGAAATTGCGCGGGGTCGGTATGGTTAACACAGGTCTTGGCGGTCAGGTGGTTTCCACCAAAACCAAAGCTGATCTATGGGACGAGGTGTTGGAGCGTTTGAAAGTCTACCGTTTGGGTTTGAGAAGGCACATGAAAGAGCGGGATTGGTTGTGATGGATGCAAGCCAGTTGGGGCGTTGTCTGGGGAGGGATCTTCATGCCTGAGCGCCTTTATCTCTACGACACCACCCTACGCGATGGTCAGCAAACTCAGGGCGTGCAGTTCTCGACCCCTGAAAAGATCCGCATTGCCGAGGCGCTTGACGGGCTTGGGCTTGACTATATCGAAGGCGGTTGGCCCGGTGCGAACCCAACAGATAGCGGGTTTTTTGACGCTGCTCCGAAGACCCGCGCCACGATGACTGCCTTTGGAATGACCAAACGCTCCGGGCGCTCGGCCGAGAATGACGAGGTCTTGGCGGGCGTCCTCAACGCGGGCACATCGGCGGTCTGTCTGGTGGGTAAATCCCATGTGTTCCATGTGGAAACCGCGCTTGGGATCAGCTTGGAGGAAAATCTCGACAATCTCTTGAAGAGCTTTGCCCATCTGGTGGCGCAAGGCCGCGAGGCGCTGTTTGATGCGGAGCATTTTTTCGATGGCTACCGCGCCAATCCCGACTATGCGCTGTCTTGTCTGAAGGCCGCTTTGGAGGCGGGCGCCCGGTGGGTTGTGCTCTGCGACACCAATGGCGGGACCCTGCCCGAGGAAATCCACCGCGTGGTGCGCGAGGTGGTCGCGGCGGGTATCCCGGGCGATAAGCTTGGTATTCATACCCATAATGACACCGAAACCGCTGTCGCCGGGAGCTTGGCCGCCGTCGAGGCGGGCGCACGGCAAATCCAAGGCACGTTGAACGGGCTCGGTGAACGCTGCGGCAACGCCAATCTGACCGCGCTCATTCCGACGCTTTTGCTGAAAGAGCCTTACGCGAGCCAGTTCGAAACCGGGATCAGCGTCGATGCTTTGGAGGGTCTGACCCGGGTCAGCCGGATGCTGGACGATATCCTGAACCGGGTGCCGCAACGCCAGGCGGCTTATGTCGGTGCCTCGGCTTTCGCGCATAAGGCGGGGCTGCATGCCTCGGCGATCCTGAAAGACCCGACCACCTATGAACATGTGGAGCCAGGCGTCGTCGGCAATGCCCGGATTATCCCGATGTCGAACCAGGCGGGGCAGTCGAACCTGCGCCGTCGTTTGGCCGAAGCTGGACTGGACGTGGCCAAGGACGACCCGGCGTTGCCGCGCATTTTGGAAGAGATCAAGGCGCGCGAAGATCAAGGCTATTCCTATGACACGGCGCAGGCGAGTTTTGAGCTTCTGGCGCGGCGGCAGCTTGGCCGCTTGCCGCAGTTCTTTGAGGTCGAGCGCTACCGCGTGCTGTCGGAGCGGCGTCGCAATGCCAAGGGCGGGATTGTCGTGGCCTCCGAGGCGGTGGTGACTGTTCGGGTCAAGGGCGAGAAACGTACGAGCTTTTATGAGAATGAGAACCCTGCCGAAATCCAAGACGCTGGCCCCGTGAATGCTCTGGCGCAAGCGCTTGGGCAGGATTTGGGGGTCTATCAAAGCTATATCGACGACATACGGCTGGTCGATTTCAAAGTGCGGATCACCAATGGCGGCACCGAAGCGGTGACCCGCGTGATCATCGATAGCGAGGATGACACCGGGCGACGTTGGTCCACGGTGGGCGTCTCAGCCAATATCGTGGATGCAAGTTTTGAGGCGCTTTTGGAGGCGATCATGTGGAAGCTGGTCCGCGATGGAGCACCGGGAGCATGAGTGTCACGAAGGTCCTGTTCGCCTTGGATCAGCGGTTTTGGTTTGACCGCATCGGGCGCGCAGGTTTGCGTGCGCGCGGCGGTGTCGTGAGGCGGTGTAGGGCGGCATGAACAGCGCGTTTTTCAAATTGCACGCGGATTTGCCGCGCGAGGGCCCAGGCGAGACGGCGGATGTGGCCTGGGCGGCGGAGGTTGCGGGGGTCGGACCCGACGCTCGGATTTGCGATGCAGCCTCGGGGCCGGGCGGCGATATAGGCGCGCTGCTCCGGGCTGCGCCGGAGGGGCATGTGACGGCGATTGATGCCCATGCGCCGTTCATTGAGGCGGCTCAGGCCCGATTTTGGGACAATGCACGGGTCCACCTGAAGGTTGGGGATATGTCTGCCCTGGAGGGACCGTTCGACCTGATTTGGTGCGCAGGCGCGGTCTATTTTCTAGGGATCGAGACGGCGCTGTCGGCCTGGCGCGCGGCTTTGGCACCCGGCGGGGCGGTGGCATTTTCGGAGCCATGTTTCTTTACCGATAATCCATCAGAGGGCGCGCAAGCCTTTTGGCAGGGTGAGGGCGTTGTTGTGCGCGATGCGGCGGGCATTGCCGATCAGATTGCGGCGACAGGGTATCAGACGTTGGCGAGGCGGCGGCTCTCCGATGTTGCGTGGGAGAGCTATTATCGGCCAATGGAGGCGCGGATTGCCGCGCTGAAACCCGGGGCGGAGACCGCGTTGCAAGAAGTCCTCGACGAGGCCGAGCAGGAGATCGCCGGGTGGCGCGCGCATCGGGCGGAGACCGGGTATCTTTTGTCTGTGGTGCAGCCGCTATGACATTGGATGCCTGCGCCGCATTGGTGGAACGGGCCGACCCGGACCGGTTCTTGGCAACGATGGCGGCCCCGCCCGCGGCGCGCCGGGTGCTTTTCCCGCTTTATGCGTTCAATGTCGAGGTGAGCCGCGCGCCCTGGGTGACTGAGGAGCCGATGATCGCTGAGATGCGGCTGCAATTCTGGCGCGATGTGGCCGATGAGATCGGGGCAGGTAAGCCGGTGCGGGCGCATGAGATGGTTGCGCCTTTGGCGGCGATTTTGCGGCCCGAGGGTGCGCGGCTGTTGGACGAACTTGCGGCGGCTCGTCGGTGGGACATCTATAAAGATGCCTTTGAGGATCAGGCGCATTTTGATGCCTATCTGAACGCGACCAGTGGCAATCTGATCTGGGCCGCGGCGCGCGCCTTGGGCGCGGCAGATACAGCAGAGGCGCCGATGCGGGACTTCGGGTTTGCGATGGGCGTGGCCGGGATGCTGCGCGCCGTGCCTGAACTGGAAGCACGCGGGCGGGTGCCGCTTTTGGATGGCACACCGCAAGGCGTGCGCGATTTGGCCGGTCGTGGATTGGCGGCTTTGGCAGCAGCGCGTGCGCGCCGAGGGGATGTGCCAAAACTGGCGCGGCCTGCGCTTTATGCGGGATGGCGGGCCGAAGTGACGTTGAAGGCCGCGCAGGACCTGCCGGAGCGGGTGATCGAGGGCAAGCTGGATGAAAGTGAGTTTGCCCGGCGGGCGCGGTTGCTCTGGATCACCAGCAGCGGACGCTGGTAACCGGAATTTTCGAAAATTCCGGCACGAATTCTTGTAAGAATTCGGCTCTCTTCAGACTCAGGCGATTTCGCTTTGGGGACGCAGGGACAGCCAGATCAGGGCGGCACCCGCGAGGGTCAGGAACGGGATCATCGCGATATTGACGGCGGTCCAGCCCGCTTCTGCATCGACGCCCGAGGTCATCAAGATACCGGAGGTCAGCGAGGCGACAGTGACACATCCAAAGACCATGAAGTCATTCATGCCTTGGACGCGGCCCCGCTCTTCGGGGGCATGGGCGGATTGCAACATCGCGGTTGCACCGATGAAGCCGAAATTCCAACCCACGCCGAGCAGGATCAGGGCACCGAAGAACTGGTAGAGTTCAACCCCGGTCAAGGCGATGACCCCGGCCCCGGCCAAGAGGAAAAGGCCGATAGCGACGATCCGGGTTGCGCCGAAGCGGGCGATCAAATGCCCGGTGAAGAAGGAGGGGGCGAACATCGCGATCACATGTGCCGACACGATATCGGCGGCATTGCCGGTGGTGAACCCGCAGCCAACCACGGCCAGCGGTGTCGAGGTCATCATCAGGTTCATCAGCGCATAGGCGACCATGCCGCAGATCACCGCCACAGCGATGCGTGGATCGCGCAGAAGGTCGAGCCGAGAGCGCGCCGGGGCGGCACCGGGTTTGGGTTTTGGCGGCGTCGGCAAATCCAGGAACAGGAACATCGCCATGCCGACGAGGTTGATCAATAGAGCCACGGCATAGGTGCCCATGAAAGGCACGACCGTCATATCGGTTGTGACCTTTACGAGCTGCGGACCGATTAGGGCGGAGATCAGGCCGCCGGCCATGACATAAGAGATGGCTTTGGGGCGGAAGGCTTCCGACGCGGTATCAGCGGCGGCGAAACGGTAGAACCCTTGCGCCGACATATAGATGCCGGTGAAATAGGAGCCGATCAGGAAGATCGGGAAACTGTCGATATAGAGCCCATAGGCCGCGACCATCGAGCCGATGGCCCCGCCGATCGCACCGACAAAGAACCCAGTTTTTCGGCCAAAACGTTGCATCACCGATGAGAGCCACGGCGCTGTGGTCATAGACCCAAAGACGATGAGCGAAATGGGCAGTGTGGCGAGCGCCGGGGTTGGGGCGATCATCAAGCCGGCCAGACCGCCGACCACAAAGATCATGGTGATCTGGCTGCCCAAGATCGCTTGGGCGGCAACCAGGACCGCCACATTGCGCTTGGCGCGGGTGTCGTCGATTAGGATGTCGGGGGCGGTCGCGTCACTCATGGCGCAAGGCGTATCGCAGCGGTTGTGCGGGGTCCAGTCACATGTGAGATGTGAGGGCGTAGGAGCGAGGGGCCAGCCCCTCGCGCTCCCCGGGATATTTTTGAAGCAGAGAAGGGGCAGATGCGGATACGGGATGCAGCGGATTTAGAGCGGGGGGCGGCGGCGCTTGTGCGTTTGGAGCCGCGGTTTGGGCCTGTTTTATCAGAGGTGGGCGATTTGCCCTTGCGGTTGCGCCCGGATGGGTTTGCTGCGCTGTTGAATGCGATTGTCAGTCAACAGGTGTCGACCGCCTCTGCGGGGGGCGGATGGAGGCGGCGGGGCTGATTGACGCAGCGGCGGTGCGGGACGCAGAGGAAGCCGCGCTGAAGGCGATGGGGTTGAGTCGCCCGAAGATGCGCTATGCCCGGGCACTGGCCGAGGCGGATCTGGATTATGCCGCGCTTCGGGAGATGTCGCCCGCGGAGGTGGTGGCCGCGTTGGTCAGGTTGCCAGGCATTGGCCGTTGGACTGCGGAAATCTATGCGAAATTCTCGCCTGGTCATGCGGATGTGTTTGCGGCCGGTGACCTGGCGCTTCAAGAGGCGGTGCGGCTGGTTTTTCACCTGGAGGCGCGGCCAAGCGAGGCGGAATTGCGCGAGATGGCCGAGGCTTGGGCGCCTTGGCGCGCGGTTGCTGCGCGCGCGCTTTGGGCCTACTACCGGCTGGCAAAAGGCCGAGAGGGGATCAGGTGACACGCGTATTGGATTTTGGGCGCAAAGACGCGCAATCGGGCCAGACCGACAGTTTGGTGATTTTCCTGCATGGCTATGGCGCCGATGGGAAGGACCTGTTGGGTTTGGCCGATCCGTTGGCACCGCATTTGCCGAACACGATGTTTGTTGCGCCGGATGCGCCCGAGCGTTCGGCGATGAACCCGATGGGGTTTCAGTGGTTCCCGATCCCGTGGATCGACGGATCGAGCGAGGAACAGGCCGAGGCGGGCATGGCGCGCGCGGTGGAAGATCTGGATGCATTTTTGGATGCCGTGATGGATGACGAAGGGGTCGCTGCAGACCGGGTGGCCTTGGTGGGGTTCAGTCAGGGCACGATGATGAGCCTGCATGTGGCGCCGCGCCGGGAGGCGGAGTTTGCCGGTGTCGTAGGATTTTCCGGGCGGCTCCTGTCGCCGGAAACGCTGGCCGATGAGGTGAAGAGGACGCCGCCGGTGCTGTTGATCCATGGCGATCAGGACGATGTGGTGCCGCCGCAAAGCCTGCCCGAAGCGGCGGAGGCGTTGCAGGCTGCGGGGTTCGATGTCTATGCCCATATTATGAAGGGCACAGGCCATGGGATCGCGCCGGATGGGTTGAGCGTGGCTCTGGCCTTCTTGCGGGAGCGGTTCGGGATCGAAAGCTAACGCAAAGGGCCTTTAAGAGGCCCAAAGCTTTGGCTCTGCGAACTCGATCGAGTTGCCCGCAGGGTCGCGGGTATAAAGCGAGCGCGCGCCATTCGGCCAATGAAAATCGGATTCGATGTCATGGCCTGCGGCGTCCAGCACGGCACGGATGGCGGTGATCTCTGCATCAGAAGCTGAAAAGCACACATGGCCAGGGCCAGTCGCGCCATGAGGTGGCACTGGCAGAGCGTCCGGCGCTGGCGGATGACGCGTTTGCGCCGGGTTGAAGATCAACAGGATGGTCGCGCCGACGCGAAAGAAGACATGCCGATCCCCCGCGCGCATTAGACGGGGCAGGCCCAGGACCGTGCCATAGAACTGCTCGGCGGTATCAAGATCGTCGACATAAAGGGCGGCTTCGAGAATGCCGGAGAGCTCTGGTGTGGCGTTGGTCATAGGCACAGCGTAGCGCGCCGCAGCTTTCGATGCCAGAACCTGTGGATAACGTCACAAATCTGTCAGAGAGCGTCTGTATCTCTTTTCATGCAAACCACAGCATATTGCGGGGGTTGTCAGAGGCGGAAGCCTATATATAGTCATGACAATGCTGGAGCGGGGCTCTCGCTCTGGTGCCGAGATTGCGGCAGGCAGTGCGAGAACGGAGTCACATATGACCCTAGTTGGCGACGGCGATTTCAGGACCAGCTTCGTGAGAGAGGCAGGCGGGCTGCGGCAGCACCCGGCCTTGGTTTTGAATGCCGATTATCGGCCGCTTTCCTATTATCCTTTATCGCTCTGGCCTTGGCAGGATGCGATCAAGGCGGCGTTTTTGGATCGGGTGCAGATCGTTGCGGAATATGACGAGGTGGTGCGGAGTCCGACAACGGTGATCCGAATACCCTCGGTCGTGGTGTTGAAAGACTATGTGAAACCTCAAAAGCGCGTGGCCTTCACGCGCTTTAATTTGTTTCTGCGGGACGAATTCAGCTGTCAGTATTGCGGCGGGCGGGGGATTTGACCTTTGACCATGTGGTGCCGCGCGCCCGGGGTGGGGTGACGTCTTGGGAAAATGTGGTCGCCGCCTGCTCGCGCTGCAATCTCAAGAAGGGCTCGAAGAGCTTGCGACAGGCGGGGATGGCGCTGCGCAAACCACCACGGCAACCGGCATCGGAAGAACTGCGCAATACGGGCCGGAAATTCCCGCCAAACCACTTGCATGAAAGCTGGCTCGATTTTCTCTATTGGGATGCCGAACTGGAGGCGTGACGGGGCCGGATCGGGCTGCTAGCGTCGGCCCGACCAAAGGAGGCGCTGCCCATGTCCGATCCGTTTTTCTCTCCCCCTCCGGGACTGACTTGCCGCGCTATGCGGGGGTGCCGAGCTTCATGCGCTTGCCCTATCTGACGCCGGACGATCCGCGCCGGGCGGAGGTGGGTATCGGGTTTTTCGGGCTGCCTTGGGATGGGGCGACGTCAAACCGGCCTGGCGCCCGGCATGGGCCGCGCGGGCTTCGTGATGCCTCGACGATGATCCGAGCGATGAACCGAGCGACCGGGCAGTTGCCGTTCGAGGCGGCGGCCTGTGCCGATCTGGGCGATGTGGCAATGAACCCGGTGGATCAGGACCAGGCCATGGGTGACGCGGAAGCGTTTGTTTCCAAAGTCTTAACGCAAGACATTCGACCGATCATGGTGGGCGGTGACCATCTTTGCACGCTGGCCGTCTTACGCGCACTCAAAGCGCAGCGGGGCGCGCCCTTTGGCCTGATCTTGCTGGACAGTCACACCGATCTTTACCCGGCCTATTTCGGAAGTGAGACGCTGACCCATGGAAATCCATTTCGCCAAGCCGTCATTGAAGAGTTGATCGACCCGAAGCGCAGCATGATGATCGGGATGCGCGGCACATCCTATAACAACGAAGACTTCGAGTTCGGCCAAGCGCATGGCCTCAAGATCGTCCCGATCGAAGCGTGTTTTGAGCGCGGATTTGATGCGGTGATGGCGGAGGCCCGTGAGATCGTGGGCGATAACCCGACCTATGTGAGCTTTGATATCGATTTCATTGATCCGACCTATGCGCCAGGAACAGGAACACCGGAGATTGGCGGCCCGACCAGTTTTCAGGCAGTCCAATGCGTCCGGGCGCTGCAAGGGCTCAATATCATTGGTGCCGATCTGGTCGAAGTCTCGCCGCCATTCGACCCATCGGGGGGGACGTCTTGGGTCGGGGCTTCAATTCTGTTCGAGTTGCTCTGTGCGATGCTGCCAAAATAGCCGGGCTTTGAGACAGATTTACGCGGCGCGGCTGAAAACCGCGTCTGCGCCACGCGGTGCCATTGTGATGGCGGTTGAGTTTGCTAGACTTGATGTGCCGGGGCCTGTATGAACGGGTCTGTGGCATAGTTAGCGCTAACATTTGCCATATCCGAGGCGGCAAACTTCAGGAGAACACATGGTTTCGCGCGTTATTCCGGTGGATCCCTTCGATCTGGTGATTTTTGGTGGCACCGGGGATTTGGCCCGACGGAAGATCTTGCCGGGGCTGTATCGACGCTTCTGGGCCGGGCAGATGCCCGAAGGCTCCCGCATCATTGGCGCAGCCCGTTCGGAGCAAGACAGTGCCGCTTGGCGGGACTTCGCGCGCGGGGCGATTTTGGAGTTCGTCTCCAAGACGAAGCACGACACGGCCATGATCGACGCCTTCCTGGAGCGGTTGCACTATATTCCGGTCGATGCGCGTGGTGACGGCGGCTGGAAAGAACTGGCCGGGATGATGCGCGGTGATGTGATTCAGGCGTTTTATTTCTCGGTTGGGCCGGGTTTGTTTGGTGATCTCGCAGAACGTCTGCACCGCTTTAAGATCGCCTGCGAAACCTGCCGAGTTGTTGTGGAAAAACCCTTTGGCCGGGATCTTGAGACGGCCCGTGCGTTGAATGCGACCTTGGCGGCGCATTTCCAGGAAGAGCAGATTTACCGGATCGACCATTATCTTGGTAAAGAGACGGTTCAGAACCTGATGGCGGTGCGGTTTGCCAATGTGCTTTTCGAACCGCTCTGGAACGCGCAATATATCGACCATGTGCAAATCACCGTGGCCGAAGAGGTTGGCGTTGGGGGGCGGGGTGGCTACTACGACAAATCGGGCGCGATGCGCGATATGGTGCAGAACCACCTGATGCAGCTTCTTTGCCTGACGGCGATGGAGCCGCCAAGCCGGTTTGAACCCAATGCGGTGCGTGATGAGAAGCTGAAAGTGATCCGGGCGCTGGACCCGCTTGGCCAAGCCGACATCGTGCGCGGGCAATATGCGGCGGGGGCGGAGCCGTCCTATCTGGAAGATGTTGACGACCCCGAGAGCCGGACCGAGAGTTTCATTGCCTTGAAGGTGCATGTGGCGAATTGGCGCTGGAACGGGACGCCATTTTACCTGCGCACGGGCAAGCGGATGAAGGCGCGGAATTCCGAGATTGTGGTGCATTTCAAAGAGCCGCCGCATTCGATTTTTGATGCCGATGCAGGGAGCCGCGCCAATGTGCTCTCGATCCGTTTGCAGCCCGATGAAGGCATGGACTTGCGCGTGACGATCAAAGAACCGGGGCCGGGCGGCATGCGGCTGGTCGATGTACCGCTCGATATGAGCTTCGCCGATGCGTTGGGGCCAGAGGCCGCGGATGTGCCGGACGCCTATGAGCGCCTGATCATGGATGTGATCCGGGGCAATCAGACGCTCTTCATGCGGGGCGATGAGGTGGAGGCGGCCTGGGCCTGGACCGATCCGATCATCGCGGAGTGGACGGATCGGGGCGACCGACCGCTGCAATACGAGCCGGGGAGTGCCGGGCCGGAAGACGCGTTGATATTGTTGCACCGCGATGGGCGGCGCTGGCGGGAGATTGCACCATGAGACATCTGGTTGAATACCCTGATCGCGACATGATGATGTTGGATTTGGCGGATATGCTGGCCGGCGAACTGGCCGATTGCCTGCGCCGCCATGAGAGCGCCAGCTTCTGTGTACCGGGAGGCTCAACGCCGGGGCCAATTTTCGACGTGTTGAGTGAGCAAGCGCTGGATTGGGACCGGGTTGCGGTGTTCCTGAATGATGAGCGGTGGGTGGCTGAGGATGATCCGCGGTCGAACACCCGGCTTCTCAAAGAAAGACTTTTGATATCAAAAGCCGCCAAGGCAAACTTGATCCCACTATACGCGCCAGCGGCGGCGCCAGAAGATGTCATCAATACACTCGCGGTCGGATTTGAAGGGCATCTGCCGATCTCGGTTCTGGTCCTCGGCATGGGGGCCGATATGCATACAGCGAGCCTTTTCCCTGGTGCGGACCGGCTGGCGGAGGCGATGGCGAGCGACGCGCCGGTCTTGATGCCGATGCGCGCAGAGGCGGCGGGCGAGCCGCGGATCACGCTCACCGCGCCGGTGCTGAACGGGGCGTTGTCGAAACATATCGTCATCTTCGGGACCGAAAAGCGCGCGGCGTTGGAGCGGGCGGCCCATCTCGACCCGATGGACGCGCCAATTCGCGCGGTCTGGTCCGATGCCACGGTACATTGGGCCGAATAGTCACATAAAGGAAGAGCGGCCATGTCGATTTGGGATGAGCTGAAGGCCCAGCGTGCGGCAAAGTCCGGACGCCGGATCTTGGACTTGTTTGAGGATGAGAGCCGAGCGGAGAGCTTTTCGCGGCGGAGCGACGGGTTGCTGTTCGACTTCTCCAAAACCGCGATTGATGGCGGGGCTTTTTCGCTGTTGCTGGAGTTGGCGCGGAGCGCAGAGGTGGAAGCCAAGCGCGACGCGATGTTTGCGGGGGATCGGATCAACGAAACCGAGAACCGCGCGGTGCTGCATTCCGCGCTCCGCGCGCCGGGTGGCGCGATCAATGTAGATGGCCAAGATGTAATGCCGGGCGTGTTGGAGACACGGGCGCGGATGGCGGCCTTCGCCGAGGCGGTGCGTGACGGCGGCGAAACCGGGCAGGGTGGGTCTTACACGGATGTGGTCAATATCGGCATTGGCGGCTCCGATTTGGGGCCCGTGATGGCCACATTGGCGCTCGCGCCGTGGCATGATGGGCCGCGCTTGCATTACGTCTCGAACGTCGATGGGGCGCATATTCAGGATACGCTTAAAGGGCTCGATCCGGCGCGGACCTTGGTGGTGGTGGCCTCCAAAACCTTCACCACGATCGAGACCATGACCAATGCCGAAACCGCGCGCACCTGGATGGCAGAGACTGTGGCGGACCCGGCGGCGCAAATTGTGGCCCTCTCGTCAGCGACCGAGAAAACCGGTGCCTTTGGCATTCCGCCGGAGCGTGTCTTCGGCTTCGAAGATTGGGTCGGGGGGCGCTATTCGCTTTGGGGGCCGATTGGGCTTGGCATCATGCTGGCCGTGGGGTCTGAGGCGTTTGAACAGATGCTGGCCGGTGGGCACGCGATGGACAGGCATTTTCGTGAGGCGGATCTGGCCGACAACATGTCGGTACTCCTGGCGCTGGTCGGGATTTGGCACAATCAGGTCTGCGGTTATGCCACCCGCGCCGTCTTGCCCTATGAACAGCGGTTGCTGCGATTGCCCGCCTATCTTCAGCAGTTGGAAATGGAGAGCAATGGCAAGCGCGTGGCGATGGATGGCAGCGATCTGGCAACCCATAGCGGGCCGGTCGTTTGGGGCGAGCCCGGGACCAATGGTCAGCATGCGTTTTATCAGTTAATCCATCAGGGGACGCGGATCGTGCCCTGCGAGTTCCTGCTTGGCATTGAGGGGCATGAACCCGAACTGGCGCATCAGCACAGGCTGCTTGCGGCCAATTGTTTGGCGCAATCGGAGGCGTTGATGCGGGGGCGCACGCTTGATGAAGCGCGTGCCCTGATGGCCGCGAAGGGGCTCGACGGCGCAGAACTGGAACGCCAGGCCCGGCACCGGGTTTTCCCCGGGGACAGGCCCTCGACAACACTGCTCTATCGGCAGCTCACGCCGTTTGTGCTGGGCCAGATCATCGCGCTTTACGAGCACCGCGTGTTTGTCGAAGGCGTGATCCTTGGGATCAATTCCTTCGATCAATGGGGCGTGGAATTGGGCAAAGAACTGGCCGTCGCGCTGGAACCGGTGCTTGCGGGGGTTGCCAGTGGGGCCGACAAAGACGGATCGACGCAGCAACTTGCCCGGGTCTTGCGAGATGGCGGTCTTTAAAAATGATTAGAGATTTGGAGCGGGTAACGGGAATTGAACCCGTAACTTAAGCTTGGGAAGCTCGCGTGATACCTTTTCACCATACCCGCAGAGATGTACCGGATAAGCCGCAGACCTCGGCAGGTCAAGGGGCATCACGACAGCCAGCCCAATTGCACCAACCCGCCCCAAGCCAGATGCCAGATTACATAAAACCCGAGCCGCATGGACAGCATGGCCAGAAAGCCGAAACGCAGAAATATACGTAATTGCAGCAGGTTAAAGAGCACTATGTAAGTCGCGATGAAGATGGTGATGATCGGGTCAGTTTGGGAGATGCCGACTTGCAGCGCCGCTTCTAATGTTGCAACCACGAGGCAGCAGCGCATCCTCCATGCGCCGGGGCCAAGCGGCCATATCAGGGCCAAAAGAGCCAGAGGCAGAAGGTGGAGCGCCGTCTCCGCCAGAACCGCCATCCCGGCGTAGTAAAACGGGGCGGCGGGCCATGGTACGTGCAGGTCGGGCGCAAATGGCTCCGCGACAAGATCAAGACCAATTGGCAAGAGCGCGAAACTGCTGCCCATTAGCAGGAGTCGGAAATAGGGCACGGGCCCGCGCGTCTGGCCTGCCCGGCCGCCGCGGCGGTCGAGGATGACGAGCGCGGCCGCGCCAAGCGGTGCCAGGCCTACGAGAGCCGCCCAAGCTGGCCATGCGCCGAAGAAACGTTGGCCTGCCTCTGGGGCGGTGATCTCAACATAGCCCAAGGCCAAGCATGCGGCGGCGACGCAGATCAAATATGCCGGGAGATCGCGCGCCGCCTGTCTCATCGGTCACACCCTGCTAGGCCCGCCGCCGTCGCCTCCGCCCGCCGCCATTGCTCCCCGATTGCGCACCAGACGCGCCAAAATGCACATCCGGCAGCGGCGCGACCTTGGCGAGATCCGGGAACGGATCGGTCGCGTGTGGGATCGCGTTGGCATTGACAAAATGCTCTTGGAATTTCGGCTCTACAGCGGTTTCGATCTTGTGAATCTCGCCCACGGTCTGTTCGATCTTCTGCCGCGCCGTGCGATTGCAAAGCGCGATCCGTGCGCCATGCCCGGCGGCGTTGCCCGCGCTGGTCACCTTGTCGAGCGGGGCATCCGGGATCATGCCCAGAACCATGGCGTGTTTCGGGCTGATATGGGCCCCGAAGGCCCCGGCCAGGACCACGCGGTCCACGCGGTCCACCTCAAGCTGATCCATCAATAGCCGGGCACCGGCATAGAGCGCCGATTTGGCCAGTTGGATGGCGCGTACATCGCCTTGTGTCACCGTGATGCGTGGCCCGCCATCGGCGCTTCCGTCGTGGATTAGATAGGCGTTGGTGCGGCCTTCGGGCTCGGCGCGGGCCGTGCCAGTCTGTTCGGCCGATCCGATCAGGCCCGACGGGTCCAGGAGGCCCGCCATGCGCATCTCGGCCACCGCTTCGATGATGCCCGAGCCGCAAATTCCTGTCACGCCGGTGACGGCTGTCGCTTCGGCAAAGCCCGGATCGTCGGACCAAAGATCGCTGCCGATGATGCGGAACCGTGGCTCCTTGGTGTCTGGGTCGATCTCGATCCGCTCAATTGCGCCGGGCGCGGCGCGTTGGCCAGAACTAATCTGCGCCCCTTCGAAAGCCGGGCCGGTGGGGGAAGAACAGGCCAGCACCTTCTCCTTATTGCCGAGTAGAATCTCGGCATTTGTGCCAACATCCACTACCAAGACCAAATCCTCGGACTGGTTCGGGGCCTCACTCAGCGCCACTGCGGCGGCATCGGCGCCCACATGGCCCGCGATACAGGGCAGCAGATAGACCTGCGCCTCGGCATTGAGCGCGGTTAGGTCGAGATCGCGGGCGGGTAGGGTGAGGCTGCCAGAGGTCGCCAGCGCGAAGGGGGCCTGGCCCAATTCGACCGGATCAATGCCCAAAAACAGGTGATGCATGACCGGGTTACAGACAATGACCGTTTCCATGATCAGGTTGGCGTCAATCTCCGCATCGGTGGCGATTTCGCTGGCCAATGTGTTGATCGCCTCACGGACCGCATTGGTCATCTCGACGTCGCCACCCGGGTTCATCATCACATAGGACACCCGGCTCATCAGGTCTTCGCCGAAGCGGATCTGCGGGTTCATCAGGCCAGAGGAGGTCCGCACTTCGCCGGTCACCAAGTCACACAAATGCGCCGCGATGGTCGTCGAGCCCAGATCAATCGCGAGGCCATAGAGCCCGCCCTCATGCAAGCTGGGCCAGACATCCAAGATCATGGTTTTGTCAGAATTTGCAGGGGTATGGAGGGCGACGCTCACCTTCCATTCGCCTTTGCGCAGGGCCGGCTGCAACTTGCGCAAGACGGGCAAGCCCGCAGTGACATTCTCAATCTGCCACTGCTCTCTCAGCGCGTCTTGCACACGTTCCAGATCGCCGGATGGCTCATGCATATCCGGCTCTTGCACCTCGATCAGCACCAATCGCGTGGCCGGATCCATCGTGATCGGTCGGGCGGAGGCCGCTTTGCGGACCACTTGCCGGTGCACCTGGCTTTCCGGCGGCACGTCGATCACCGCGTCGCCTTGAAGGGTCGCTTGGCATCCGAGGCGGCGGCCTTCTTTCAACCCGCGCACGCGGTCATACCGTTCCTCGACCGCGTTCCATTCCGACAGGGCGGTCTCGCTGACCGTGACGCCATGTTTCGGGAAATCGCCGAAGGAGGGGGCCACTTGGCATTTCGAACAGATGCCGCGCCCACCGCAGACCGAGTCCAGGTCGACGCCCAATTGCCGCGCGGCGGTCAGAATCGGCGTGCCGACCGGAAAACGACCGCGTTTGCCCGAAGGCGTGAAAATAATGAGAGGGTCCTGGGTCATAGCTGCGCCACCGTCCGGGTCACGCCCGGCGGCGTCCGCCACGCCGCCCGCTGCGCCCACCACCGGCGGACATCGCGGCCTTTGCGGCTTCGGGGAAGGGGGTGCCCTCCTTCACGGCCTCAAGCACCTTCGCAAAGCCGATCCATTTGCCGCCATTGGCGTCGTGGTTCATCAGGAAATTGGCGGCGTTGACCGCCTCCATCTCCACCGGACGAACCGGGTTCATGATGGCGCTGGTCATGCCCGCGCCAATCGCCATGGGCAGGAAGGCCGCGTTAATGCCGTGTCGATTGGGCAGGCCGAAGGAGATATTTGACGCGCCGCAGGTTGTGTTCACGCCAAGCTCTTCCCGCAGTTTCTGCACCAAGGTGAAGACCTGCCGCCCGGCCGTCGCCATAGCGCCCACGGGCATGACCAGCGGGTCGACCACGATGTCATGGGCCGGGATGCCAAAATCGGCGGCGCGCTCGACGATTTTCTTGGCCACGGCGAAACGGACATCGGGGTCTTCGCTGATACCGGTATCGTCGTTGGAGATCGCGACCACGGGCACGTTGTATTTCTTGACCAGGGGCAAGATCGCCTCAAGCCGGTCTTCCTCTCCGGTGACAGAGTTCAGAAGTGGGCGACCTTCGGCCAGTTCCAGGCCTTTCTCTAGCGCGCCGGGCACCGAGCTGTCGATGCATAGAGGAACGTCCACAAGCCCTTGAACAAGCTCAATCATCTTACCCATAAGAGGCGGTTCGGTCTCATTCGGGTTCGGGTTGGAATTATAGACCACGCCCGCATTGACATCGAGCACCATCGCGCCACAGGCGACCTGTTCCAGCGCGTCTTTCTCAACCGTGGAGAAATCCCCTGCCTCAAGCTGCGCGGCCAGGATTTTGCGGCCCGTGGGGTTGATCCGCTCACCGATCACGCAGAACGGCTCATCAAAGCCGATTACGACGGTTTTGGATTTGGACTCAAGGACGGTACGGGTCATATGGCTTCCCTGCTCAGGTGTTGGCGGGGCGGGTTGAAGCGCCCCCATTATCGATGGCCCATTGGGCGTTGGTTTTGATGCCCCCCAAGGGGAAGAAATGCACTGCCTCGATGTTGAAATCGGGCGTCGCAGCCTTGTGGGCGGCGAGTTTTGTCAGGATATCGGCCGGCTCAAACGGCAAGAGCAGCTTGGTCACGTCTTTGGCGCGTTTCTGCAGCACGTCGAGTGAGGGGCCTACGCCGCAGGCAATCGCGAACCGGATCAGTGTTTGCAGCTTGGCGGGGCCCGCGACGCCGATATGGATCGGCAGGCGAATGCCCTCGGCGGAAAGCCGGTTGGCCCAGGCGATCACCGGGTCCGCTTCGAAGGCAAATTGCGTGGCAATCGCCATCTGGGCGTCGGTGCGTTCCGAGAAGGCTTGCTTCCAGCGGAGCGCCTCCATCACCATTGCATCGCCGCCATCGGGGTCAATGTCGCGATTGCCTTCCGGGTGGCCCGCCACATGCAAGCGTTTGAACCCGGCCTTGTCGAAAAGCCCGGTTTCGATGAGTTGCATCGAGCTTTCGAACTCTCCGGCCGGTTTGGGTGGGCCACCGGCCAGAAGCAGCGCCTGATCGACGCCAGCCTCGCTTTGGTAGCGATCAATCCAATCCGACAAAATGGCTTCATTGGCGATGATCCGGGCCGGGAAATGCGGCATGACGTTGTAGCCATCGGCCGCGAGACGGGCCGCGGTTGCGACCATATCCTCAATCGGCGTGCCTTCGATATGGGCGATATAGACCCGGGTGCCTTCCGGCAGCAGCGCGCGGAAATCTTCGACCTTTTCGGCGGTCCGCGGCATCACCTCGATGGAGTAATCCTTGAGGAATGTCTCGAGTTCCGGATTGACGGGTTTGGCCGCATCCGGTGTCGCGGGGCGTTTGAAATTCAAAAGGGCCATCAATCTCTCCCAGGGTGATGTCGGTGGCATGGGTCTAGGCCGCCTTGTCGTTGTCCCATCCGTCATTGGCGATCAGCGCTTTGAGCCGGTCTTGGTCATAGCTTTGGTCCAAGGTTTCGGCCTGTACCCGCGCGATCTCATCAGGGTCACCGTCGACCTCAAACGGCTCCGCCTTCCGCCAATCGGCCAGATAAGCGTCATCGTCTTTTGCACCGACCTTCATCGCACAGCGGTCAATCGCCTGCTCGAACCGTTCGGGCAGGGGGCTTTCGATCCGCGACGGCCTTTGCCGACGATGATCTGGGCCGGAATATCGCGCCAATATACGATTGTAACAGCGGGCATAGGCGAATCCTCTTCTCTGCCCGTCACCATATGAGCGCAGGCCAGACCCACCGGGCCTGTTTTCGACATCAATTGGGGCCGGAGCGACCCCGGGAGAGTCCTAACGGGTTCGTGGCGCGCAAGCGAGGTGCGGGGAGGGTCATAATTCTCATGATCATCTTGAGGTGCGGCAAGAGCATTGTGAGATCGCGCGTGGATCGTTACATTTGTCGCAACTTATGAATTCGGAGGGGCCGATGTCGCGCAAGCGTCCTCACGGTGCCGGCCCGTTCCCCAGACCCGTCGCGCCGGTGACCCCGGTTTCGACCCCGCCTGTTGAACGTAACCCCGCACCCAAATCACGCCCGGATCCGGCGGATCTTTATGCTGCGCTGGATTTGGGCACCAACTCGTGTCGCATGTTGATTGCTCAACCCAAGGGCAATCAATTGCATGTGGTGGATTCCTTTTCCAAATCGGTGCAGTTGGGTCAGGGTTTGGAGGCTTCGGGGCGGCTCTCGCGCAGTTCGATGGCGCGCGCGGTTGGGGCGTTGAAAATCTGCCAGCGGAAATTGGCGAAACATCATGTGCGAAGCGCACGGCTTGTGGCGACCGAAGCCTGCCGTCGGGCGGTCAACGCGGATGATTTCATCGCCGTGGTGAAGCGCGACACGGGGCTGGAGTTGGAGATTATTGAGCCGGAGGAGGAGGCGCGCCTCGCGGTTGTCTCTTGCGCGCCTTTGGTGTCGACCCGGACCGAGCAATTGTTGGTGGTCGATATCGGCGGCGGGTCGACGGAGCTGGTCTGGATCGATCTGAGCCGAGTGCCCGCCTTGGAACGGCCACGGGCGATTATGCGGCTGCATCATGGCTTCGATCACAAAGACAGTGTGTTCCCACGCGCCAAGGTGGTGGATTGGATCTCCGTGCCTTTGGGGGTGGCGACGCTGAAAGACATGTATTCGGATGTGGCGGACGATTCCGGGCGCTTTGCGCTGATGAGTTGGTACTTCGAAGAGCAATTGGCGGCGTTTTCGCCCTATGACGATGCGGCGGATCAGGCGCGGGAAGGATTTCAGATCATCGGGACCAGCGGTACGGTGACCACCGTGGCGGCGAGCCATCTGGGTCTTCGGCGCTATGACCGGAATAAGGTGGATGGGTTGCGGATGACCTCGGATCAGATCGATACGGTCATTCAAGGCTATCTGAGCCTGGGCCCCGATGGACGACGGCGCGACCCGCGGATTGGGCGCGACCGGCAAACGCTGATCATGTCGGGGGCGGCGATTTTGCAGGCCCTGTTGCGGGCCTGGCCGACGGACCGGTTGAGCGTGGCGGATCGGGGGCTGCGTGAGGGGTTGCTTTATGCCCAGATGTCGTCAGATGGGGTGTTGGAGGACGGGCCGCTTTGAGGGATTGCGCCCGTGCCTGTGCGGCACGTCGCGGTGGCGGCGCCCGCGTCAGCCCCTAAAGGGGCCCCCTCGGGCGCGGTGCCTCCGGCGGGGATATTTTTGAAGCAGAGAAGCAGGGACCTGAACGCAAGATGGCGAAGGGCACAAGCGGGCGCGGGCAGCGCGATTTACGGGTGAAGGTGAAAACGGCGCGAGGGCGGAAGCTCAGCTCGACGCTGTGGCTGGAGCGGCAATTGAACGACCCCTATGTGAAGCGGGCCCAGGCCGAGGGGTATCGCGGGCGGGCCGCGTTTAAAATCTCGGAATTGGATGACAAATACCGGTTTTTGGTTCCGGGCGCGCGGGTGGTCGATTTGGGCTGCGCGCCTGGCGGATGGTGCCAGGTGGCGATCAAACGGGTCAATGCGCTTGGGGAGAAGCGTGGCAAAGCCGTGGGCCGTGTGATTGGGCTGGATTTGCAGGAGGTGGAGCCGATTGCGGGGGCCGAGATTCATCTGCTGGATTTCATGGAAGATGGGGCGGATGATCAGGTGAAGGCGTGGTTGGGCGGCAAGGCTGATGTGGTGATGAGCGACATGGCGGCGGCCTCTTCGGGGCACAAGCAGACAGATCATTTGCGGATCATGGCGCTTTGTGAGGCGGCGGCGGAGCTGGCCTTTGACGTGCTGGATGAGGGTGGGACTTTCGTGGCGAAAGTCCTGGCGGGGGCGCCGAGGGCGAGTTGCAAAAGCGCCTGAAGCAAAGGTTCACCAAGGTTGCGAATGTGAAGCCGGGGGCCAGCCGTGCGGACAGTTCGGAGAAGTTTGTGGTGGCCACTGGGTTCCGAGGTCAATCGGACGAGACTGAGGACTGACGGCAGAAATCCGGGCAAACTTGCGTATCTCCCAGATTTAGGGGTTTCCCTCCGGCGCGCCCCATGAGAAAGACACGTGCCAACTGAAACTCCCGCTGGAGGTCCGAGATGGAGATTCGTGAGGCGCTTACCTTTGATGATGTGCTGTTGGTCCCTGGGGCCTCCTCCGTTCTGCCGAGCACGGCGGATACGCGTACATATGTGACCGCCTCAATCGCGCTGAACATTCCGCTTCTCAGTTCAGCGATGGATACCGTGACCGAAGCGCGGATGGCGATTGCCATGGCGCAGGCGGGTGGCATGGGGGTGATCCACCGCAATCTCGATATCGAGCAGCAGGCCCGTGAAGTGCGGCGCGTGAAGCGGTTTGAGAGCGGCGTGGTTTATAATCCAATTACGCTGCGACCGGATCAAACGCTGGCCGATGCGAAAGCCTTGCAGGAGCGGTATCGGATCACTGGCTTCCCCGTGGTCGACGAAGATGGCCGGGTGATGGGCATCGTCACCAATCGCGATATGCGGTTTGCCCGCGATGATGCGACGCCGGTGCGGGTGATGATGACCGCCGAGGATCTGGCGATGCTGGAGGAGCCAGCGGATTTGGACGAAGCGCGGAGCTTGATGCAGGCGCGGCGGATCGAGAAGCTGTTGGTGGTGAGCAAGGAGGGGCGGCTGACCGGGCTTTTGACGATCAAAGACATTGAACAGGCGGTGCTGAACCCGACGGCCTGCAAGGACGAGTTGGGGCGCCTCCGGGTTGCGGCGGCGACGACGGTGGGCGATGCCGGGTTTGAGCGGTCGGAGGCGCTGGTCGATGCGGGTTGCGATCTGATCGTGATCGATACGGCGCATGGGCATTCCGAGGGCGTCGGCCAGGCCGTTGAACGGGTCAAGAAGCTGTCGAACGCGGTGCAGGTTGTGGCGGGCAATGTCGCGACCGGAGAAGCGACGCGGGCTTTGATCGGGTCCGGGGCCGATGCGGTGAAGGTCGGGATTGGACCGGGATCGATCTGCACAACGCGGATCGTGGCTGGGGTCGGCGTGCCACAACTGACCGCGATCATGGATTGTGCCGAGGCGGCAGCAGCGACCGGCACACCTGTGATTGCCGATGGCGGCATCAAGTATTCGGGCGATTTTGCCAAAGCGATCGCGGCGGGGGCGCATTGTGCCATGGTCGGCTCGATGATTGCCGGAACCGATGAGAGCCCCGGAGAAGTCATTCTCTATCAAGGTCGTAGCTTCAAAAGCTATCGTGGTATGGGCTCACTTGGTGCGATGGCCCGGGGCTCTGCAGATCGGTATTTTCAGAAAGATGCGGCCAGTGACAAACTGGTGCCTGAGGGGATTGAGGGGCAAGTGCCCTATAAAGGCAGCGCGGGCGCGGTGATTCATCAGCTTGTTGGCGGGCTCAGAGCGGCGATGGGCTATACCGGCAGCGCGACCGTTGCTGATATGCGCCAAGGTGCGCAATTCGTTCGGATCACCGGATCGGGCCTGAAAGAGAGCCATGTGCATGATGTGCAGATCACTCGTGAAAGCCCAAATTATCGTTTGGGATGAGTGCATTGCGGGCTGATCTTCGAGTTCTAGCATGACACCTGCAGCCCGCTATGCTGCGGCCATTACCGTGTTGGACCGCTGGCTCGACGGGGTGCCGGTTGAGAAGGCGCTGACCGGATGGGCGAGAGGCGCGCGCTATGCCGGGTCGAAAGACCGGGCCGCGGTGCGGGATCATGTCTTTGATGTCCTGCGGATGAAGGGGCGTTGCGCCTGGCTTGGTGGGGCAGAAACGGGTCGGGGCCTGATCCTCGGGCTTCTTCGGTCGCGCGGGGAGGCCCCTGCGGAGGTGTTCACAGGTGATGGATACGCTCCGGCGGCTTTGACGCCAGAAGAACAAACGCCGCCTGCGGACGATCCAGAGATCGATCTCGATGTGCCGAATTGGCTCATGCCTGCGCTGGAATCCCGGTTTGATCAGAACCTCCCGCGCGCGCTTGTTGAAATGGGCAAACGCGCGCCGGTCTTTCTTCGTCTCAATCAGAAGAAAACCGATGCGTCTCAGGTGATTGACCGCCTGCGTTTCAGTAGTGTTGAGGCTATCCAAAGTGCGGGCTGTGCAACTGCCTTAGAAGTGCGCGCGGGCGCCCGGCAACTGCGTCAGGCATCCGCCTATCTTGATGGGCTCGTGGAGATCCAAGACCTCTCTGTGCAGAGGGCGATGGGGGTCATTGATTGGCCCCTGAAAGGACGGGTCTTGGATTATTGCGCCGGGGGCGGCGGCAAGGCTCTGGCCATCGCGGCTGTTTCTGACGCGGAGATTACGGTCCATGATGCCCATCCGAAGCGGATGGCAGATATCCCGGCGCGGGCGACGCGGGCAGGGGTCCGGCTGAACATGCGCGAGACAGACGCTCTCGCAGCTGAGGGGCCGTTCGATTTGGTGCTGTGTGATGTGCCCTGCTCGGGAAGTGGTACATGGCGCCGTGATCCGGAGGCAAAATGGTGCCTGACGCCGGATCGATTGGCGGAGTTGTGCCAGCTCCAGGCCGATATTTTGGAGAAGGCGGCGGCGTTGGTTCGGCGCGGAGGTCGGATCGTCTATATGACCTGCTCGCTGTTTCACGATGAGAATGAAGCGCAGGTCTCTGGCTTCTTGGCGCGCAATCCGGATTGGCGGCAAACGGTCCAGCATTTCGATACCCCGTTGACCGCATCGGATGGTTTTTTCGTCTCGGAGTTGACGGAGCTCTCAGAGACGCCCTAAGAATCAAGGATGTGGCGACAATGAACCGCCGATTTTAAGACCCGTTTAATTATTTGTTTGCGAAATAGGGTGTGACGAATCGGATTGGAGGTTGGCTGTGGCGGATCAGGCGGTGGTGCCCGAGAAGTTAGCTGTGCCGATTGGGGCGGCTTCGCGACAGTCGTGGTTGCTCTTCGGATTGGCAATCGTGTGTGCTGGCCTTGCCTGGTATGTGCCGTCGCAGGCTGGATCTCTGATGCTGTTCGCGGCTTCTGGCTCTATTATTGCTGTCGCGATGCTGCTGCTGCTGACATCACATTTCCAAGAGAAGCGTGATCGCCGGGCTTTGGTGCAAGCGGCAGATTTGATCGACCTTGATCCGGCCCCGTGTTTTTGCACCGATGAGTATGGGGCCATTGTGGCTCAAAATCTTTCGGCGACGGAGCGGTTCGGTGGCCGAATGGGGCAGTCAATGTCCCAGGCTCTGTCTGGCCTGTTGATCAATGCCCCCGCAGCGGTGTTTCGGCAGGAAACCGCCCTGGTGCGGGAGCGGATGGCGCGCGAAACACTCGTGACACGGCGCGGCCATGTACGCGTGACCGCGCATCGTGTCGGTAAAGGGGCGCTCTGGCGGCTGGATGAGAGTGTCGAAAGCGCTCATCGCAGTGGTGATCATATCGCGCTGCCGATGATGGTGGTCAGTCCGAATGATACGATTCTGTCGATGAATGATGCGATGCGCGACACGCTCGGGCGGCGGGCGCGGAGGCTATCTGAGGTGTTTTTGAAACTGCCCCTCGTGCCGGGGCAGAGGCGGAGCGTTCAGACGGCGACCAAAACCATCGATGTGCTCCCGGTAGAGGTCAGGGCTGTCGACGGGCGGCGCGAGGTCTACTTGCTCCCTGCGGGTGGTCAGGCCGGCATCAACGATGATGGTGTCGCCGCGCGGGCCTTTGAGGCACTGCCTGTCGCATTGGTCCATATCGGGGGCGATGGCGAGGTTCTGGCTTTCAACCAACATGCGCAGGCGCTCCTCGGCCTCACGCCTGGTGAGGGGCCTTATCTGTCGGACTTGGTCGAAGGTCTCGGACGGCCGGTCGAGGATTGGATCCGCGATACACTTGAGGAACGCATTCCGCATCGCCCAGAGGTGCTGCGCGCCAAGCGCCGGGAAGAAGACTGTTTTCTCCAAATCACGCTCGGGCGGATCGCCACTAGCAAAGGCCCGTCGCTCTTGGCCGTGCTTCATGATGCGACAGAGTTGAAAACGCTGGAACAGCAGTTTGTCCAAAGCCAGAAGATGCAGGCGATTGGCGAACTGGCGGGCGGTGTCGCCCATGACTTTAACAATCTGCTCACTGCGATCACGGGACACTGCGATCTTCTGCTCTTGCGCCATGATCAGGGTGATCCGGATTACGGTGATCTCGTTCAGATCAACCAGAACGCCAACCGCGCGGCGAGCTTGGTCGGGCAGCTACTTGCCTTCTCTCGGAAGCAGACCTTGCAGCCTGAGCTATTGGATCTGCGAGATACGATGGGGGAGTTGACCCATCTTCTAAATCGGCTGGTTGGTGAGAAGGTTCAGCTGCACCTGTCTCATGACCCTGCGCTTTTGCCGATCCGCGCAGATCGGCGTCAACTCGATCAAGTTTTGATGAACATTGTGGTCAATGCGCGGGATGCAATGCCAGACGGCGGTGTCATCGATATCGAAACCCGCATGGTTCGGTTGCCCGAACCCTTGCGCCGAGACGAAGCAGAAGTTCCTGCCGGACAATATGTCAGCATTCGCGTCAGCGATGAGGGTGTCGGCATTGCACCAGACAAGCTAAGTCGGATTTTTGAGCCGTTTTATACGACTAAGGGTGTCGGCGAAGGTACGGGTCTGGGATTGTCCATGGTGTATGGGATTATCAAGCAGACCGGTGGCTATATCTTCGCCGATAGCACCGTGGGGCAAGGAACGACATTCACGATATACTGTCCTGCCCATGATCGCCTCGCAGACGAGTTTTCGTCACCAACAAAAGAGCGGCACACGTCGCCGGCTGAGCTCAGCGCCATAGATGCTGTCTCCGCAACCACTCAATCTGAACCGCCTGCAGTCAGCCCGACGGATGGCGTTGTCTTATTGGTCGAGGACGAAGCCCCGGTTCGGGCCTTCGCCTCGCGAGCCCTCCGGTTGCGAGGGTATACCGTCCTGGAGGCTGAAAATGCTGAAGAGGCTTTGGAAAAACTACGAGATTCTGCCTTGGCTATCGACGTCTTTGTGACTGATGTTGTGATGCCAGGTATGGATGGGCCGAGTTGGGTTCGGGAAGCGCTAAAGAGCCGTCCTGGAGTAAAAGTGGTCTTTGTCTCGGGCTATGCCGAAGACGCGTTGGACAAGACCAGCGAAGAGATTCCCAATTCAGTTTTCTTGCCAAAGCCGTTTTCCTTGTCGGATTTGACAGCAACGGTTCAGCGCCAATTGCATTAGCGGTGGTCCGGGGGCTTTCTCGTGGCGAAGATCGTCTACCGGGCGCTCGGACCAGAGCGGAACTTGATAGCTTGCGTCAGGTGTCTTTGACGGACAATCACGATGGTCGGCGCTATCTGAACAGACTCTTCAGCTATGAAACAGCCTTTCTGTTATGGGCCAGTTTCCAGCCCAAGATGCCCTGGTGTTCAGAGAATCCTGACACCCTCTTGCGATGGCGGATGATGAAAACACGCTTCATCCCAGTTGGGTCGAGAATCGCGGCGCTGCTATGTGGCAGAAGCGCTGTCTCCAACGCAGCCGTTCCGGCTTTTGGCGGGGCAAAAAGAGCACAAGTTTTGCGTCTAAAACGAGAGTAAATTGTCGTTTTGTCTCAGTGTTTCCTGCGGTAACGCGTCCTTAACCCTTCTCAAGAAAGACTGGAACGCGCACGATTTTACTTGAAATGTTCTTCTTTTGTGCGCATCACATATGCAGAACAAGAGGCGAACATAGAGCATCATTGCCGCCCCCATGGCGGTATGAAATAAGGGATCAACACTCATGGCAATGGCGAACCTTCTGGACATGACCGACCGAAAATCCGCGGATAAGCAAAAAGCGCTCGACAGCGCCCTGGCCCAGATCGAACGCCAGTTCGGCAAGGGCTCGATTATGAAGCTCGGCGACGAGAATGCCGTTCAAGAGATCGAGGCGACATCGACGGGTTCTCTGGGTCTCGACATCGCGCTTGGGATTGGTGGGCTGCCGAAAGGTCGGGTCGTTGAGATTTATGGTCCGGAAAGCTCAGGCAAGACCACATTAACCCTGCACGTCGTGGCAGAAGAGCAGAAGAAGGGCGGCGTCTGCGCCTTTGTTGACGCGGAGCACGCGCTTGATCCGCAATATGCGCGGAAGCTTGGCGTTGATCTGGATGAACTGCTGATCAGTCAGCCGGACACTGGCGAACAGGCGTTGGAGATCGTTGATACGCTGGTGCGCTCTGGCGCGGTCAATCTGGTGGTGGTCGACTCGGTCGCAGCGCTTACGCCGAAATCCGAATTGGAAGGCGACATGGGCGACAGCTCGGTCGGCGTTCATGCCCGCCTGATGAGCCAGGCCATGCGCAAGCTGACCGGATCGATCAGCCGATCCAACTGCATGGTGATTTTCATTAACCAGATCAGGATGAAGATCGGTGTGATGTTTGGCAGCCCGGAGACCACCACGGGCGGCAATGCGCTCAAATTCTACTCCTCTGTCCGGCTCGACATCCGCCGCATCGGTGCGCTGAAGGATCGCGACGAAGTGGTCGGCAATGCGACCCGCGTGAAAGTGGTTAAGAACAAAGTGGCGCCGCCGTTCAAACAGGTAGAGTTTGACATCATGTATGGCGAAGGCATTTCCAAAATGGGCGAGCTGCTCGATCTCGGCAACAAGGCCGGTGTGGTTGAGAAATCAGGCTCGTGGTTCTCTTATGGCGATGAACGCATTGGCCAGGGCCGGGAAAATGCCAAACAGTTTTTGAAAGATAACCCGGCGATTGCTCTGGAAATCGAAGACAAGATCCGCGCCGCGCATGGGTTGGATTTTGACATGCCTCCCGGCAGCGCCAAGGCAGGTGCTGATGAGGACATGATCGAAGATTAATCATCCCTCGGGCGAAACGCCCGTGTGATCAGCAAAACGCTGAACCAGGAAAGGGCGCGGTGAAACCGGCGCCCTTTTCGTTTGGCATTGGCCTATGCATAGATTGTCCTGTGGACAGTCCCCCGGCGCCTCGCTACATCCAACAGACCAGCCCTAGAAGAGACGCCCGCCATGGCCAGCCTGAACGATATTCGCAGCACTTTCCTCGACTATTTCGCCCGCAACGGGCATGAGGTTGTCGACAGCTCTCCGCTTGTCCCGCGCAATGACCCGACCCTGATGTTCGTGAACTCCGGGATGGTGCAGTTCAAGAATGTCTTCACCGGCATGGAGCACCGCGACTATACCCGCGCGACGACAAGCCAAAAATGCGTCCGCGCCGGCGGCAAGCACAATGATCTGGACAATGTCGGCTACACCGCTCGGCACCATACTTTCTTTGAAATGCTGGGGAATTTCAGCTTTGGCGACTATTTCAAAGAAGAGGCGATCCCCTACGCCTGGGAATTGATTACCAAGGATTTTGGGATCGACAAGAGCCGGCTTCTGGCGACGGTGTATCACACCGATGACGAGGCCTTCGACATCTGGAAAAAGGTTGGCGTGCCGGAGGATCGGATCATCCGCATTCCGACCCATGACAATTTCTGGCAGATGGGGCCCACAGGTCCCTGCGGCCCTTGCACTGAGATTTTCTACGATCATGGTGACCATATCTGGGGTGGCCCGCCGGGAAGCCCCGAGGAAGACGGTGACCGGTTTATCGAGATCTGGAACATCGTGTTTATGCAGAACGAGCAATTCGCCGATGGCTCGATGGTGCCGCTCGATATGCAATCGATCGA
Source organism: Fontisubflavum oceani (assembly GCF_030407165.1). Lineage (GTDB taxonomy): Bacteria > Pseudomonadota > Alphaproteobacteria > Rhodobacterales > Rhodobacteraceae > Rhodophyticola > Rhodophyticola oceani. The sequence goes on from NZ_CP129111.1 coordinate 2,559,613, forward strand.
TACCGGCATGGGCCTGGAACGGATCGGCGCGCTGCTCCAAGGCAAGCACGACAATTACGACACGGATTTGATGCGGAGCCTGATCGAGGCGAGCGCGCATGCGACCTCCGTTGACCCCGATGGGCCGAAAAACGTGCATCACCGGGTGATCGCGGACCATCTCCGCTCCACCTCTTTTCTGATCGCCGATGGGGTGATGCCGTCGAATGAAGGGCGCGGTTATGTGCTGCGCCGGATCATGCGCCGGGCGATGCGGCACGCCCATTTGTTGGGCACGAAAGATCCGTTGATGCACCGTCTGGTGCCGGCTTTGGTGAGCCAGATGGGCCAGGCCTATCCTGAACTTGGCCGAGCGCAGGCGTTGATCACGGAAACGCTGAAGCTGGAGGAAGAGCGGTTCCGCACCACGCTGGATCGCGGTTTGCGGCTGCTCGACGAGGAGTTGGGCGACCTCGCGGAAGGCGCGGACCTGCCGGGCGAGACGGCGTTCAAACTCTATGACACCTATGGTTTCCCGCTGGATCTGACCCAGGATGCGCTGCGCGAAAAAGGGCGCGCCGTGGATACCGAGGGGTTTGATGCGGCAATGGAGGCACAGAAGGCCAAGGCGCGGGCCGCCTGGTCCGGCTCCGGCGAAACCGCAGATGCCGCGATTTGGTTCGATCTGAGCGAGACCCATGGCGCGACCGAATTCCTCGGCTATGACACCGAGACGGCGGAAGGGGTCGTCTTGTCGATTGTGTCGGATGGCAAAGAGATCGCCGCGTTGGGCGAAGAGGGGGCACGGCCTGGGTCTTGTTCAACCAGACGCCATTTTATGCCGAGGCGGGCGGCCAAGTGGGCGACCACGGCTATGTCCGCATTCTCGAAGGCACCCATGAGGCCTCGGAGATGCGCTTCACCGGCCATGTGAGTGATGTGCAGAAACGCGGCGATGGCCTGTTTGCGCATCATCTGACGGTGGATAGCGGTCATCTTGAGGTTGGCGACGCCGTTCGGCTTGAGGTGGACCACGCCCGCCGCGACACGATCCGCGCCAATCACTCCGCGACGCATCTGTTGCACGAGGCGCTCCGCCGCGCGCTTGGCGATCATGTGGCACAGCGGGGCTCGCTGAACGCGCCGGATCGGTTGCGGTTTGACTTCAGCCACTCCAAGGCGTTGACGGCGGCGGAATTGGACTCGGTGGAAGAAGAGGTCAATGCCTTCATCCGGCAGAACGCGCCGGTTGAGACGCGGATCATGACACCGGATGCCGCGCGCGATCTGGGCGCGCAGGCGCTCTTTGGTGAGAAATACGGCGATGAAGTCCGCGTCGTCTCCATGGGCATGCTGGATGGCTCGGGCAAAGGCGGCGATGGCCGGACTTATTCAATCGAACTTTGCGGCGGCACCCATGTGCGCCAGACCGGCGATATCGGCGTCTTTGTCACGCTTGGCGACAGTGCGTCGAGTTCTGGCGTCCGCCGGATCGAGGCGCTGACCGGGGCTGCGGCGTTTGACTATCTGTCAGGGCAGGAGCGGCGCTTGGCGGAGGTTGCCTCGGTGCTGAAAGCGCCCGCCAGCGAGGTTCTGGACCGGGTGACGGCGCTGCAAGAGGAACGCAAGAGCCTGTCGAATGAGGTCGCGCAACTGCGCAAGCAATTGGCGATGGCTGGCGGCGGCGTGGCCGCGCCTGAGGCGCAGGAGGTCAACGGGATCGCCTTCCACGCGCAGCTCTTGAGCGGCGTGACAGGTAAGGATTTGCCCGGTCTGATTGACGAACATAAGGCGCGGCTTGGCTCTGGCGTGGTGCTTCTGATCGCCGATGCGGGCGGCAAAGCGGCGGTCGCGGCGGGCGTGACCGATGATTTGACAGGCCGGATCAGCGCCGTTGATCTGGTGAAAGCGGCGGTGCCGGAACTGGGTGGCAAGGGCGGCGGCGGTCGTCCGGATATGGCCCAGGGCGGCGGCGCGGATGCAGGCAAGGCCGACGCCGCGATCAAGGCGGCCGAAGCCGTTCTAGAGGGAGTGTAAGAGATGCCTGGTGCGTTCTGGATTGCCCATGTGACAGTGACCGATGAAGAGGCCTATATGAAATACGCCGCGCTCGCGACCGATGCGATTGCGGCCCATGGTGGCGAGTTTCTGGCCCGCGGCGGTCGTGCTGTACAAAAGGAAGGCCGCGCCCATCCGCGCAATGTGGTGGCGCGCTTCCCAAGTGTCGAGGCGGCGGAGACCTGCTATCACTCCGACATCTATCAAGAGGCGTTGAGCCATGCGCGTGGCGCGTCGGAACGGGATTTGGTGATTGTCGAGGCGCTCGACTAGCGCCCGATATACCGATCTTGGCGGTGGTTGACGCCAATCATCACGTTGACCACCACTGCGCCAAGCAGTGACCAGCCGACCAGCGGCAGGGGCAGCACAAAAAGCGCGGCGGCAAAGAGGGCGATGTCGAAGCCCAGTTGCACCCATCCGGCCTGAAGCGCGACACGATCTTGTAGCCAGAGGCCCAAGACACCGATCCCGCCAAGCGACGCGCCATGACGGAAGAGCACCATCAGGCCCAACCCGGTTATTGCGCCCGCAAGAAGTGCGCCGAATGCCGGGTTTAGGTGCTCAAACGCAATCAGTCTTGGGAAGAGTTCCACCCAGATCGAGGTCATCGCCACGGCAATCGCGGTTTTGATCGTGAAGCGTGGCCCGAGACGCAGCCAGGCCAAGATGTAAAATGGCAGGTTGACCGCGAAGAACAGCAAGCCGATGGGCCAACCCGTGACATAGCTGAGCAAGACCGCGAGCCCGGCGGTCTGGCCGGTGATTAGGCCTAGATGGGCCAGAAACATCAAGCCAAGCGCGCAGAGCGCGGTGCCCAGAAAGAAGGCTTGAACATCCTCGATAAGGCTGTGCGATAGGGTCTTATGCGGCTCCGTCATAGCGCGCCTGATCGCAATCCCGGGCCGCGCCGTCCATGCGTCAGAGTGGCAGGGCGGCGGTGTCTTTCAACTCTTCCATTACGAAGCTGGCGGAAACATCGCTGAGATCAACTTTCTGGATCAGCCTTTGATAGAGACGGTCGTAATCCGCCACATCCGCAACCCGCGCGCGGATCAGATAATCCAAGTCACCGGTCATCCGATAAACGCCCATGATCTCGGGCATCTCGCGAACGGCGCGGGCGAATTTTTCCAACCATTTGGCGTCGTGATGCGCGGCGTGGACCTGGATGAAGACCATCAGGCCGAGGCCCAGTTTCGCGGGATCGAGCAGAGCCACGCGCCCGGTGATGATCCCGCGCGCTTCCAGCGCACGGACCCGGCGCCAGCAGGCATTGCGTGAGAGGCCGACGCGGGTTCCCAACTCTTCCAGCGGGATATCTGCCTCGCGTTGCAGAACGCTCAAAATATGACGATCTATCGTATCAAGTTTCTCCATGATTCGATGTATAGTGTGAAAATATCCCAATATCACGCCCTTAATCGCGACGGATTGGGAAGCAATCTCAACCACTGCATGGCAAAATCACCCTGCGAACAGAGTTTGAGGAGCGCGCCTATGATCACCCGTATCTTTTTGAGCCACCCCCGTCAGGTGGAAGAAAGCTATCTGGAACACGCCGCGTTTGCGAGCCGGTTCTCGGGCAAGCTGTTTTTGGCAAGCTGTGCCGCGGCGGTCCATGCGGTGATCCCGTGTCTGTTTGAGAAAACGGCGAGCCGGATGATCGCGGATATGTATGCCAAGACGCATAACCGCGGGCAGTAATTCATGTGCCGATGGGTGGCCTATACGGGCGCGCCGGTGTTTTTGGAGGATCTCGTCTCCAGCCCCGGTCATTCGCTGATTGAGCAAAGCCAGCACGCGACGGAATGCAAGACCGAGACCAATGGCGACGGGTTCGGGCTGGCTTGGTACGACGCGCGGCCTGAGCCGGGGCTCTATCGCGATGTCTATCCGGCCTGGTCCGACACCAATCTTCGTGCGATTTGCGCCCAGGTGAAAGCGCGGCTGTTCCTGGCTCATGTGCGGGCCTCGACCGGCGCCGCGACCAGTCGGAACAACTGCCATCCCTTCGTCAAAGGGCGGTGGTCCTTTATGCATAACGGGCAGATCGGCGGTTTCGAGGCGTTTCGCAAACAAGCCGATATGGCGATCCCGGATGATCTCTATAATGAGAGAAAGGGCGGGACCGATAGCGAGGTTCTGTTCTTGCTGGCGCTTGCGGCGGGGTTGGAGACGGCACCACGGGCGGCCATGGCCGAGGCCGTTGGCACGCTGGAGGCGATGTCGCGGTCGAAGGGGCAGGGGCCGTATATGCGGATCTCGGCGGCGTTCAGCGATGGGGAGGCGCTTTATGCGCTGCGCTATTCCTCGGACCATATCGCACCTTCGGTCTATTACCGCTTCAGCGACAGCCGCCAGGGATGGGCGGTCGTCTCCGAACCGCTGGAAAGCGATCAAAGCGGCTGGCAGGAGTTACAGCCCGGCCATATGGCCCGTTTCGTCGGGCGCGACGTGCAGGTCACGCCCTTCGCGCCAGTGATGCAACCGGCGGCGGCTTAGGCCGTTAGTCGCGGGCGTAAAGCTCCGACTCCGCGCCGAGATAGCCGTTCCAGGCGAACCAATAGGCGATATGACCGGCGACGCGGGGCAGGCTGCGGCCATCTTGGGCTTCCAGCGCGTCTTCGGTGACGCGCCAGGTCATGCCGTCATTCGATGTTAGCGTCTCGGTATCGCCGGAGAATGTCAGATCACCGCGCTCATAGGCGCGGACGCTCCGCCGATCGGCCTCACCGATCAGCACCAAGGACGTGTCGAGCATGCCGTCATTCAGCACCATCTGATCGGCGAATGCGTCCAGCGGCCAGGCTTTCGCGCCGCCGAATTGCCGGATGCCGAAGACATAGTCTTTCTGCAGATGTTCGGATTGGTCGACCAGCGTCGGGAACATCAGATCATCGGAGGCGAAATAGTCGCGATAGACCACACCCGAGCCGTAATTCCGCGAATATCCGGTGTTGAGCGACAGGATCTGCGTCTCGGGATTGGCCGCGCGCCAGGCCTCCCAGGTGTCGATGACCACCGGGCGCTCTCGCAGCCGGATGCCACTATCGACCAGCGGGCCGACAACAGGCTCCCCGGTGAACTGGTTCCAGAGCGAATGGGTGGCGCGGTCGAACATCAGCTTGTTGGAGCGATAGAGAAAGCCGGAGGAGCCGAAAACGAAGGGCTCCGCCCGCGCTTCGACTTCGGTTTCGAACAGAATGCCCGCGCCGCAGAGCGTGCAATAGGCCAGTGCCACGGGCACGCCGCCGATCACCTCGTTAAACATCTCATGCCAGCCCATGATCCGAAGCGGATAGGCGCGCGCATCGCCATTGATCGAGACGCCGAAGACCAGATCGTCGGGGCGCATATAGTCGGCCTCGGCGGCGGTGATGAGGTCTGGATTGTCGAGCGAGGGGATGCCATCCTTCCGCACGCCGCCCCAAGTGATTTCCTCAAACCGGATCCGCATCCGGTCGCGCTCCAGATATTCCGGGCGCAAGAAGGCCGAGAAATTCGGGTCGATCTGCAGGAAGAGCGTGCGTTTGACCTCAACGAAGCTGGGATGCGGGATGACCTGCGGGTTGGCCTCTTGCCACAGCATCCAGTCAAACCAGCCGCGCCTGTCGGGGTCTCCGGTGACATGTTGTAGTGCGGCGTCGATCGCATCGGGCGAGATCGGCGTGAAACGGAGTGCCGTGATCAGCCCGGCGGCCATGTCGGGGTTACCACGGGTGTGGATGAACTCAAGCGCGGCGATGAAGTCGCTCGGGCTGCCATAGATCAGATCGTATTGCGCCCGAAACAGCGTGTCGAACTCATCTGAGGTCTGGGCCAGAGCGGTGATCGGGGTGAGCGCCGCGCTGGCCGAGAGCGCGGAGAAATGGCGGCGGGTGAGCATGGGCCGGGTCTCCTTTGATCGGCGGGTAGCGCAATCATGCGCCCGGCGGGCTTCACATGCATCTGACGTTCGGGTGATCGCGGGTGCCTCTCGCTCGCTGGTCAGTGGACATTGGTGGAGGAAAACACATTGATCACCACGATCCCCGCGATGATCAGCGCAATACCGACCAATGCCGCAAAATCAATCCGCTGCCCGAACCAGACCAGCCCAACCGCCGCGACAGCAACAATGCCAAGCCCCGACGCCAGCGCGTAGGTGATACCGACCGGCATGTATTTCAGCGTAAGCGTCAGGAAGTAGAACGAGCCGGCAAAGCCCAGGATAACCAAGAGAGATGGCCAGAGGCGGGTGAATTGTTCGCTCGCGTTTAGGGCGGAGATCGCGATGGTCTCGCCGATGATGGAGAGGGCGAGATAGAGGTAATGCGTGGGCATGGAGGCAAGTGCTTTCAAACGGGTGTGGGACGGGCAGGGAGAGCCGAAACGCGGGCGGCGGTAAGTGGCCTGTTGCCCGCAGCAGGTCGCGCCTCGCCAAATGGCCTAGGGGATCGCGGCGCGGCGTTATGGCAATAGGGCAATCCATCGGATTGAATAGAGGTGGGCTATTGAAATCAAAAAAGGCCGCCCTGGGTCGGGCGGCCTTCGATCTCTTGAAGCCTCTCCGGTTTAACCGGCGAGCGCCCTGTTCAGATTCTCGTCGATCTTCTCCAAGAAGCCCATCGTGGTCAGCCATTTCTGATCGGGGCCGACCAGGAGGGCGAGGTCCTTGGTCATGTCACCGGACTCGACAGTATCCACGATGACCTTCTCCAGCGTCTCAGCGAAGTTCATCAACGGCGCGTTGTCGTCCAGCTTGGCGCGGTGCTTCAGGCCACCGGTCCAGGCAAAGATCGAGGCGATCGAGTTGGTCGAGGTCTCTTTACCCGCCTGATGCTGACGATAGTGGCGGGTGACGGTGCCATGGGCCGCTTCGGCCTCCACGATCTTCCCATCGGGCGTCATCAGTTGCGAGGTCATCAGACCGAGCGAGCCGAAGCCCTGCGCGACAGTGTCGGATTGCACATCGCCATCGTAGTTTTTACAGGCCCAGACAAAGCCGCCGGACCATTTCATCGCCGCCGCGACCATGTCGTCGATCAGGCGGTGCTCATAGGTGATGCCAGCGGCTTCGAACTTCTCTTTGAACTCTTCCTCATAGACCTTCTGGAACAGCAGCATGAACTGACCGTCATACTGTTTCAGAATGGTGTTCTTGGTCGACAGATAGACCGGCCAGCCAAGCGACAGGCCATAGTTCATCGAGGCGCGGGCGAAATCGATGATCGACTGATCAAGGTTATACATGCCCATATAAACGCCTGAGGAGGGCGCCTTGAACACTTCGCGCTCATCGACGGTGCCGTCTTCGCCGACGAATTTCATCGTCAACGTGCCCGGCCCGGGGAATTTCATATCCGTCGCGCGATACTGATCGCCATAGGCGTGACGGCCGATGACAATCGGTTGCGTCCAACCCGGCACAAGACGCGGCACATTTTTGCAGATGATCGGCGCGCGGAATACAACGCCGCCCAGGATGTTGCGGATCGTGCCATTGGGCGACCGCCACATCTGTTTCAGGCCGAACTCTTCAACGCGGGCCTCATCGGGCGTGATCGTGGCGCATTTGACGGCGACACCGATCTCTTTGGTCTTTTCGGCGGCGTCGATGGTGATCTGGTCGTTGGTCGCATCGCGGCTTTCGATACCCAGGTCATAATACAGCAGATCCACATCCAGATAGGGTTGGATCAGCTTCTTCTTGATGAAGTCCCAGATGATCCGGGTCATCTCATCGCCATCCATCTCGACGATGGGGTTCTCTACCTTGATCTTCGACATCTGCCGTGTCCCTCATATGTGGTGAAGCATTCGATTGCGCGCGGTCTAACGGAAACCATTGCATCTGGGAAGTGGGTATACCGATGTATACCGGCGTCGTGATGTCGCGGAGGGTTTCGCGATTGGATTATCCCGTCTCACAAACAGGATAACGCTATCGGCAGATTAACGCTTGCTTGAGCGCCTGCGCGTCTGGTTAATAAAATCGTTGCCGTTGAGTAAGGGTCGCGTGTTGTAGCTGGTTGGCTTGTCTCGCGTCGGTGGCGCGGCAGAGGCCAAGAACCAGGTGCGAGGGATGGGTGTGAGACTGTTACCAGTATGGGCCGCCGCTTTGGCGGTGAGCGTTTTCTCCGGGCTTCTGCCTGTCTTCGGGACCGATCGCGCCGAAGCGCAGGTTCTTAACGCCACATGCCCCGAAGCGAACGCGTCAGTTGACGGCATCGGTCCCGGCTCGGCCGTATCAGATACAACAAGGGTGGCACAGGATAGCGACTGCTCCGTCTTTTCGCCAGTCGACCCAGCAATGTTGTTGTCCACGCTGATTTCCAATTTCGGCGGTTCGGTTACTTTAGACGCTAGTGTACGTGTTTATGTTGGCGGAACTGAAAGCGAACGAATTCGTCCAATCTGCAGGGCTGGGGCCGGGGGCGGCACGCCCAGCATTAAGCTGCCTCTCGACATCACCTATTCTTGTTCTGCGGTCTTCGACTTCGGTGGTCAAACCCATGATATTGCCTTCGAGCTGTTCGGTACGGCCAGTGATAACGGAAGCGGCGAGTTTGACGTGGCAATGCGACACGGACCGACCACCTACACCCGGACGCCGCTGCAGCCCCCGACGCTCACACTCTCGGTCGATGCATTCACGGACGGAACGTTTGATGTGACATTGACCTCAGATGCGGCGCTAGACGGCGCGTCGATTGCGGCCAGCGATCTGACCATCACGCCGGTCGGGCTCGGCACGATATCAAACCCGGTCTCTGGTGCTCCGGTGCGGGTGTCGGACACGGAGTACAGGTTCCCGATCACTGTCGTTGGGAGGGGCGACCTCGAGTTTCGGATTGCCGCGGGTGCAATCAACGGCGCAACCGGGCTTGTCAATACCGCGGCGTCCAACACCGCAACCACGAATACCAATGACGAGCGCCCGACCGGGGCCTTTTCAGGCTTGGCCAGCACCGTGGGGCTGGCTGGGGATCAGGTGACTATCACCTTCAACGAACCGGTCGGTCTTATCATTGAGCTTTTGACGCTGAACAATCTCCGCGCGTCGAACCTGCTGAGTGGGGACGCCCTGACCTACACCTTCGATGTCGAGCCCATTGCCGATGGCCCTGCCAGCATATTCCTGCCTGCCGGTTTGGCCGCCGATCTCGGCGGGAATAGCACTTTGGCTGTTGGGCCGGTCACCACCAATGCCGTTGTCTGAAGGCCCGAGATCACCTTGGCCTCCACCCAGGTCAATGGGCCGGTCGGGCGGAGCTTCACATTCGACATCACCCGCCCAGGCGGCGGACGCTATCGGATTGATGGACCGTCGGGTTTTCCGGGCGAGATCACGAACTTCTCCATAACTGGTGTCGCGTCGAACCCTGCTGCGGGCACCCTCACCATTGCGGGGGAGGGCACCGGCGGGCCGGTGGTCGTCAGCTTCCCCGAAGGCGCCTTTACCGATGAGGAATCGGGCAATCTCAGTCTTGCCTTCGCCCCTCTCGAACTAGCCAATTTCGACCTGACCGGGCCGACTCCGACGATCACCTTTGAGGGATATGATCTGGAAAACACCTTCACGGCGCGGATCACGTGGGATGAGGATGTGACGGGGTTTGAGGCCGGGGACATTACGCCGGTAAATGCCACGCTTGGGGCTTTTGCGGCGGTAAGCGCATCGGAATACACCGTTGAGGTCACCGCGATTGATCTGTCTACCGCGCCGTCGATCAACATCGCGCCAGGTGTGGCCACCGATCTGGCGGGCAATGACAACGTGGCGGCGAATGGCGTGCCGCCCGGGCCGGATGGGACCGCGCCGACACTCAGCATCACCGGGCTGCCAACGGACGGGTTTGGCGGGCCGCAGACCGTGACACTGACGTTTGATTTCGGCGAGCGGGTTCTGGGCTTTGAAGACAGCGATATCGCTGTGACTGGCGGCACGCTTAGCGTGATCTCTGGTGGGCCGCAGGTCTGGACGGCAGAGCTGGATATCCTTGGCACTCAGGATGTGAGCGTAACGGTCGCAGCGGGCGCGGTGTTGGATGTCAGCGGGACGCCGAATGCCGAGACCCGCGCGCGCAGCGCCGCCGATGCCGATCCGCCGACGGTGCAGATCACGGGCGCGCCGGGCTTCCCGGGCGATCCCTACACGCTTGATATCTTGTTCTCCGAGCCGGTCACGGGCTTCGTTCTGGGTGATATCCAGGCCTCCGGCGCGGCTGTCTCCGATTTCATCAACACATGCGGCAGTGACCCCTGCGCCAGTTTCAGCATCGTCGTGACGGCGGAGCCGGATCGGCTCTTTACCCATGCGGTGGATATCCCGACCGGCGCTGCGCAGGATGCGGCGGGCAATGACAATCTCGCCCTGGGCTTCGCCCCGCCGCCGCCAGATGGGACAGCGGCACTGCCGGTGATCACCGGGGTGCCGGAGGGGTTCACCGGGCCGGTTTCTGCCACGATTACCATCGATTTCGGCGAGCCGGTGGTCGGGTTTGACGGCGCGGATGTGACTGTCACCGGTGGTACGCTTGGGGCGCTGACCGGCGGGCCGCAGATTTGGACCGGAGAGCTCAGCGTCACCGGGGATGCCGATGCTGTGGTGAGCATCGAGGAGGCCGCGGCGCAGGATGTCACTGGCACGCCGACCGCCGCGGCCAGTGTCACCGGGGCCTTCGGCAGTTCCGATTTGGCGGCGGAGTTGATCCGGGAGTTTATGAGCGCGCGCAGTGCGGCGCTGCTTGGGTCGCAGCCGTCGGTGCGCGGCTTTCTGACGGGGCAAAGCGCGACCGGGGCGCTGGAGGTAACGCGCGGCCAAGGCACCATCTCGCTGCAGACCGGCGGGCGTGCCCCGGTTTGGGCGGCGCTGGAGGCCAGTTGGAGCGAGCTGGAGGAGGCCGAGTTGAACTACGCCTTGGCCACGCTCGGCGCGCATACCTGGCTGAGCGAGCGGGCGCTGGTGGGTGTGATGCTGCAATATGACATCGCCGAAAGCGAGGATGGCGCGGCGCGGCTGGAGGGCACCGGCTGGCTGGTGGGGCCGTATTTTGCCGCCGCTCTGGGGTCGGGGCCGGTCCATGTCGATGGCCGCTTGCTTTATGGCCGGACCGACAATGAGATCAGCCCGGTCGGCACCTATACCGACGCGTTCGAGACCGAACGCTGGCTGGCCACGCTAGCGGTCTCCGGTCGGATCGAGCGGCCGCAAGTGACCTGGTTCCCGAGCCTCGAACTGGCCTGGACCGAGGACACGCAAGAGGCCTATACCGACAGCGTGTCCAACACTGTCCCGGAACAGACCGTGCGCCTGGGGGAGCTGACCGCCGGGCTAGATTTTGAGCACGCCCTGAACCCAACCACGCTTCTGCTCGGCGGGGTCTCGGCGATCTATGCCGATAGCTCAGGCGGCAGCGGTGGGATGGACGGCACTCGCGGGCGGCTCGACTTCGGCCTGCGCCATACTGGGCAAGACGGGATGAGCTACGATCTCAACGCTTTCTATGATGGGCTTGGAACGCCCGACTACCGCGCCCATGGCCTCGAGCTCACCTTCCGCTTCGCGTTCTAAACGGGCTTGGCGGCTTGTTCCTGGTCGCCCTGCCGGGCCGCGCGGCCCTTGGCCAATTGTTCCGCCAAAAACCGCCGCGCGCGTGCCTCAGCCATCCGAACACGAACGGCGGTCCGAAACGCCTCTTCAGTTGAGGGGGAGGATGCGCCTATTACCTCCGCCACGCGGTTCGGCAGAAGATCATCATCCAACTCCTCGGCCGCCGCGATGACGTCTTTGGCCAATTTATCTGCGAGCTCATCGACAATATTGCTCATCGCGTGAGGCCTTTAGCGTGTGGTTTCCGTCAAGCGGCGGCGAACATAGGTCTGAACGCTCTCAATCATCGGGTCCATATGCGGGTCTTCGAAGAAGTGACCGGCGTTTTCCATCTCTTCATGGGTGATGGTGATGCCTTTTTGCTCATGCAGCTTGTCGACCAAGATCCGGGTATCTTGCGGCTTGGCCACGCGATCCGAAGAGCCGTTGATGATCAGGCCCGAGGCGGGGCAGGGCGCGAGGAAGCTGAAATCATACATGTTCGCCGGAGGCGAGACGCTGATGAACCCCGTGATTTCGGGGCGACGCATCAAGAGCTGCATGCCGATCCAAGCCCCAAAGGAGAAGCCCGCGACCCAGCAATGCTTTGAGTTCGGGTTCATCGACTGCAGGTAGTCGAGGGCGGAGGCGGCATCAGACAGTTCGCCGATCCCTTGGTCATATTCGCCTTGGCTGCGGCCCACGCCACGGAAGTTAAACCGGAGGACCGTGAACCCCATATTGTGGAACGCGTAGTGAAGGTTGTAGACCACCCGATTGTTCATCGTGCCGCCAAACTGCGGATGTGGATGCAGGATAATCGCGATTGGCGCGTCCTTGGCCTTTTGCGGGTGGTAGCGACCCTCGAGCCGACCTTCTGGGCCGGGGAAAATGACCTCGGGCATTATGCCTCCTTCATGGTGTTCGGGGTGCGGTGGCTTGACGCGGCGCCTGACGCAACCTAGAACAATTCTAAACTCCGGGCGAGCCGGACAAAACGGGTTGATGGCAGTTAAGCGCCCCGTTCGGAAAGGTCAATCTTTTGGCGTGATTTGCGTCATTTGCGAAGGTGGCGGACATGAAACTCAGCACCAAGGGACGTTATGCAATGGTGGCCTTGGCCGATTTGGCGTTGCAGCCGGAACAAGAGCTGACCTCGCTGGCTGAGATTTCCAAGCGGCAGGATATCTCGCTGCCCTATCTTGAGCAGCTCTTCGTTAAATTGCGCCGTGCGGGGTTGGTCGAGTCTGTTCGTGGTCCGGGGGCGGGTATCGCCTGGCGAAGCCGCCATCGCATATTCGCGTCGTCGATATCTTTTCCGCAGTCGATGAAACGGTGAGCGCAATGCACACCGGGGCAGGCGCCTCAGGGGGCATTTCGGGCAGCCGGGCGCAGAGCATGACCAACCGGCTTTGGGAAAGCTTGAGCGCCCATGTCTATGTCTATCTGCATCAGACGCGGCTATCGGATGTGGTGACCAATGAGCTGACGCCTTGCCCTGCGGTGCCCAATCTCTTCGAAGTGGTCGATGAGGCGTGAGTGAGCCGATTAACCAAACCCCCAAGATAATCTCGGTCAATCCCGACGATCTGTCAGGATGGGCCGGGCGTTTGATACGCCCGCTCCGCCAGGCGGGCTTCGGCATGATGTTTGCGTCCCGCTTCAGCGATCAATCGGATCGTCGCTACATGAGCGACGCGCATTGCCTGCTTTACTTGCACCACCGGACCGCTAGCGTTCGGCAAGCATTGGAACGTCGCGGAAATGTCTTTGGTCGGGTGTATAATCTGATCACCGGGAAGGATCATCGCTACGTCATTTTGACGGGCCATGTGCTCGACACGGTTTTGCGTGTCGCGGAAGAGCCTCGTTTGGATGAATTCCAGCGCTCCGGCACCTATCAGGTTCGTCTTGATGTGGCAGAAGCCTTGCTCGCGAAGTTTGCCGATCACATGCAGAAGGCGGGACACCTGCGATGAGCCGTATCTATCTCGACCAAAACGCAACCATGCCGCTGCGCCCTGAGGCGCGGGCGGCGATGATTGCGGCGATGGATGTCTCGGGCAATCCGTCTTCGGTCCATGCCGAAGGGCGCGCGGCGAAGGCCGTGGTTGAAACAGCGCGCGGCCAGATCGCCGAAGCCTTTGGGGCGCTGGCCGCCGATATCGTGTTTGTCTCGAGCGCGACGGAAGCGGCGGCCTTGGCCTGCGCCGGGCGCGATTTGCGAGGATCCGCAGTTGAGCATGATGCGGTCCGGGCCTGGATCAACGATACATTGGCAGTGGATGCCGCTGGTCATGTGAAGATCGAAGACCCGGCGCAGTCGGTCCTGCAATTGGCCAATTCCGAAACGGGTATCCTGCAAGACCTGCCCGATGGGTTGGCGGTTAGCGATATGACTCAAGCCTTTGGCAAAATCCCGGTGGCGTTTGATTGGTCGGGTGTCGATATGGCGCTTATCTCGGCGCACAAGCTTGGCGGACCAAAGGGAATCGGCGCCTTGGTCCTGCGTCGTGGCCTGGATGTGGAGGCGCAGATTAAAGGTGGCGGGCAAGAGATGGGCCGCCGTTCCGGCACAGAGAATATCACCGGCATTGCTGGATTTGGGGCCGCTGCGGTGGCTGCTACACAAGATCTTGAAAATGGCGTCTGGGAAAAACTTGCCAAACTTAGAAATATTCTAGAAACAACTCTGGACCTCGGCACTAAAGAGACTATTTTTGTCGGGAAAGACGCGGATCGCCTTCCAAACACCTCCTGCATCGTGACGCCGGGCTGGAAAGGGGAGACGCAAGTGATGCAGATGGACCTGGCCGGTTTCGCGATCTCCGCGGGCTCGGCCTGTTCCAGCGGCAAGGTCAAATCCAGCACGGTTCTGCGTGCGATGGGGATGAACGAGACAGAGGCGTCCAGCGCCATTCGTGTTTCACTCGGACCGGAGACGACCGAAGAAGAGGTTTCGCGGTTTTGCGAGGCTTGGTTGAACGCCCATGCCCGGTTTCGGGCGCGGGTCGCGTAACAGGATAGAGCCATCGGCGATGTCCTTAGGAAACGGCGCGACCCGGGGCATAGTGGTAAATCAGGGCGGCGCGCACCGCCCCAAGAACGAACGGGATACCCCATGACAGCACTCGACACGGATATTCGCGACGGTGTGGACCGCGAGACGGTGGAAACCGTCCAGGCCATGGGCGGCAAATACAAATACGGTTGGGAAACCGAGATCGAAATGGAATACGCGCCCAAGGGCGTGGATGAAGACATCGTGCGTCTGATCTCGGAAAAGAACGAAGAGCCGGAATGGATGACCGACTGGCGCTTGCAGGCGTTCAAGCGCTGGAAGCAGATGGATGAGCCGGAATGGGCGATGGTCCACTATCCGCCGATCGATTATCAGGATCAGTATTACTATGCGCGTCCTAAGAGCATGGAAGAGAAGCCGAAATCGCTTGATGAGGTCGATCCGAAGCTTTTGGCAACCTATGACAAACTGGGCATCCCGCTGAAAGAACAGATGATCCTGGCCGGGGTCGAAGGTGCAGAGAATGCGCCTGCCGAAGGGCGCAAAGTCGCCGTCGACGCGGTGTTTGACTCGGTGTCGGTTGGCACGACCTTCCAGAAGGAATTGAAAGCGGCGGGCGTCATCTTCTGCTCGATCTCCGAGGCGATCAAAGAACATCCCGAACTGGTGAAGAAATATCTCGGCTCCGTCGTGCCGATCACCGACAATTTCTTTGCGACGCTGAACAGCGCGGTCTTCTCCGATGGGTCGTTTGTCTATGTGCCGCCAGGCGTGCGCTGCCCGATGGAACTCAGCACCTATTTCCGGATCAATGCCGAGAATACCGGTCAGTTCGAACGGACGCTGATCATCGCCGATAAAGGCTCTTACGTCAGCTACTTGGAAGGCTGTACCGCGCCGCAACGTGACACGCATCAGCTTCATGCGGCTGTTGTGGAACTGGTCGCGCTGGAAGATGCGGAGATCAAGTATTCGACGGTTCAGAACTGGTATCCGGGCGATGAAGAAGGCAAAGGCGGGATCTATAATTTCGTCACCAAACGCGCCGATTGCCGGGGGGACCGCTCGAAAGTGATGTGGACCCAGGTGGAGACCGGCTCCGCGATCACTTGGAAATACCCGTCCTGCATTCTGCGCGGCGAGGGCAGCCAGGGGGAGTTCTACTCCATCGCGATTGCCAACAACATGCAGCAAGCCGACACCGGCACCAAGATGATCCATTTGGGCAAGAACACCAAGTCGCGGATCGTCTCCAAGGGGATCAGCGCGGGTAAGGCGCAGAACACCTATCGCGGGCTTGTGTCGATGCATCCGAAAGCCAAAGAGGGCCGCAACTATACCCAGTGCGACAGCCTTTTGATCGGTGATCAATGCGGGGCGCATACGGTTCCGTATATTGAGGTCAAGAACAACTCCGCCCGGGTTGAGCATGAAGCGACCACCTCAAAGGTCGATGATGATCAGCTGTTCTATTGCCGCCAGCGCGGCATGGATGAGGAAGAGGCCGTGGCGCTTGTTGTGAACGGGTTCTGTAAGGAGGTGCTGCAAGCTCTGCCGATGGAATTTGCCATGGAAGCACAGCAGCTTGTCGCGATCTCTCTGGAAGGGTCGGTGGGCTAGGCCTGGGCTAAAGCGCGGCTCGGACGATCAGATGAAATGGGAGCCAATCTGTTATGCAGGACCGTCGAACGGCGTCGTTCGTGGTATAGGTGCTGCTGATGGCAATGGAGGGGCATAATGGCAGACAGATTGGCCAATCGCAGAACCCGATTTCTGATTGATTCTTTGGTGCTTGAGCGCCCCATGCACATTGTCGATGTGGGGGCCAACCCATTTGGCGCCCGGCCGGACTATGATCCTTTGCTGAGCCATGGTTCCGCTCAGCTTTGGGGATTTGAGCCGAACGAGAAAGCCTTTGCCGAGTTAGACTCGGTAAAAGACGAGAGCCGCACCTATCTGCCTTACGCGGTTGGCGCACCAGGCAAAGCGCGCTTCTATTCGCATAAGATTTCGACGCTGTCGTCTTTGTATAAGTTTCGGCGCGCCGCCGCGGATTTCATGGGCAAGGGGCATTGGTACAAGCGGGAGATCACAGAAATCGAGGTCGATTTGGTCGCGCTTGACGATGTTGATGAGATTCCGTCGATTGACCTGTTGAAAATGGATGTGCAGGGCGCGGAGTTGGACGTTCTTACAGGCGGGAGAACGAAGCTCACCGAGGCGATTGCGGTGATACCCGAAGTGGCCTTCTATCAAATCTATGAAGGCCAGCCGATGCTGCGCGATGTCGACGCGGAACTCCATGAGCAGGGGTTCGTCTTGCACAAGATCCTGTTTCAGAAGCCCGCTTTGCTGCCGAGTTCGCAACGCAAGCAGCTGCATCCCCGTCTTGCGGCGAGCCAGTCGATTGATGGCGATGCGGTCTATATCCGCAATCTGGAAGACAAAGAAGCAGTCAGTACCGAGGCGTTGAAACGGCTCGCCCTGGCCGCCGATACTGTCTTCAAAAGCTTTGATCTTTGCCTGATGTGTCTGGATGAGCTTGTGCGCCGTGACGCGGTCGAACGCCGGCTCCCACGAGTTTATGTGCGCAAGCTGCCTGAAGAGTTGCGGATCATGGAACCAGCGGTTGAGGCGAGCAGTTGATGGCCGGAGCAAATTCCAACCGGCGCGCGGTGTTGACCGAGGCGTTGCAGCCCTCGCGGGTGATGCGGGTGTGCGATGTGGGGGCGAACCCGCTCAGCGATCCGCCGTATAAGCCGCTGCTTAAGGCGCAGAAATGCCATGTTTATGGGTTTGAGCCGAACCCCGAGGCCTTTGAAGACCTGCAAAAGGCCAAATCGGATCACGAGACGTATTTCCAGGACGCCGTGGGGCTGCCGGGTGATCGGACGCTCTATCTGCATCCCTGGTCTGGCTTTTCGTCGCTCTATCCGATGGACCGGGCCGCGCTGAAATCCATTGGCAAGGAGAAATGGATTCGGCCCGCGAAGACACAGGAAGTGCCGCTCCGGCCCGTGACCTTGGATATGCTGGCCGATCTGCCGCCGATTGATCTGCTGAAGATGGATTTGCAGGGTGGCGAGCTGGAAGTTCTCCGTGGCGGCGTTGGCAAGCTATCTGAGGCCGTGGCCGTTGTAACCGAGGTACGGTTTCATCGGATTTACGAGGGCGAACCGCTCTTTGGCGATCTCGATCAAGAGCTGCGGCGCCAGGGCTTTAAGCTGCATAAGTTCATGTTCACCAAATCGGTGATGATGCCGCATGAGCACGAAGACAAGGTGCTGCGCCCGCGGATGACGAGCCAATTGCTGGACGGCGATGCGGTCTATATCCGTGATAGCGATTGGGTCGAGACGCTGAGCGATGATCAGTTGATTTATCTGGCGTTGGCCGCCGATACGGTGTTCGACAGCCCCGATATGGCGTTGTTATGCCTTGATATTCTGACCGGCCGGGATCGTCTTTCGGCCGCGCTGGCCGATGCGTATATCGCCACATTCCCGGAGCATCAGCTGCGTAAGGAGGATGCGTGATGGCTCAGCCAATCCCGGTTCTGACCCTCTCGAAGGCCGACGTTTGCCTGATGCGGCCAATCAGTCGTCGATCCTCTGCGGGTGCAGGTGGCCCGAACACGGCACATCTGCGTTTTGCCGATCGGATTGAACAGAGCCAAAATGACCGCGACGGAGAAACGCTATGATCGTGACCACAACCCCCTCGGTCGAGGGGTATCAGATCGCCGAATATCACGGCATCGTCGTCGGCGAGGCGATCTTGGGGGCCAATGTGTTCCGGGATCTCTTTGCGGGGATCACCGATATTATCGGCGGGCGCTCGGGCGCCTATGAGCAAGAGTTGGGCAAGGCCAGGCAGGTCGCGCTCGACGAGATGCAAGATCGTGCCACGGCGCTTGGGGCCAATGCGGTGGTTGGCGTCGATCTGGATTACGAAGTGATCAACAACATGCTGATGGTCTCGGCCTCCGGCACGGCTGTGCGGCTCGGCTGAGTTTTTGGGAAATCAAGGGCCATGCGCGAACGGCCCGTAACGAAAGATGGGAAGAAGAAATATGCTTGAAATCAAGAACCTGCACGTCGCTCTTGAAGAAGAGGATAAGGCGATCCTGAAAGGTGTGGACCTGACCGTGGAGGCGGGCAAGGTGCACGCGATTATGGGGCCGAACGGCTCGGGCAAATCCACGCTCAGCTATGTCTTGTCTGGTCGGGATGGCTATGAGGTCACCGATGGGGCCGCCTCGCTCGAAGGCGAGGACATTCTAGAGATGGACCCTGAAGAGCGCGCCGCCGCTGGCCTGTTCTTGGCATTCCAGTATCCCGTCGAGATCCCCGGCGTCGGCAACATGACCTTCCTGCGCACCGCCGTGAACGCACAGCGTAAGGCGCGCGGTGAAGAAGAAATGAGCGCGGCGGAGTTCCTCAAGGTGATCCGCGAGAAAGCCAAGGCGCTGAAGATCGACGCCGAGATGCTGAAACGTCCGGTCAATGTCGGCTTCTCCGGTGGTGAGAAAAAGCGCAACGAAATCCTTCAGATGGCGATGCTTGAGCCGAAAATGTGCATCCTGGACGAGACCGATTCCGGCCTTGATGTGGATGCGATGAAGCTGGTCGCCGAAGGTGTGAACGCGCTGCGCGATGCGGGCCGGGGCTTCCTGGTGATCACCCATTACCAACGCCTGCTGGATCATATCAAACCCGACGTGGTGCATATCATGGCCGATGGCCGGATCGTGAAAACCGGCGGGCCCGAGCTGGCGCTTGAGGTCGAGCAGAACGGCTATGGCGATATCTTGGCGGAGGTGGCGTAATGGCGTTGGCTGAAGCCAAAACCGACCTGACCGACGCGCGTCTGGCCGGGTTGCAGCAGCCCATCGGGGCGGGATGGGCCAATGAGGCGCGCGCCGATGCCGAAGCGCGGGTGCGGCGCATGGGCCTGCCGACCCGGCGCGACGAGTATTGGAAATTCACCAATCCGGCGACGCTGACCCAACCGTCGGCGCCCGAGGCGGCTGTTTTCGAGGGTAATGACGAGACCCCGCTTTATGACGGGATCGACCGGTTGAAACTGGTCTTTGTCGACGGGGTGTTTGACTCCGAAGCAAGCGATGATCTTTCGATGGAGGGGGTCGAAGTCGAGCTGCTCTCCGATGTGCTGACCAAAGACATCCATTGGGCAAAAGATCTCTATGGTGTGCTGGAAACCCGTGGCCAAGACCCGGTGAACCGACCGCTGGCGGCGCTGAACACGGCCTATGCCACAAATGGCGTTGTGGTCCGCGCAACCGGCAAGGCGGCTAAGCCGATCAGCTTGATCTATCTGCATCAGGCCGAGACTTCTGACGCCATCCTGCACCATCTGGTGAAAGTGGAAGAGGGGGCCGAAGTCACGATCCTCGAAAACGGGCCCGCCGCGGCGCGGTTCAACAAATGCATGGAGATCGAGATCGCCGATACCGGCACCTTCCATCATGTCCGGGCGCAAGGCCGCGATCATGAGCGCCGGGCGGTGACGCATATGTTCTCTCGCCTCGGATCGGAATCGACCTTCAAGTCTTTCACCCTCACGGCCAATGGCGTGCTGACCCGGAACGAGAATATCATCGAGATCGCCGGCGATGACGCGATCGCCCATGTGGCGGGCGCGGCGCTTGGCGATGGTGCGAATGGTGCTTTCCACCATGATGATACGGTGTTCATCACCCATGATGCGGAGCGCTGCGAAAGCCGTCAGGTGTTCAAAAAGGTGCTCCGCAATGGGGCCGAGGGCGTCTTTCAGGGCAAAATCCTGGTCAAACAGGGTGCGCAGAAGACCGACGGGTATCAGATCAGTCAGGCGCTTCTCTTGGATGATGACAGCAGTTTCCAAGCCAAGCCGGAGCTTGAGATTTACGCCGACGATGTCATCTGTTCGCACGGGTCCACGACCGGTGCGATTGATGAGGAAGGTCTGTTCTATCTCCGCTCGCGCGGTGTGCCGGAGGATCAGGCGACCGATCTTCTGGTGCTCGCCTTCCTGGCCGAAGCCATCGATGAGATCGAGGATGACCGTCTGCGCGAGGATATCCTGATGCGGCTGCAGCAGTGGCTGGAGCGGCGGCGCGGGTAAGACATGGCGGTGACGTCCGATATTCTGCAAACCTGGCGCCGCCCGCGCCAGGTGATCCGTCGTCTCCTCGATATGGGGCGGCGGGAAGATCGGGCGTTGATCTATCTGATGCTGGCTTGCCTGCTGATCTTCGTGGCGCAATGGCCGCGGCTCCAGCGGGAAGCGATGTTGGACTCGACCGTGCCTCTGGAAGGTCTCTTGGGTGGCGCGCTGTTCGGCTGGCTCTTCGTTGCGCCAATCCTACTTTATGGGATCGGCACACTCAGCCATCTCGCCGCCCGGTTGTTCCGTGGCCAGGGCAGCGCCTATGCTGCCCGACTGGCGCTGTTCTGGACGCTCTTAGCAACCAGCCCGGGGTTTCTGTTTCACGGGCTGATCATGGGCTTCATTGGGCCAGGCCCTGCGCAAACGCTGGTCGGGGCCGGGTTGGTCTTGGCCTTCCTCGCAATCTGGGGCATGACGCTGACCGAGGCGGAGACCGCCCCGGAAAGGCAGGCGTGAGATGACCGATATGGCGACCCTTGGCGGCTTGGTGCGATTGGCCCGCGACACGGTGCGGGACCCGCGCGAAGGCGCCGCGACCGTGTTGAGCTTCGCCCCGCCGCATCAGGCGCTTTGGCTGATGTTTGCGCTGGTGATCGTGATCACCATCATTCTCGGCTCCGTTGTTGACCTGATCACCGACCCGATCGAGGGCGCGGTCCTGGTGTTTTCGCCGGTCACGCTTGGCCTGATCCAAGGCGCACTGCTCTTTGTGATGATCCAGGCGATCCACCATATCGGGCGGGCCTTCGGTGGAACGGGGCAGTTCCATGAGGCGCTGCTCTTGGTGATTTGGCTGCAATTCATCTTCATCTGCGTTCAGATCATTCAGCTTGTCGCCCTGATCATCGTGCCATTTCTCGCGCCACTGATCACCATTGCGGCCATGGCCCTGTTCTTCTGGCTCTTGGTGAACTTCATTGCCGCGCTGCATGGGTTTCACTCGCTTGGGCAGGTCTTTGTCATGGTGATCCTCTCGATCATCGGCATTGCGTTTCTCGCCAGCGTTGCCCTGACCATTCTGGGCGTATCCGTGCCACAAGGAGGCATCTGATGTATGATGTGGAGCGCATCCGCGCCGATTTTCCGATCCTCGCGCGGGAAGTGAACGGCAAGCCGCTGGTCTATCTCGACAATGGCGCCTCAGCGCAGAAGCCGCAGGCCGTGATCGATACGATCACGCAGGCCTATTCGATGGAGTATTCCAACGTCCATCGGGGTCTGCATTACCTGAGTAACCTGGCGACTGAGAAGTACGAGGCCGTGCGTGGCACAATCGCGCGGTTCTTGGGGGCGGCTGACGAACAGGAGATCGTCTTTACCTCCGGCACCACCGAAGGGATCAACCTCGTCGCCTATGGCTGGGCCATGCCGCGGATGCAGGCGGGCGATGAGATCATCCTGAGTGTCGCCGAACATCACGCCAATATCGTGCCCTGGCATTTCCTGCGGGAGCGACAGGGGGTTAAGCTGGTCTGGGTCGATGTGGATGCCAATGGCGACCTCGATCCAGAGGCGGTGCTGGCGGCGATCACGCCGCGCACGAAACTGATCGCACTGACCCATATGTCGAATGTGTTGGGCACGGTCGTCGATGTGAAATCGGTTGTCGCCGGGGCGCAGGATAGGGGCGTGCCGGTTTTGCTGGATGGCTCGCAATCGGCCGTGCATATGCCGGTCAATGTCGATGAGATTGGCGCCGACTTCTACGCGATCACCGGGCACAAGCTCTATGGTCCCTCGGGCTCCGGGGCGATCCATATCCGCAAAGAGCGGATGGCGGAGATGCGACCGTTCCTGGGCGGTGGCGATATGATCCGCGAAGTGCATCGCGATCAGATTACCTGGAACGACCCGCCGATGAAGTTCGAGGCCGGGACGCCGGGGATTGTGCAGCAGATCGGGCTTGGTGCCGCGCTCGATTACATGATGGGTATCGGCATGGATCAGATCGCGGCGCATGAAGCGGCGCTGACATCTTATGCGAGATCGCGATTGGATGGGTTGAATTGGCTGAATGTGCAAGGAAATTCCGCGACGAAAGGCGCGATCTTCTCTTTCACGCTGAACGGCGCGGCGCATGCCCATGACATCTCAACCATTCTCGACAAGAAAGGTGTTGCCGTCCGGGCCGGCCATCATTGTGCGCAGCCATTGATGGAGCATCTGGGCGTCACGGCCACCTGCCGCGCGAGCTTTGGGATGTATAACACCGAAGCGGAAGTCGACACGCTGGTCGACGCGCTGGAACTGGCGCATGAGCTTTTCGCCTGAGGGACGCGCTGCATCTGAGCTGACGACGGATTAATGGTTTTGTGCGTTTTCTCAATTCGGTCAGCCCCAGGCGCGGTTCCTGATTGCAGCGCCTGACACATCTCGCTATAGGTCGCGGCCAAGGCACCTGTAGCTCAGCTGGATAGAGCGCTGCCCTCCGAAGGCAGAGGCCAGAGGTTCGAATCCTCTCAGGTGCGCCATTACTCATACTGCGACTGTTGAGTGTGATTGCTGCCAAGGCGCGGTCACGTTGATCCCGATAGCTAATTTCTCCTAACCGCACTATTCCGCCACCGCAGCAAACCTACGGGAAACCTCCATTACGCAAGATTAGCTCTTGTTTCGCGGGAGGGAACCGCTACCCAATTGATAGATTGGTTTAATTCCTGAGCAGGTGCGTCGTGGAAGGTTTCTTTGTCCTACTCGGCTTGGTCGTTTTGGCCATTCCCTTTGCGGTCATCTACCTCTTGGTCGCCAACGCGCGCTTGACGCGGCGGGTTGCCGACCTGGAGCGGCAATGGGCCGACCCAGACGGAGTACCGCGCCAAACGGATGTGGTTCCTGAGGCGATGGCCACAGATGCAGAAACAACCTCACCGGTCACCGCCCCCGCGGATTCTGCCGAGGAGGCGGTCAAGACACCACCGGCGTCGGGCCCATGGCAGGGGGCAGAGCGTCTCGCCCGTCGTCCCCCGATGTGCCGCCTGCATCGACAGCGCCGCCGCCAGCACCCTCCGAGCCCAAGTCGCTCTCCGCGATTGTGCGGGACAAGCGGCGAAATCGTTTCGGGGATTGGCTGAAAGAGAATTGGTTCTACGCAGTTTCCGCCCTGTCCTTGGCCTTGGCCGGTGTCTTTTTGGTGCAATACGGGATGGAGCAAGGCCTGTTGCCGCCACCTGTTCGCGTCTTAGCAGCCCTTGCGTTCGGAGCGGCCTTGATCGCCGCGGGTGAAGTGATCCGCCGACGTTATGGCGATGATGAAGCCTCGACGACGGCGTATCTCCCCTCGACCTTCTCTGGTGCGGGAATCGCGACCCTGTTCGCCGCCATTTTGTCGGCTCGCGTTCTCTATGACCTTATCGGGCCCGAGATGGCGCTGGTCGGGATGATGGCGGTTGGGGCCGTGGCCATAATACTCGGCTGGTTCTATGGCCCGCTTTTGGCGGGTGTCGGGATCATCGGTGCGATGGCCGCGCCCTTCGTGGTCGGCGGATCAAGCGAGAATCCCTCCTGGCTCTTCGGCTATTTTGCCGTGGTCACATTGGTCGGGCTGGCGGTGGATGCGATCCGGCGTTGGGCCTGGGTCACGGTGGTCTCGCTGGTGATGGCCTATGGTGCGGGCTGGATGGTGCAAGCAAGCGCTGCGCCAGTCACCACGGTGCCCTATGTGATCTATCTTGTTGGTCTGATGCTTGCGGCGATCGCGATCCCACCTTTGCGGCTGATCCCGACCCATGCCGGGGCAATGTGCTCGCAGGCGATTATCAGAGCCAGCGCCTCGTCCAAGTTCCCCGAGTTTCCGACCTATATCGCCGGCGGTGTGGTTGTTGCGAGCACGGGCTTCATCGCGCTGATCAATCAAAACACCGCAGCCGATTTTTGGCTGATCATTAGTGTTTTGACGGTCATCACGCTTGCCCTCTTGATCTGGGCGCGGGGGCGGAAGCCTTGGCCGATCTCGTGGCTGTGCCGGCGGTCACATTGCTTTTGATGTCAATCGGGCAATCCGAAGGCGGGGCAGTGAGTCGGGCCTTTCGGACCATCCCTGAAAATGCCGAAGCCGGGATGCCTTTGACCGTCACATGGTTGGTTGGGATCGCTATGCTGATCACCGCGACGCTTGGGTGGCGCGCGCTAACGGCATCGCGGTACAAAGTGATCTGGGGCGGTGCCGCAACGCTTTATGCGCCGGTCATGGCTATCCTTCTGGAGCTCACCTGGCGGCCTGCTGAGGTCATCGGCGCGTATCCCTGGGCGCTTCATGCCGCCGCGATCGCAGCGGTCATGGTCCTGCTGGCCGAGCGGTTTGCGCGGGTGGATGGCGCGGATCGATTGCGGGTCTCCTTCGCCACGCTCTCGGCGCTCGCGGCGCTGTCTTTTGCCTTTGTGATCATCTTCAGTGACGTGGCGCTGACGTTGGCCTTTGTGGTCACCGTGGTTGCTGCGGTCGCGCTTGATCGCCGGTTCAATCTGCCCCTCATGACGTGGTTCGTCACCATTGGCATCGGCGCGATTGGATATCGCTTGATTGTGGATCCGGGTCTCGATTGGGCGCGAACGGCTCCGCTCGCGGAGGTCGTCTTGGCCTATCTCGGCGCATTCGCTGGTTTTCTCGGCGGGCTTTGGCTGCTGCGCGACCGGGACAGGATGCAGATGCGCATACTGCTGGACAGTGCGGCGTGGTCCACCGGCGGCGTGCTGATCTCGCTTCTGCTCTATCGATTTGTGCGCGATGCGGCGGGTGTGGATGCGGTGACGACCCATTGGTCGGCGGGGCTTCACGCGGTCATTTGGCTTGTCTTGGCGCTTACGCAGGCGCGAAGGCTGCAACTTGGCGGCCCGTTTTATACACTGCGTCTTATCTTGGCCGGGATAT
The DNA here is from genome assembly GCF_030407165.1 of Fontisubflavum oceani. GTDB lineage: Bacteria > Pseudomonadota > Alphaproteobacteria > Rhodobacterales > Rhodobacteraceae > Rhodophyticola > Rhodophyticola oceani. The sequence continues at coordinate 2,585,287 of NZ_CP129111.1, forward strand.
TTGGCACCATTGCGGCGGCGGCAATGGTGCTCAGCATCGTGTCCTATAATCCGCTTTGGGCGGTCGGAGATGGGCGTGTCTTGGGGCCGGTCCTGGTTAACTCGCTGATCCTCGGCTATCTGCTGCCCGCGCTGGTGCTTGGGTTCGGCGCTTGGCGCTTGACGTCCCTGCCGAAAAACATCCGCCTTGGGATGGCTGCAATTGCCTTGGTGCCCGCTATGGTGTGGCTCTTTCTGGCGATCCGGCATTTTTGGCAGGGCGCGGACGGCATGGCTTTGCCGGGCATGGGGCAGGGCGAGCTTTACAGTTACACCATCGTGCTGCTGGTGATCGGTGGGGGCTCTTCTACCAATCCTTGGCGCAGGGGTCCGCGTTGATGCGCCGCGCCGGGATTCTGGTCCTGGGGCTCGCGATTGCCAAGGTTTTCTTGGTCGATATATCGGGCCTTGGCGGGTTGATCCGGGTCTTCTCGCTTTTGGCACTCGGGCTGCTGCTGGCCGGGTTGGCCTGGCTCAACAGATGGGCGCAGGCGAAACATGCGCCGCGCGCTGATGACGATGGGGGAGATGGGCCAGAGGCGTGACCCCCGGCCCATCTTGGTTATTCTGCCGCTGTCTCGCGACGGGGTAAAACCCAATCGGGCCGGATGAAATGGCAGGTATAGCCATGCGGAATGCGCTCCAGGTAATCCTGGTGCTCCGGCTCGGCTTCCCAGAAATCGCCGACCGGTTCGAGCTCCGTCACCACTGGGCCGGGCCAGAGACCGGAGGCGTTCACATCGGCGATGGTATCCCGCGCGACCCGCCGCTGATCCTCATCGACATAATAAATCGCGGAGCGGTAGGAGAGGCCGATATCATTGCCCTGACGGTTCAGCGTGGTGGGGTCATGTATCTGAAAGAACAGTTCCAGAAGATCCCGGTAACTGACAATCGCCGGATCGTAGATAATCTCGATCCCTTCGGCATGGGTGCCGTGGTTGCGATAGGTCGCATTGGGGACGTCACCGCCGGTATACCCGACCCGCGTTTTTACAACGCCGGGGCGCTTGCGGATCAAATCCTGCATTCCCCAGAAGCAACCACCGGCCAAAACAGCGCGCGCGCTCATGCCACATCCTCCACTTGGTCCAGATAGGCGCCATAGCCTTCGGCCTCCATCTCATCGCGATGGACAAACCTGAGCGAGGCGGAATTGATACAATAGCGGAGGCCGCCGCGATCCTGAGGCCCGTCGGGGAAGACATGGCCCAGATGACTGTCGCCATGGGTCGAGCGCACTTCGGTCCGGATCATCCCGTGGGAGACATCGCGGAGTTCATTGATATGGGCGGTCTCGATCGGCTTGGTGAAGCTGGGCCAGCCGCAGCCGCTTTCATATTTATCAGCGGAGGCAAAAAGCGGCTCACCAGAGACGATATCGACATAGATACCGGGCTCTTTGTTGTTCAACAGCGCGCCGGTGCCCGGGCGCTCGGTCCCGTTTTCTTGTGTCACCCGATATTCTTCTGGGCTCAGCTTGGCGAGGGCCTCGTCTGTCTTTGCGTAGGCGGTCATGGGGTTCCTCCAAGTCATCGGCGTTGGGCCAAGATATGGGGGCAGGGCACGCAATGTCCAATCGTCAAACACAGAAAGGCCCCGCAAAACGGGGCCAGATCAAGGGATTGTGTTGCGAGAGGCGGGTTAGCGACCCCAGGTCCGGACCGGACCGCAATCCATATGGACGAAGTTGGACCCGGAATAACGGCCAACGCCGCCTGCGTTACACGCTGCGGCGGCGCGGGCAATCTGGCTCACGCTGCGCGAATTGATCCGTAGATCGGCAGCTTCGCCTTGCATATGGCGAGAGTTCCGCGCCACACCGCGCGACCGGGAGCGCAACATCGCATTGGTCGCTGGCGAGCGGTAGCCGGAGAGCAGGGTGTAGGGTTCAGACGTTTCCAGCAGATTATGGGCAGCGGCCATAATGTCGATTGTGCGCGTGTCGATCGTGCGGACCTCATTGCGCCGCCAGTCACGCATATGAATGTTGATCTCGTCGAGGGCAGGGCCGACATAATCGCCATCGATCCAGTAGATCATATCGAGGCTTTCGCCGGTGCGCCCATTATACATGGCCAGTTTGCGGATATCGCCGGCGCCGCGCAGAAAGCCAAATGCATTCGCCATGACCGGTGCGGCCGTTACAGTGGTGGCCGCGAGCGCGCAACAACGCGCGCCGCGTAAACGCTGATTTTGTCATTGAAGTCTGTGCCCCATCTCGTCTTCTGCCCGTTCCGTCGCACATCATGCCGCTTTTTGCGGCTATCTCGCGTATCCATCCCCACAGATGTGGTGTTCATGACACAAACGAGACAAATCTTAAAGTCTCACTCTTCCCTTTCGGCCAATTGGTCGCGGATTTCGGCGATATTTCGCCAAGCTGTGGCAGAATCGCCGTCCAATCTGTGACTGAGCCGAGCTCGATCTCGGCCGTTGCAGTCGGGGAACAGTTTTCTATGTTCCTGCTTTATTCCAAGAGGCTTGCGATTTTGTGAATAGACAGGATAAGGGCGCAGGCGGCAGGGTGGTCACGAGGGCGTGATCCGCGACACGAACAGGTATTTGATTATGATGACACGAAAATTTTCTATGACAGTGACCGGTTGGATTGCAGGATTTGCCCTGCTGCTGGTCTTGGCTTTGCCGCAAAATGCGGCGGCGCATCACCACACGGCGCTTCGTCAGTCGATTGCTGAGGCGGCTTCCTCGGACGACGCTTTGGCGGCATTCTATCGGGAGCGGAACTTCGAGCCGATTTGGACCACCAGCGACGCGGCAGAGCGGCGCAACGCGCTTCTGGCGGCACTGGATCGGGTCGAGGATCACGGGTTGCCGGCGTCGCGTTATGACGCGGATCTGTTACGCCAAACCTTCCGTGACGCGACAAACCCTTATGCGCGCGGTCAGGCCGAGGTGCTCGCCTCGCGCATGTTCCTGCAATACGCCCGCGATGTGCAGTCCGGTATGTTGGAGCCCGACGACGTGGTGGCCGATATCGTTAAGGATTTGCCGCGCCGCGACCCGCTGGAGCAGATCACTCAGTTCGTTTCGGCCAACCCCCATGAGTTCATCCGTGACCTGCCGCCAAGCCATCCGGAATATGTCCGTTTGATGCGCGAAAAATTGCGCCTGGAGCGCGTGTTGGGCGCCGGTGGCTGGGGTCCGACCGTACAATCCGGTGCGCTTGAAGTGGGTGATAGTGGCGAGGGTGTTATTGCGCTGCGCAACCGGTTGATGGCAATGGGCTATCTCGAGCGCTCCGCGACAGCGACCTATGACGGGGTGTTGCAGGCCGCCGTTCAGGCGTTCCAAGCCGATCATGGGCTGACGCCTGATGGCGAGGCCGGAGCGGCCACCTTGGCCGAAATCAACGTTGGGGTTGAGACACGTCTTGGGCAGATCATCCTCGCGATGGAACGGCAGCGCTGGATGAACCGCGAGCGCGGGGATCGGCATATCCTGGTCAATGTCGCGGATTTCCATGCCTATGTGATCGATGGCGAGCAGGTGAGCTTTGAGACCCGGGTTGTGGTGGGCCATCGCGACAGCGATCGCCGCACGCCGGAATTCTCTGACGAGATGGATCACATTGTGATCAACCCAAGCTGGAACGTGCCGCGCTCGATCACGGTTGGCGAGTATCTGCCACAAATGCGGGCCAACCCCGCCGCGGCGGGGCATCTGCAGCTGATGCGGGGCGGGCGCGTGGTCAGCCGCGAAGGGATCGATTTCAGCCAATACACCAACCGGAATTTCCCGTTCGACCTGCGCCAGCCCCCGGGCAACAGCAATGCGCTTGGCGAAGTGAAGTTCATGTTCCCCAACCAGTGGAACATCTATCTGCATGACACGCCGTCGCGGAACCTGTTTGACCGGCAAGTCCGGGCCTATTCTCATGGTTGCGTCCGCGTGCACCGCCCGCAGGAATTGGCCTATCATCTGCTTGCCCGGCAAGAGGCCGATCCGCGGGGGTTCTATGGCCAAATCCGTGCCTCTCGGCAGGAAACCCGGGTGAACCTTGAAGACCCGGTACCGGTGCATCTGGTCTACTGGACCGCCTGGATCACGCCGGAGGGTCGGGTAAATTACCGCGATGACGTCTATGGCCGGAACGCGCTGCTCTGGCGGGCAATGCAAGACGCAGGGGTGGCGGTCCGGGCTGTCACCAGCTAAACCTCTCGCCGCACGGATTTCGTAGGGCGGCGGGCATGAGCCATACAATTAAAGAGATTGCAGCGGCGCTTGGGGCGGAAGCCTTCGGCGCCGTTGATCTTGAGGTGACCAGTTTGGCGGAGCCCACGGTGGCCGGTGCCGATCAGCTTGCTTTGGCAATGTCTGAGAAGTTCATCGACGGCTTGGCTGAGGGGCAGGCCCGCGCTGCGGTTTTGAGCGCTGGCACCGACTGGCAGGCGCTTGGCTTGCAGGCAGCCATTCTCGTGTCGCGCCCGCGCTATGCCTTGGCCGGGCTGACAACAGCGATGGATGCCGGGCCGCACATTGCGCCAGGACACCATGCAACCGCCGTCATTGATCCGAGCGCTGAGATCGGGGACGGCGCCGCGATTGGACCTTTTGTGGTGATCGGGGCAGGTGCGAAGCTTGGGGCAAACGCGAAGATCGCCGAACATGTCAGCATCGGTGCGGGCGCGGTGATTGGCGATGACGCAGTGATCCACTCAGGCGCGCGGGTCGGGGCACGGGTCAGTGTTGGGGACCGGGTCTTTATCCAACCCGGCGCGGTGATTGGCGGCGACGGCTTTTCTTTCGTCACACCGGAGAAATCTACCGTCGAGACAGCGCGCGAAAGCTTGGGCAAAGCCGACGTGACTACCGACGCCCAAAGCTGGACCCGTATCCACTCTCTTGGCTCCGTCACCATCGGCGATGACGTGGAGATTGGGGCCAATTCAGCGATTGATCGGGGCACGATTTCGAATACCGAGATCGGTGACGGCACCAAACTCGATAACCTGGTGCATATCGGACATAACGTGCGGATCGGGCGCGATTGTCTGATCTGTGGTCAGGTGGGCAGCGCGGGCTCGGTCGTGATTGGCGACCGCGTCGTGTTGGGCGGACAATGTGGCCTCTCCGATAATATCACCATCGGAAATGACGTCGTCGCGGCGGGTGCCACGAAAATCTACTCAAATGTGCCTGCGGGCCGCATGTTGATGGGCGCGCCGGCGGTGAAAATGGACACGCAGGTTGAAATCTACAAAGCCATGCGCCGTTTGCCCCGCGTCATGAAGACCGTGGATGCTTTGCAAAAAGCCGTTTTCAAGCGCGACCAGAATGACTAAGTGATCGGGCAGGACCAAGACCCCGAGGGACCGAGTATATGGCCGATAGCGTTCAAGACCAAGTGATCGCGATTATTGCGGAACAGGCTGTGTTGGAGCCTGGCGATGTTGCTCTCGATAACTCACTCGAAGACCTGGGTATTGATAGCCTCGGCCTGGTCGAGTCGATCTTTGCGATAGAAGAAGCCTTCGATATTCAGGTGCCGTTCAATGCCAATGAGCCGGATCAGAGCGATTTCGATATTTCGAGTGTCGCGGCAATTGTGAAGGCTGTTGAGGGGCTGGTGGCCGACCAAAAATGAGACGGGTTGTCATTACCGGGCAGGGCACGATCAACGCTCTGGGGCAGGATGTGCCCTCGACACTGGAGGCCATGCGCGAAGGGCGCTGCGGCATTGCCGAGTTGGAGCTGCGTGATGTGGACCGGCTGTCGGTCAAGATCGGCGGGCAAGTCAAAGACTATGACCCCGAGGCATTGTTCAACCGTCAGCAGATCGTTCTTTATGACCGCTTCACACAGTTCACCTTGATCGCCACGAAAGAAGCGCTGGAGCAGTCGGGCCTCCGCTTTACCGGCGAATTAGCGGCGCGGTCGGGCGTTGTGCTTGGCACGGCGGCCGGGGGTGTGAACACCTGGGATGAGAACTACCGCACGGTCTATGAAGAGGGCAAAAACCGGGTTCACCCCTTTGTCGTGCCCAAGCTGATGAACAATGCGGCGGCCAGCCATGTCAGCATGGAATACAATCTCAAAGGGCCGTCTTTTTCCGTGTCGACCGCCTGTGCGTCCTCCAACCATGCGATGGGCCAAGCGTTTCAGATGATCCGGACGGGCATTTGTGATGCGATGGTCACCGGTGGATCAGAGGCGATGTTGACCTTTGGCGGGGTCAAGGCCTGGGAAGGGTTGCGGGTGATGTCGAAAGACGCATGCCGCCCGTTCTCAGCAACGCGCAACGGGATGGTCCAAGGCGAAGGCGCGGCTGTCTTCGTCTTTGAAGAATATGAACACGCCAAGACGCGGGGTGCCGAAATTTTGGCGGAGGTGGTCGGCTTCGCGATGACCTCGGACGCCGCCGATATTGTGATGCCGTCGAAACAAGGCGCCGCACGGGCGATTTCGGGCGCGATGCGAGATGCGAAGCTGAAGCCAGAAGATATTTGCTATATCAACGCCCACGGCACCGGAACGGCGGCCAATGACAAGACGGAATGCGCCGCCGTCGCAGATGTGTTCGGCCATCACGCCGATGAATTGATGATCTCCTCGACCAAGTCCATGCATGGCCATTTGATTGGTGGGACCGGAGCGGTCGAGCTTCTGGCCTGTGTCATGGCCTTGAAGGATGGGGTGATTGCCCCGACCATCGGCTATGAAGAGCCGGACCCGGAATGCGCGCTCGACGTTGTGCCGAATGAGGCCCGAGAGGCGAAGGTTAAGGCCGTGCTATCGAATGCCTTCGCATTTGGCGGCCTCAACGCTGTTCTGGCCCTGCGCGCGGCGCCTTAACAAAAAAGGCCCGCGCAATTTGCGGGCCTTTCTTTGATTTCAATCCTGCTATTCTTGCAGCGCTTCAAACGCGGCTGATCTCTCGATCAGATCGTTATACGCGGCGGTGAACCCCGTCAGCGAAGCGCTCAACTCCACAACCTGATCGGGGGCGGGCAGGGGCACGATGCTGACAACGGCGTTTGCGCCTGCGCGGAACGCGGCAATATCAGCCTCACTGAGGCCAAGACGGACAAAACAGCCGATCTGCTGGCAGAAACTGAATGGATAGCGCTGCGCTTGGCTGCTATCGATTCTGAGCTGCAGCTGCGGCAGCAGCAACGTATCAAGCGGCGTGACAAGTCGCGCCGGCAATGACGTTGCCCTCATCCGGGATGTCGAAGAGGTTGAACTCCGCAACGGGGTTACCGCCTTCATCGTTGAGCAACTGATACATCTGGCAAGGTTCGGGCTGCCCCTCTTCAACGCGGATGCAGCGGATTTCCCAAGCGCCATGGGTGGCGGAGATATAGGTGCTGCCGATGCCATTGGGGTCTTCCACCGGCGTGCCCAAGGACAGGCCCGTCTGCGGATCAATTGTCGGATCAGTCTCGGCCGCGGCGTCTGCCGCGCCATCTGCCGCGGTGTCTTGCGAGACGGCCGGACCAGCAAGCACAAGGGCCAGAAGGGCGGGAATAAGGGGCAATGCGGGTTTCATTTCAACATGTCCTTTTGCAGGTTGCTCTGCGTATATCGGTGGTTGGCTAGCATGGGAAAAGGCCGCTGTCAGGGGCAAAATGTGTGCCGCGGCGGCAATGGCGCTTCAACGCCTGCAGCAATAAGAAAAGGGCCCGAGTGACGAGCCCTTTCCAAGATTATTTTCTCTCCCTGTCGGACTGGCCGACGTTGTGGCGGTGACGCTAGTCCAGCAATCCTCACAGGTCAACAGCCGATATGATAGTTTTTCTATGGGCCGCGATCGCAAAAAAACCGCGCCCAAACGAAGGGGCGCGGCCAGTCAACTGGGAGGAAACACATACCGCCCGTCGCAGATGGGCGGGCACATCCACGAGACTGGCATCGAATGGTTAAGAATGTATTGTGATGACAGAAAAACCTTTGGGACAGGCAAGACATATGAGTGATGGCATCTTTATCGGCGGTGGCGGCACGGACTATGCCGAGCCGCAGCACCTTCTTCTGAAATACGCCAATCGCCACGGATTGATCGCCGGCGCAACGGGCACTGGCAAGACGGTCACGCTGCAAATCCTGGCTGAGACGTTCTCCGCCCAAGGCGTGCCCGTGTTTTTGTCGGATGTGAAAGGTGATCTGTCGGGCCTTGGGGCGAGCGGGACGGCGGAGTTTAAGCTGCATGAGGCGTTTACCTCGCGGGCTGAGACCATTCAGTTCGCTGACTATGCTTATCGCGCGTTCCCCGTGACGTTTTGGGATCTCTATGGTCAGGCCGGTCACCCGGTGCGCACGACGGTGTCGGAGATGGGGCCGCTTTTACTGTCACGGCTGTTGGAGTTGTCCGAGGCGCAAGAGGGGGTGATGAACATCGCCTTCCGTGTGGCCGATGAGCAGAGCCTGCCGCTTTTGGATCTGAAGGATTTACAAGCGCTCTTGGTTTGGGTCGGTGAAAACCGGCAGGATTTGAGCCTGCGCTATGGCAATGTTTCCACTGCCTCGATTGGCGCGATTCAGCGGCGGCTGTTGGTGTTGGAGGGGCAGGGCGGTGATCAGCTTTTTGGCGAGCCGGCGCTGGATCTATCCGATATCTTCCTGACCGATGATGCCGGGCATGGCCGGATCAATATCTTGGCCGCCGACAAGCTGATGGGTGCCCCGCGGCTTTATGCAACCTTCCTCCTTTGGCTGTTGTCGGAGCTGTTCGAGACCCTGCCCGAGGTGGGCGATCCGGACAAACCGAAACTGGTCTTCTTCTTCGATGAGGCCCATCTGCTGTTTGACGACGCGCCGAAAGCGCTGGTCGATAAGGTCGAGCAGGTGGCGCGTTTGATCCGCTCGAAAGGCGTCGGGGTCTATTTCATCACCCAAAACCCGGCGGATGTGCCGGAGGACATCCTGGGCCAGCTTGGCAATCGCGTGCAACACGCGCTGCGCGCCTTTACAGCAAAGGACCGGCGCGAGCTGAGGCAGGCGGCGGAGAACTATCGCGAAAACCCCGATTTCGATACGGAAGACGCGATCCGCGAGGTCGGCGTGGGCGAAGCCGTAACCTCGATGCTGGAGCGCAAAGGCATCCCCGGCGTGGTGCAACGGACCTTGATCCGCCCGCCATCGTCGCAACTTGGCCCGATTGCCGATGCGACCCGGGCTGCCCTGATGGGCATGTCGCCCGTGGCCGGCAAATATGAGGCGTCGGTGGATCGGGAAAGCGCCTTCGAGATGCTGTCGAAACGCGCCGAGGACGCCGCCAAGGAAGCCGAAGAGGCCGAGGCCAAGGAAGAAGAGACCGAGAGCGCCGCCGAGCGGGAATTCCGCGCCGGGCGACGGTATTCCGGCAATCGGGTCAGCCGTTCAAGCGCGAAACCCGCCGCGACCCGGCGCCGCTCAAGCCGCAGCGATAGCATTGGCACCACCTTCGCCAAAAGCTTTGCCCGGCAGCTTGGCACACGGTCAGGGCAGGCTCTGGTGCGCGGCGTTTTGGGCGGGCTGTTCCGAGGCCGCTGACAAGGGAGAGATATGGCCGAAAGCGCAAACCCTGACGGTATCTGGCCGCCGTTCGGCGCCTTCTCTCAGGTGGTGATCGCCGGAGAGGGGCAGGTGGTGCACCTGAAAGGCCAGGTCGCGCTTGATCAAGACGGTGAGATCGTTGGCGCGGGCGATATGGCGGCGCAGACCAAGCAGGTTCTAGAGAACATCAAGACTTTGCTGGCCTCCCTCGGCGGCCGGTTGAGCGACGTCGTTTCGCTCACCCAATACACCACCGATCTTGGCGATTTCATGGAGATGGGTGCGCTCCGCGCGACCTATTTCGCCGCGCCCTATCCGGTGACAACCACCGTCGAGGTTGCGGCGCTTTATCATCCCGACCTGCTGTTGGAAATCCAGGCGGTCGCCGAAATCCCAAGGGAGCGGTTTCGACGGCCCGAAGATGTATCGCCGCTGCATGGCTGACGAAATCCCGACCCGCGACACCAACGCGCAATCCTATCCGATCTCAACGCGCTATCTATTGGCGCATCGCCCCCCGGCAGCATAAGATAGAGACATGATCGTAGAACTCGGACATTTCGCCCTCGTCTTGGCCTTTATGGTGGCCATCTTCCAAATGATCGTGCCGATGATTGGCGCCGCCCAAGGCCGACCGGGCTGGATGGCGGTGGCCGATCCCGCCGCGACGGCGCAGTTCGTGCTGACCGCGATCAGTTTCGGGGCGCTGACCTATGCCTTTGTGACCTCGGATTTCTCACTCAGCTTGGTGGTGAACAACTCCCACACCCTGAAACCAATGATCTACAAGATCACCGGGGTTTGGGGGAATCACGAAGGCTCACTGCTGCTTTGGGTGCTGATCCTGACACTGTTCGGCGCTATGGCGGCCTGGTTTGGCAAAGGTTTGCCGCCGACATTGCGCGCCCGGGTGTTGGCGGTGCAATCCTCCGTCGCCGTGGCGTTTTTTGCCTTTATCCTGTTCACGTCGAACCCGTTCCTGCGGCTCGAAACACCGCCGTTCAACGGCCAGGATTTGAACCCGCTTCTGCAAGACCCCGGTCTCGCGTTCCACCCGCCGTTTCTTTATCTCGGCTATGTCGGCCTCTCGATGGCCTTCTCCTTTGCCGTTGCGGCCTTGATCGAAGGCCGGGTTGATGCGGCTTGGGGCCGATGGGTGCGGCCCTGGACGCTTGCGGCTTGGGTATTCCTCTCCATTGGCATCGGGCTTGGCTCCTGGTGGGCTTATTATGAGCTTGGTTGGGGCGGGTTCTGGTTCTGGGACCCGGTGGAGAATGCGAGTTTCATGCCATGGCTGATCTCGGCGGCGCTCTTGCATTCGGCCATCGTTGTGGAAAAGCGTGAGGCTCTGAAAAGCTGGACGATCCTTTTGGCGATCTTGGCCTTCGGCTTCTCGCTGATCGGCACCTTCATTGTGCGCTCCGGCGTGCTCACCTCGGTTCATGCCTTCGCAAATGACCCGGAGCGGGGTGTCTATATTCTCGGCATTCTGGTTGTCTTCATGGGCGGTGCGCTGCTGCTCTTTGCACTCCGCGCCGGGATTATGGAGGCGAAAGGCGTCTTCTCGACGGTCAGTCGGGAAAGCGCCTTGGTGGTCAATAACCTGCTTTTGGCGGTTTCCTGCTTCGTGGTGTTCATCGGCACGATCTGGCCCCTGATCGCGGAGATGTTCTTTGACCGGACGCTCTCGGTCGGGCCGCCGTTCTTCAATGCCGCCTTCACGCCGTTTGTGATCCTCCTGGCCATCGTTTTGCCGATTGGTGCGATGCTGCCGTGGAAGCGCGGCAAGATTGGCCGGGCGATGCGCCCGTTGATCGGCGCGGCGGCCTTGGCTGTGGCGGCGGTGCTCTTCACCTATGCGATGTTTACCGGCGACTCTGCGCTTGGCCCACTGGTCATCGGCCTCTCGGTCTGGCTGGTCGCGGGCGCTGTGGTTGATCTCTGGTCGCGCACGGGCCGGGGTGATGTTCGTAACCGCCTATCGCGTCTCACACGTCTGCCGCGCGCCGATTGGGGCAAGGCGACGGCCCATGCGGGCTTTGGCCTGACGATGTTTGGGATTGCCGCGCTGACCACCTATCAGATCGAAGATATCCGCGTGGCCCAAGAGGGCGAACCGTATCAGGTTGGCGCCTATGAGATCGAGCTTGTGGAGGTCCGTCGCCTTGAGGGCCCGAACTACCTCACGACGATGGCGACCATCCAAGTGACTGATCATGGCGAGGTGCTTGATCTGCTGTATCCCGAGCGGCGCATTTATCCGGTGGCGGGCATGCCCACGACCGAGGCCGGGATCAACAATGGCTTCACCCGCGATGTGTATGTGGTGATCGGCGATCCGCAGGAAAACGGGGGTGGGCCGTGCGGACCTATATCAAACCCTTTGCCAATTGGATTTGGGGCGGCTCGATCATCATGGCGCTTGGTGGCTTCCTTTCGCTCAGTGATCGGCGGTACCGGGTTGCGGCCGGGGCGGCGAAAGCCAAACGCGCGCCCGTTGGCGGAGTACCTGCCGAATGATCCGCGTTGTCCTGCTCAGTCTCGCGCTGCTATTTCCGCTTGCGGCTGGCGCGGTGCAGCCCGATGAAATCCTCGACGATCCGGTTCTGGAGGATCGTGCCCGGGATATCTCTGCCGGGCTGCGCTGCCTTGTCTGCCGCAATGAGAGCATCGACGAAAGCAATGCCGAACTGGCCCGCGATCTGCGCCTCTTGGTGCGCGAACGATTGGTTGCGGGGGATAGCGATCGGGAGGTCGTCGACTTCGTCGTTGATCGTTATGGCGAATATGTCCTGTTGAACCCGCCGGCGCGGGGGTCGACTTTGATCCTCTGGCTCGCTGGACCGGCGCTTCTACTGCTCGGCCTCGGTGTTTCGATCAGCTTTCTGCGTCGCAGATCACAGGCCACGGCCCCGGATGAGGCGGCACTGAGCGACGACGAGGCCGCGCGCCTGGCAGAGATTATGAAAGACTGACGCCGCGTTTCCGCTTTCCTGAACTGATCGGTTTGCTATGGTCCGCCCGGAATAAGGAGCGCGGAGACGGCCATGCAATACGAAACCATCACTTTGGACATCACTGACGGGATCGCGACGGTCACCTTGCGCCGCCCCGATGTGATGAATGCGCTCAACACCCAAATGCGGGCCGAGATCACCCATGCGGTGGGCAATGCGGGCAATGAGGCGCGGGTGGTCGTGTTGACGGGCGAGGGGCGGGCGTTTTGCTCCGGCCAAGATCTCGGGGATCGCGCCAATGTCGGCGACATCAATCTCGAACGGACGCTCCGCGACGAGTATATCCCGATGCTGATGGCGATTGTGGATTGCCCGGTGCCGACGATTTCCGCGGTGAATGGCACGGCCGCGGGGGCAGGGGCCAACCTTGCGCTGGCCGCCGATGTGGTGATTGCGACGGAAAGCGCGAGCTTCATTCAGGCCTTTGGCCGGATCGGCCTGATCCCCGATGCGGGAGGCACTTATGTCTTGCCGCGCCAGATCGGAATGGCCAAAGCCATGGGCGCTGCGCTTTTTGCCGAGAAGATCACGGCGCAACAGGCCAGCGATTGGGGCATGATCTGGGAAGCTGTGCCAGATGACAGCTTTGCCGCCCATTGGCAGGAGCGGGCCGCTTATCTGGCCAACGGACCAACAGTCGCGTTCAGCAAGATGAAAGAGGCGATGCAGGCGAGCTTTGGCAACACGCTCTCCGAGCAACTGCTTCTGGAAGGCAAGCTGCAAGGAGATTGCGGTCGGACCCGCGATTTCAAAGAGGGCGTGTTGGCCTTTCTCGAAAAACGCCCGGCACATTTCGAAGGCCGATAAGCTCAGGCGCGCCGGAAAACGGAAGTCTTCCGGCGCCTTGACCTTAGCGTTCTGGGATCAACCCACGGGGGCTGAACCGCAGCACCAAGAGCAGGATCAGCCCCATCGTCAACAGTCGCATATGCGCCGCGCTGTCGAGCAGATGCTCGCGCAGCCCACTGTCTTCCGCCATGCCTGCGGTAATGGTCTGCATCAGGAACAGCCCGATCGGCTCCACCTGAATCCAGAGCCACCAGATCAGGAACCCGCCGAGCACCGCGCCCCAGTTGTTGCCAGACCCGCCGACGATCACCATCACCCAGATCAGGAAGGTGAAGCGGAGCGGTTGATAGGTCCCGGGCACAAGCTGGCCATCGAGGGTTGTCATCATCGCACCCGCGAGACCGCAGACGGCCGAGCCGAGGATGAAAATCTGTAGATGCCGGGCTTTGACATTCTTGCCCATGGCCGAGGCGGAGACTTCATTGTCCCGGATCGCCCGCATCATCCGGCCCCAGGGCGAATTCAGCGCCTTTTCCGATAGCCAGATCAGCGCCAGAAGGACGACAATAAACAGCGCCGCATAGGCCAGCTTCACGGTGATCGTTGAGGCCGTGACAGGGTCCGACCCGACATTCTGCGCCAGCGCCAAGAAGTTCTCATTGGCCTGCAAGTCGATCTCGTAAGGCACGGGTCGGGGCAGGCCGGTGACGTTCTTCACGCCACGCGCCAACCAGTCCTCGTTTTTCAGAACCGCAATGACGATCTCGGCGATGCCAAGCGTGGCGATGGCCAGATAGTCGGAGCGGAGACCCAAAGCGGTCTTGCCTATAATCCAAGCCGCCCCGGCCGCTAGGAGCCCGCCCACGGGCCAGGCCAGCACCACCGGCAGTCCCAGTCCACCGAGATACCCCGTCAGGGCCGGATCGACGCTTTCGACGGCGTCGACGCCGGCATCGAAGACCGCCCGGAAGATGAAGAACCCGGCTACAAGAATGACCGTGATCGCCAAGCCGCGCAGCCGCCCGGGCGGCATTTTGCTCCAGACCAGGATCGCGCCGACGATGGTGGCCGCGCCCAGAACAAGACCGAGCAGCACCTGAAGCCCGCCTGCGGCCCAGGCCTCATTGACCGGTGGCATCGAGACCAGAACAGCCGCCAGCCCGCCCAGGGCCACGAACCCCATGACACCAACATTGAAGAGGCCCGCATAGCCCCATTGCATATTCACGCCCAAGGCCATGATGGCCGAGATCAACCCCATGTTGAAAATCGTCAGTGCCGTATTCCAGGATTGGACAAATCCAGTGCCGATGAAGAGAATCCCCACCAGCCCGAAGAGCAGCATGTGTTTCGGCTCCATCGTTTTCATATCGATTTGCCTTTCATGATGCCTGTCGGTCGGAACAGAAGCACGATCAACAAGATCCCGAAGCTGACCGCGAATTTGTAATCGGTGGACAAGAGCTGCAGCAGCCCGGCGGGTTCCCAGCCTTCCGGCGCGAGATAGCCGACGACTTTGCGGAACGCATAGGTCACACTGATCTCCGAGAAGGCGATCACAAACCCGCCCAGGATCGCGCCAAGCGGATTGCCAAGCCCGCCGACAATGGCCGAGGCGAAGATCGGCAGCAGGAGCTGGAAATAGGTGAAGGGTTTGAAGCTTTTGTCGAGCCCATAGAGCACACCGGCGGTTGTCGCCAGCGCAGCCACGATCAGCCAAGTATAAAGCACCACACGCTCGGGGTTGATACCAGAGAGCAGCGCCAGGTCTTCATTGTCGGAAAAGGCGCGCATGCTTTTGCCGGTTCGAGTGCGGTTTAGGAACCAAAATAGAAGGGCCACGGCGATGATGGCGACGACGATGGTCAGCCCCTGCGAGGTGCGGAAGGCGAGCCCCTCGTCCAGCCCCGTCATCTCGCGGAAATTCCGCGCCGAGATGATGAAACGTTCGCCATCGGCAAAGCGTTGGTCGTCGACACCGATGATAAAGCGGACAATCCCGTTTAGGATGAACATCACGCCAAGCGAGGCGATCACATAGATGACGGGTTTGGCTTTCTGCGCCCGATAGAACCGATAGACCACACGGTCCGTCCCGATGAGCAACAACCCGGTGGCGGCAATCCCGATCGGCAGCGCCAGAAGCGCGGTGGGAAGCGGGCCGAGCGACACGCCCGCACCTTGCAACATCCAGGTGACGAGGATCGTGACCATTGCGCCAAACGCCATCGTGTCGCCATGGGCGAAATTGGAGAAGCGAAGGATGCCGTAGATCAGCGTCACCCCCAGAGCACCAAGCGCCAACTGCGCCCCGTAGGCCGTGGCCGGGATGATGACAAAATTGGCGAGCGCCACAAAGGCATTCAGAAAGTCCATCTAAAGTTTCCTCTACAGACTCCAGATAACCTGAGACGTTCCAGGCTGCCCAAAGACGTTGGGCGTACGAAAACAAGTTGCGACCCGCCGTCATCGAAGATGGCAAATGTTGCAGCATACTGACGTTGATCGGGCTCGACCGGGGTCAGGCCGCTAAGGATAAGCGCTGCCGATGTGGACGCCAGCAGTTCCAATACGACAGGTTGCTCTTCGACACGAAGCAGCCAGAGTGTCGTACTGTAAGGTGCGTTCGAGATTTCTACCGAAAGATCAATTCTGCTGCAGCCATGCCCCGTGACGCATTGAAGTGTGTAATTGCACGTGGATTGACTGGTTGCATGTGCCGGGCCTGCTTGTACCATCACCGCGAGCGCCAGATGGACGAAGGCAATACCAAAGAGGTTATGTGCGTTTCTGTGTCTCATTCCAGGACCTCGCAGGTGCCGAAATAAGTGACGGCCATGGCGGCGCCGTCGAAGATATGCGCCGTCATCAGCGCTGTGCTGTCGGCCTTGACCGTGACCATCTCGGCCAAGCCGGAGGGCCCGGCGCTGGCATAGCTGGCGGGCACGGCGTCTTCCGACGTGAGCCGGGTGACGGGGGTGTCTCCCACAACACTGGACAGGAAGAGTTGCCCCTCATGGTCGGCGGCTAGGATCTCGATCTCATAGGCACTGGCCTCGCACCCATCGCCCGCGATGCACTCGACGGTGAACTCACAGGCCCACGGCTCGGCCAAGGCGGGCGCCGCAAGCGATATGAGGAGGGAGCCAAGCAGCATCCTCATCCGCCCAGGAAACTCTTGCGGACTTCTGGATCGGCGAGCAGCTCTTTACCCGTGCCGCTATAAGCGTTCCGACCCTGAACCATCACATAGCCCTTATCCGCAATCTCAAGCGCTTGGCGGGCGTTTTGCTCAACCATCAGGATCGGGATGCCGGTGCGGGCGACCTCGATGATCCGGTCAAAAAGCTCATCCATCACAATCGGTGAGACGCCCGCGGTGGGCTCGTCGAGCATCAGAACCTTGGGTTGGGTCATCAGCGCACGGCCCACGGCCACTTGCTGTCGCTGGCCGCCGGAAAGCTCGCCCGCGGCCTGATAGCGCTTCTCCTTCAGGATCGGGAACAGGGTATAGACCTGCTCCATCGTGCCAGTGATGTCGTCGCGCCGAATGAAGGCGCCCATCTCAAGGTTCTCTTCGACGGTCATCGAGGTGAAAATGTTCGAGGTTTGCGGCACGAACCCCATGCCCTTGCCGACGCGCGCTTGCGGCGTCAGATCGGTGATTTCTTCCCCATCCAGCAGCACTTCGCCTTGGCGCAGGTTCAACATGCCAAAGACGGCCTTCATCGCGGTGGATTTGCCTGCGCCATTCGGGCCGACAATCACCGCGATCTCGCCAGGTTCTACGGCGATGGTGCAGCCATGTAGAATATCCGCGCCGGAGCCATAACCGCCGGTCATCGCGCGCCCGATCAGGAACGGATTGTCGCCCTCGACCGGCTGTGCGTGGCCGCCGGGTTTGACAGGATCGCCCATGCTTGGCGATGGCGGGCGGGTGATCGAGCGGTCTTTGTTGCCGCGATCTTCGTCATAGGGGTTTCCGGCACTCATGCGGTGGCTGCCTTGTTCTTCAGACCGGTGCCCAGATAGGCCTCGATCACTTGCTCATTGGCTTTGATCTCGTCGATCGTGCCCTCGGCCAGCACATGACCTTCGGCCATGACGATCACCGGATCGCAGAGGCGGCCAATGAAATCCATATCATGTTCGATCATGCAGAAGGTGTAGCCTCGCTCTTTATTGAGCCGCAGGATCGCATCGCCGATGGTGTTCAGAAGGGTCCGGTTCACACCCGCGCCAACCTCATCAAGGAAGACAACCTTGGCATCCACCATCATGGTGCGGCCCAGTTCGAGCAGTTTTTTCTGCCCGCCGGAGACCATGCCCGCCGGATGATCCGCCAGATGTTCGATGGTCAAAAATTCGAGCACTTCGTCGGCCTTGGCTTTCAACGCGCGCTCTTCCTCGGCGATGCGTTTGCGGCCAAACCAGGTGTTCCACAGGCTTTCGCCCGATTGCCCTTCGGGGACCATCATCAGGTTTTCCCGACAGGTCATGGAACTGAACTCATGCGCGATCTGGAAGGTCCGCAAGAGACCTTTCGAGAACAGCTCATGCGGGAGAAGACCGGTGATATCTTCACCGTCCATGATCACGCGGCCCGATGTAGGTTGAAGAACCCCTGCGATCACATTGAAAAGAGTTGTTTTTCCAGCCCCATTGGGTCCAACCAACCCAGTAATCGACCCGGTTTCGATGGTGAGTGAGGCGCCATCCACCGCGCGGAACCCGCCAAAATGCTTGTGCAGGTCTTCGACGACAATCATCTGTGCATATACCCCCAAAGAGAGCAGCCCGGATGGTTTCCGGGCTGCCCCAATCTGTGTCTCAGATCAGCAAAGATCAGCGGAACTGCGCTGTGGTGATCTCGCCGCCTTGGATTTCGATCTCGCGGTAGTTGCCAGCGCTTTCGCCGGGGCCGATCAGCTCGACAGCGGAGGCACCGACATAGTCGATGTCTTCACCGGCGGCGATCAGTTCCAGCGCACGGCCAAGCTCACCCGGCTGGATCGGCTCGCCAGGGGCGTTGGCGACGTCCATGAGGTGTTCGGCATAATCCGCAGGCGTGGTCGAACCCGCGGCCTGCATGGCCAAGAGGATCAGTGCGGCGGCATCATAGCTTTCCTTGGCGAACGGCGAGGTGCCGTCGAAGCCAGCTTCTTCCGCCATACCGTGGAAGATGTCGGCGCCCGCGCTGTCGGTGCCTGGATGCTGGCCGAAGGAGCCATCGATGTCGGAGCCGAAATTGTCGGTCAGCGCTTGGCTCACCATGCCGTCGGGGAAGACGAAGGTGTCAAACGCGCCGGTGTCGAGCGAGGCCTGGATGATGCCGGACCCGCCTTGGTCGACATAGCCTGCGACGACGAGAGCTGCGCCACCCGCCGAGGCGAGCGCGCCGACTTCAGCGGAGTAATCCGCGCGGCCATCTTCATGGGCGGCGACCAAGGTGACAGTGCCACCCGCGGCCTCAAAGGCGGCGGCGAAGCTGTCCGCCAGGCCCAGGCCATAGTCGTTATTGGTGTAGGTCACGGCGACTTCATCGATGCCGCGATCCATGATCACATTGGTCATCACCTGACCCTGGCGCGCATCGGAGGGCGCCGTGCGGAAGAAGAGGCCATTGTCTTCTACAGCGGAGAGCGCCGGAGAGGTGGCTGAGGGCGAGACCATGACCATGCCATTCGGGACGGCCACATTGGACAAGATCGCCGTGGTCACGCCAGAGCAGTCAGCGCCGACAATGCCCGCGACACCATCGGCGGTGATCAGACGTTCGGCGGCGGCGGTGGCGGCGGCGGCATCGATGCAGGTCGAGTCCGCGCGGACCGAGGCGACACTCATGCCGTCCATCAGATTGCCGCTTTCGGTAACCTCGGCCATTGCCAGTTCGGCGCCATCGGCCATATGCGGGGTCAGCGATTCAATCGGACCGGTGAAGCCCAAGATCACACCCAGAGTGACGGAGTCGCCATGGCCTTCGGCGAGCGCACCAGTTGCCATGACTGCGGTGGCCGTCGAGGCCAGCAGAATTCTTTTCATATTTTTCTCCCTGTTTGGATCCGAAGATCCGGTCATGGCGAAAGATTAGTCCGGGCCAAAGCGATTGAAAAGGCGAAAAGATCGGGCGGATTGCCGGTTTCTCCACGTAAACCCGGCTGTTTCACGATCCGGAAAGCGACCTGGTATGTGGAAGGCCGAATCCTAGATCAAAGAGCAGATTTCATTTCGGAGGATATCATGCGCCATTTCTTTGCGGTTCTGTCTCTTAGCCTCGTCATGTCCACAATGGGAGAGGCCCAAACGGTGGACAGTTCCGCAGGGCCGCTGGAGATCACGCCGATTGTGACAGGGCTCGACGAACCATGGGCTGTCGCGTTTTTGCCGGAGGGTGGTTTTCTGGTGACCTTGCGCGGCGGCGAGATGTGGCGCTTTGCTGACGATGGGTCTGTGGCGTTGGAAGGCTTGCCGCCGATTGCCGTCGACGGGCAGGGCGGGCTCTTGGATGTGATGGTGCCGCGGGACCATGCGCAATCGGGCGAGATTTTCTTCACCTTCTCGATGCCGCAAGGACGGCAGGCAGGCACCGCTCTGGCGCGGGCCCGATTGCTGGAAGATCGGCTTGAAGATGTGACGGTGATTTGGGCCTTGGAGCCCGGCAGTTCCGGCGGGCGGCATTTTGGCAGTCGAATTGTCGAGGGGCGCGACGGGTATCTGTACGTGACCGTTGGAGATCGGGGGATCGGCCCTCGGCCCAGGATTTGAGCGTCGAAAATGGCAGCGTGATCCGGGTGGCGCGCGATGGGTCCGTGCCGGGCGACAATCCCTTTGTGGGTCAAGCGGGGGCCCAGCCAAGATTTGGTCCTACGGCCACCGCAATGCGCAAGGTGCGGCGCTGGACCCGTCCGGGCAGCTTTGGATCGTCGAACATGGCGCCCGCGGCGGCGATGAGGTCAATCAAGTGCGGCGCGGTGCGAATTATGGTTGGCCGGTGATCGCCTATGGGCGGCATTATTCAGGCTTCAGGATCGGCGAGGGGACCGAGGCACCGGGCATGGAGCAGCCGGCGCATTATTGGGATCCGTCGATCGCGCCCTCAGGCATGGCCTTCTATGAGGGCGATTTGTTTCCGGAATGGCAGGGCGATCTGTTGGTTGGCGCCTTGGCGTTCGATTTGATCTCCCGGCTCGACCCGGATCAAGGCATGGCGGAGGTGGAGCAGATCGAAGCGCCAGAAACCTCCCGTGTGCGCGATGTACGCGTGGCCCCCGACGGCTCGATTTGGTTTTTGTCAGTGAATGATGGCGCGCTCTACCGGATGGCGCCGGTCGGGCAGTGATCGAGCGGCGCCGCTGACGCGGCATTGTCTTTCTGCGCGCCCGTGGCAATGTGAGCCCGGTTCGAGAGGTCAGGTAGGCGCGGAGATCGTGATTGGTTCGGCCAGCCAGTGTTCTTCGAGATTGTCGCCCGGGCCGATCCGGTCGATCACGGCAAAAAGCCCCGGTGCGTGAAGCGGGGTGAGCACGCCATGCCATGTGCCGCGTGCGAGATTGATGCCTTGGCCCGGGCGGGTCAGAAACGCGACAGGCGTGCCCGGAACGCCTGCGTCATCCGGCGCGACGATCACCAGAAACGGATGTTCTGTCATCGGCAGGAAGGCTTGGCTGCCCAAGGGATGCCGTTCCAACATGTCGAGTTCATAAGGTAGACTGCGCGGTTTGGCTTCAAAGAGGCTGATCCCGGCCTGGCCGGATTGGAAATCGAGCGTCGCGCGGTCGTGGAACCGGCCGCAGAGTCCCTGATTGATCAGCTTGTCCGGCGTACCGACGGCTTCAAGCACCTCTCCGAACGGGGCGAAAGCATCCGCAGTCAAAGGGATGACGGTGATCTGTTGTGGTGTGGTCATCGCAAGCTGAGCTTCGGATGGCGATTGACGTCTTTGTAGAGCAGGTAGCGGAACCGGCCCGGCCCACCCGCATAACAGGCCTGCGGGCAGAAGGCGCGGAGCCACATGAAATCCCCGGCTTCCACTTCGACCCAGCTTTGATTGAGCAGGTACACGGCCTTGCCTTCGAGCACATAGAGCCCGTGTTCCATCACATGGGTTTCCGGGAAGGGGATTGTGCCGCCGGGCTCGAATGTCACGATGGTCACATGCATATCGTGGCGGAGGTCCTCGGGGTCGACGAAGCGTTGCGTGCCCCAAGCCTCGTTCGTATCGGGCATGTACTGGATCGGCGTTTGGGTCTCATGGGTGACGAACGCTTCTGGTATGTCGATGCCACGGGCGGGTTCATAGGATTTCCGAATCCAATGGAAGGTCGCCGGCGCCGAACCTGGATTGGAAATCTGCCAATCGGCCCCAGGGGGCAAATAGGCATAGCTGCCGGGGATCATCTCATGAGTCTGGCCCGAGATGGTCAAGGTAAAGCCGCCGGAGGTGACAAAGAGGACCGCCTGACCGTTCGGGTCGGGTTCGGGCGCATCGCTGCCGCCGCCTGGGGCCAGTTCTACAATCAATTGCGCGAAGGTCTCGGCAAAGCCTGTGAGCGGGCGCGCGAGGATCCATGCGCGGGTCTTGGTCCAACCCGGCAAGGCCGATGTCACGATATCCCGCATGACACCATGCGGGATCACCGCGAAGCTTTCATGGAACTGCGCCCGGGTCGTGGTCAGCGCGGTCTGCGGCGGCAAGCTGCCGGGCGGCGTGGCGTAATCGGTCATGGCAGGAGCCCTTTCAACCGATGCAGCGCAATGCGTTCGACCTGGGTGCAGGCTTCGGCAAATTCGGTTTCGGTGTCATTATGCAAGCGGCGCTCGAACGCGGTCATGATCGTGGTCTTGGTGTGGTCACGCACTGCGATGATAAATGGAAACCCGTGTTTCTCTACATAGGCCGTGTTGAGCCGGGTGAAGACGTCATGCTCCGCCTCGGTCAGCGCGTCGAGCCCGGCGCTGGCTTGTTCGGCAGTACTGTCTTCTGTCAGGCGTTTGGCAGCGGCGAGCTTACCTGCGAGATCGGGATGGGCTTTCAAAACGTCAAGACGTTCGGTGCGTGAGGCGCTGCGGAAGACGCGGGCCATCGCGTTCGCCAGGCCAACCGCTGTGTCATGAGCAGGGCTAAGTTCCAATTCATGCGCGCGTTCTGCAACCCAAGGTGAATTTTCGAATGTCGCCCCATAAGTCTCTGTGAATGTGTCTTTATCCATCTCAGACGGGCGCGTGACTTGGCCGGGCGCAGGGTGGGTCGCGGTCCAATGTTCCGCGATATCGATCCGGCGGGCGAACCAAACCTCTGCATGCGATTTGGCGTAGTCCAGGAACCGTTTCAACGCCATGATCCGCCCGGGTCGCCCGATCAATCGACAGTGCAGACCGATCGACATCATCTTGGGCGCGCCCGCCTGACCTTCGGCATAAAGCGCATCGAATGTGTCGCGCAGATAAGCTTCGAACTGGTCGCCCGCATTGAAGCCTTGCGGCGTGGCAAAGCGCATATCATTGGCATCCAGCGTATAAGGAATGATTAGCTGATCGTGACCGCCAAATCGGCTCCAGTATGGCAGGTCATCGGCATAACTGTCAGAGACATAAGCAAAACCTCCAGTCTCGGCGGCCAGGGCGACGGTGTTTGTCGAACACCGCCCGGTGTACCAGCCGCGTGGCGGGGTGCCGGTCACTTCGGTATGAAGACGGATCGCCTCGGCCATCTCCGCCTCTTCCGCTTCGCGCGAGAAGTCTTTGTATTCAATCCATTTTGACCCGTGGGACGCAATCTCCCACTCCGCCGCCTTCATCGCCTCGACTTGCGCCGGGGAGCGGGCGAGCGCGGTGGCAACGCCATAGACCGTTACCGGGATTTCCATCTCGGTGAACAGCCGGTGCAGCCGCCAGAACCCGGCGCGCGCGCCGTATTCATAGATCGACTCCATATTCCAGTGGCGCTGCCCTGGCCACGCCGCTGCGCCAACGATTTCGGATAGGAACGCCTCGGAAGCTGGATCGCCGTGGAGGATGTTGTTTTCGCCGCCTTCCTCGTAATTCACCACGATTTGGACGGCGATCTTGGCGTTGTTGGGCCAATTGCTCTTCGGTGGGATCGGGCCGTGGCCGTGCATATCCCGCGGGTAACGTGGCGTCGTCGTCATGGATCCTCCAGGTTGGTCCGGACGGTGTATGCCGAAGATCGGTGCTCCTACAAGGGGTCGGTTAGTCGGGCGCGTCTTCTTTTGGGTCGGCGCGGAGGCGTTCTGGCAGAAGGAGGTTGAGAAGGATCGCAAGGGTGGCGGCGGGGACCAGGCCACTGGTCAGGAGGACGTGGACCGTCTCGGGCAAATGTTGCACGGCCTCTGGTTCCAACTCCAATCCCAGGCCGAACGACAGCGAGACCGCGAAGATCAACATGTTCCGCTGGTTCCATTTGACCTCTGAAAGGATCGAGATCCCGGCCGCCGCGACCATCCCAAACATGACGATGACGCCTCCGCCCAAAACCTCGATGGGGATGGTGCGGATCACAGCGCCGACTTTCGGGATGAAGCCGCAGAGGATCAGAAAAAGCGCGCCAATGGTCACCACATGGCGGCTCATCACGCCGGTCATCGCGATGAGGCCGACATTTTGCGAGAAAGAGGTGTTAGGCAGGCTGCCGAAGACACCGGACAGGAGGGTGCCCATCCCGTTCGCGAAGGTTGCGCCGGTGATTTCGCGGTCGGTCGCCTGGCGATCAGCGCCGGTCTTGGTGATGGCTTCCACGTCACCGACGGTCTCAACGGCAGACACAAACGCCATAAGGCAGAAGCCGAGCGCCACGGCGATGGAGAACTCAACGCCATAGCGGAAAGGTTGGGGGAGGGCGAAAGTGGCGGCACTGCTCCAGCTTTCGGTGATGGCGGCTGGCGGCAGCAGGCCCGTGCCGAGGGCATAGAGATATCCGGTTAGCAGCCCGATCAAGACGGCAGAGACGGAGAAGATGCCCGGGGCGAAGAACTTGACACCCAGAGTGACCACCACGACGAGGAGCGTCGCCGACCAACTGTGCAGATTGCCATAAGCCTCCGTTCCGATCGCGGCGGTGCCACCGGCGGCGTATTGGATCCCGATCTCCACCAGGGCCAGGCCGATCATCATGACCACCAAGCCGGTGACAAGCGGCGGCAGGGCAAAGCGGATGCGGCCAATGAAGAGACCAAGCACAATGTGGAACATCCCGCCGACGATGATCCCACCATAAAGGGCGGCCAGCGCGTCAACGCCGCGCCCCGCAACAACCGGGATCATGATCGGCAGAAAGGCAAAGCTGGTGCCTTGCAAGATTGGCAATCGCGCACCAACCGGGCCAAAGCCGATGCTTTGCATCAGCGTGGCGATACCGGCGAAAAGCATCGCCATTTGAATGAGATAAAGAAGCTCTGGTAGGTCGGGCGAGCCGGACCCAAAGCCAAACCCTGCCGCGCCCGCCACGATGATCGCTGGCGTGACATTGGCCACAAACATCGACAGCACATGCTGCAGCCCAAGCGCGACCGCCTGACCTGTGGGCGGCATATAATCGGGGTCTTGAAGCTGCGCTTTGGTGCCGATGCTGCGCGATGACATAGTGGCTCCTTTCCGGATTGGTTCTGTATTTGACTAGGCGGTCAAATCTTCTTAGGCCTTGATTTCGGTCAAGGGTTTGCCGGATGCTGCGGCGTCGGCCCGGATATCCGACAGGCGATGACTGATGGAGGGATCAGGTGGCAGGATTTTTGACGACCCATGTGCTCGATACGGGCCGGGGCTGCCCCGCGGAGGGGGTTGCGATTTGCCTCTACCGGGTCACCGGCAACAGCCACAGCAAAATCGCCGAGACCGTGACCAATGCCGATGGCCGAACCGACGGGCCGATCCTGCCCGCCGAGACATTCACCACCGGGACCTATGAGTTGATCTTTCACGCGGGCGATTACCTGCGGGCAACCGGGCAAGCAGGTGCGGAGCCCTTGTTCCTCGATCAAATCCCGATCCGGTTTGGCATGGCCGAGGACAGCCATTACCACGTGCCATTGCTGCTGTCGTCCTATGGCTATTCAACCTATCGGGGCAGCTAGATGGACCAGACGATCCTCCTCCACTGGGCCGAATTCGCCGTCAGGTGGCTGCATGTCATCACGGTCATCGCCTGGATTGGCTCGAGTTTCTATTTCATTGCGTTGGACCTTGGGCTGCGCCGCGATCCGAAACCCGCCAGCGGGGCCGATGGCGATGAATGGCAGGTCCATGGCGGCGGGTTCTATCATATCCAGAAATACATGGTGGCCCCGGCTGAGATGCCCGAGCATCTGGTCTGGTTCAAATGGGAGAGCTATGCGACTTGGCTCTCCGGTGTCGCGCTTCTAGCCCTGGTCTATTGGATGGGGGCTGAGCTTTATCTGATTGATTACAACGTGATGGAGTTGGTCACGTGGCAGGCCGTGCTGATCTCGGCCGGCTCTTTGGTGATCGGATGGGTGATCTATGACGCCCTCTGTAAATCATCGCTTGGCGACAACCCAACCGTATTGATGCTCCTGCTCTTCATCATGTTGGTCATCATGGCGTGGGGTTATACGCAGGTGTTCTCGGGTCGCGCGGCGCTGCTCCATCTGGGCGCGTTCACCGCCACGATCATGACGGCGAATGTGGCGATGATCATCATCCCGAACCAGAAAATCGTCGTCGCCGATCTGAAGGCGGGCCGAACGCCGGATGCGAAATACGGTAAGATCGCCAAGCTCCGCTCGACCCATAACAATTACCTCACGCTGCCGATCATCTTCTTGATGTTGTCGAACCATTACCCGCTGGCCTTTGCTTCGGAGTATAATTGGGTCATCGCCAGCCTGGTCTTTTTGATGGGCGTCACGATCCGGCATTTCTTCAACACGATGCATGCCAAGGGCGGGATGCTTTGGTGGACCTGGGGCGCGACGGCGGTGATTTTTGCGGTGATTGTCTGGCTGTCTGTGCTTCCGCTCAATCGAGACGCGCCGATCGAGGAGGCGCGCCTGTCGCCACTGGCCGAGCGGTTCGCGGCGCATGAGGATTTCCCGGATATCGCCAATACGGTGCTGGGCCGCTGTTCCATGTGCCATGCGCAAGAGGTGTTTTGGCCGGGAATCGCGGTGGCGCCGCGCGGCGTTCACTTGGAAACGGATGCTGAGATTGCCTCTCAGGCCCGGGCGATCTACCTTCAGGCGGGCGTGACCCACGCCATGCCCCCCGGCAATCTGAGCTTCATGGAAGAAAGCGAGCGCGCGGCGATCCGGGCGTGGTATCGCGAGGTGACGGGCGGGGCGCTCTGACAGTTTTGGAGGACGAATGCCGGCACCGATAAACCCCCTAAAAGCCGCTTTAAAGGCGGGGCAGTTGCAGCGCGGACTCTGGCTAAGCCTCGGTTCGGATCTTGCGACCGAGATCGCCGGGCAGGCCGGGTTCGATTGGTGCCTGATCGATGCCGAACATGGCCCGTTTGATCCCGGCACACTCCGCAGTCAGTTGATCGCACTGGCCGGAACCGGCACCGCGCCGGTGATCCGCGTGCCGATCAATCGCGATTGGGTGTTGAAACAGGTGCTCGACCTGGGCGCGCAGACGGTGCTGGTGCCAATGGTAGATACCGAGGCCGAAGCGCGCGCCGCGGTGCGCGCCTGCCGTTACCCGCCCGATGGCGTGCGCGGCTTTGGCGCGGGCGTCGCGCGTGCCGGGGCTTTTGGTGCGTATGAGAATTACCCGTCCAATGCGAATGATGAGATTTGCGTTCTGGTTCAGGCCGAAAGCCGCGCGGCACTCGATAATCTCGATGCGATTTGTGCGATGGAGGGGGTGGATGGTGTGTTCATCGGCCCTGCCGATTTGGCCGCCGATATGGGGTATCGCGACGACCTAAATAACCCCGAGGTCTTGGCCGCGATTGATGCCGCGATTGGCACGATCACCGCCTCCGGAAAGCCTGCTGGTATCATTTCGTTCGCGCCGGAGACGCGGGCGCATTATGCCGATCTTGGTGTGACCTTTCTCGGCATGGGCAGCGAAGCGGTGGAACTCGCCACCGCCCTCCGGTCTCTGGCACAGGAACGCTAGATGGTCACGCTCCGTCATGGCGATGCGCGGCTGATCTTTGATCCGGCTCTGGGGAATATCCCGCTCTGGGAGGTCACGGGCCGCAAGCCACTCCATGCGGCCCCTTGGCGGGATGAGCCAGAGATCCAAGAAAACCATGACATCCCATTGGTCAATCGGTGCCTCGCGGGCGATTTCCTCTGTGCGCCCTTCGGTTTGGACGATGTGGAGGGGGACCCGATCCATGGGTTTCCGGCCAACAGCATTTGGGAGCCGATGGCGCAAGATGTGGCCCATGCGCAGTTTCGGTTGCAAGCCCGCGTCAGGGGGGCGGTGATTGAGAAAGACCTCCGGCTTACCGGGCCGGTGCTCTATCAAACCCATCGGCTGAGCGGCGGGGAGGGGCAGATCACGCTCGCGCATCATCCGATGAGTCATATAGCGGCGGGCGGGCGGCTCAGCTTCTCCCCCAAACGCGCCGTTTTGACCGACCCGATGCCGCAATATGAGGGGCGGAATCTGTGGGCGCTGAACCAGATCCAGCCCGATTTACTTTTGCCTTGCGAGGATGGCTCGGATTGGGATCTGCATGACTACCCGGCGGGCCATGCCGTGGAGGATTTCGTGATTCTGGCCGAGGCGCGGGAGAGCCGTTTGGGCTGGACCGTCCTGATCCGGGAGGCGGAGGATGACATGCTGGTGGTCCTGAAAGACCCGCGTGTTTTGCCGATCACCATGCTCTGGATTTCCAACGGCGGTCGCGATTTCAGCCCGTGGAACGGGCGGCACACCGGGGTTTTGGGCATTGAAGATGGGATTGCCGCGGGAGGGATCGGCCTGGCCGCGTCCACGCGCGAGAACCGCCTGACCACCATGGGCATTCCGACCTGTCTGACGCTTGGCCCAACCCATCTGATCCGCCATGCCATGGTCTCGCTGCCACGCCCGCCGGGATGGGCCAGGGTGGTCGACATCCAGGTCGGTGGGGCGGCGCTCACTTTGACCGAAGCGTCGGGCGAAACCGTCTCTGTGCCCTTTGATGAGGGGTTCTTTCCAGTATGATTTTGGTCGATGCAGATGCCTGCCCGGTGAAGGGGGAGATCTATAAGGTCGCCTATCGCCATAGAATGCCGGTGCGCCTGGTGGCCAACCAATACCTGCGCCACCCGGAGCATCCGCTGATCTCGATGCAGATGGTCTCGGGCGACTTTGACGCCGCCGATGACGCGATTGCCGAGGCCGCAGGGCCTGAGACACTGGTCATCACCGCCGATATCCTGCTGGCGGAGCGCTGCATCGCGGCTGGTGCATCGGTGATGAGCCCGAAGGGCGAGGCCTTCACCGCCAACAGCATCGGCACACAAGTCGCCACACGCGCGATCATGGCCGATCTCCGCGCCGGTGTAGACGGGCAGGGGATCGGGGGCCCCGCGCCCTTCTCCAAAGCGGATCGCTCGCGGTTTCTAAACGCGCTGGAGGTGGCGCTTCGCAAACTGCCGCACGGATGAGTATTTTTGCGCCAAAGCCGCGGATGTCTTTTCAAGCCCCGGGCTTTGCGTTAGGACGCGCGTCTTGCATCAGAAAGATCAGGTCATGAGTTTTACCCTCGCCATTATCGGGCGGCCCAATGTGGGCAAATCCACGCTGTTCAACCGTTTGGTTGGCAAGCGCTTGGCCTTGGTCGATGATCAGCCGGGCGTCACGCGGGATTTGCGCGAAGGCGCGGCGCGCTTGGGCGATCTGCGCTTTACCGTCATTGATACGGCGGGCCTGGAAGAGGCGACCGATGACAGCTTGCAAGGCCGGATGCGTCGATTGACCGAACAGGCGGTTGATATGGCCGATGCCTGTCTGTTTTTGATCGACGGGCGCGCCGGGATCACCCCGACCGATGAACTGTTCGCCGATCTCCTGCGTAAACGTGGCGCGACCGTGATACTGGGCGTCAACAAGGCCGAGGGGCGACAGGGCGAGGCGGGTGTTTTGGAAGCCTATGGCCTGGGCCTCGGGGATCCACTGGCGCTATCTGCCGAGCATGGCGAAGGCATGGCCGAACTGGCCGTGATGTTGGCGCCTCTGGTCGAAGCGGCAGAGGCAGCATCAGAAGAAGCCGAAACCGATATTGATTTGGAAGAGGGTGAAGAGGGCGCGCGGGTCATCACCGCCGCCAAGCCGCTGCAGATCGCGGTTGTGGGGCGACCCAATGCCGGGAAGTCAACGCTGATCAACCAGATCATTGGCGAAGAGCGGCTGCTGACCGGCCCCGAAGCCGGGATCACACGCGACTCGATCTCGGTGCCGATCACCTGGGGGGCACGCCGATGCGGATATTTGATACCGCCGGTATGCGCCGGAAAGCGAAGGTGCAGGAGAAGCTCGAGAAGCTTTCGGTTTCTGACGGACTCCGCGCGGTGAAATTCGCCGAGGTTGTGGTGGTGTTGCTCGACGCCGCGATCCCCTTCGAACAACAAGACCTGCGGATCGCCGATCTGGCGGAGCGGGAGGGCCGGGCCGTGGTCGTCGCGGTCAATAAATGGGATCTTGAAGAGCACAAACAGGAAAAGCTGCGCGATCTGAAAGAGGCTTTCGAAC
The DNA here is from genome assembly GCF_030407165.1 of Fontisubflavum oceani. Taxonomy (GTDB): domain Bacteria; phylum Pseudomonadota; class Alphaproteobacteria; order Rhodobacterales; family Rhodobacteraceae; genus Rhodophyticola; species Rhodophyticola oceani. Next base: position 2,615,300 of record NZ_CP129111.1, read on the forward strand.
GGCTCTTGCCGCAACTCAAGGGCGCGCCGCTCATCACGGTCTCAGCCAAAACCGGGCGGGGGCTTGATCGGCTGCATGCGGCGATCCTGAAAGCCCATGAGGTTTGGAACCGCCGGGTCCCGACCGCCACACTGAACCGCTGGCTCACCGGTATGCTGGAGGCGCATCCACCGCCCGCCCCAAGCGGTCGCCGGATCAAGCTGCGCTATATGACCCAGGCCAAGACCCGGCCGCCGGGCTTTGTGGTGATGTGCTCGCTGCCCGAGAAATTGCCGGAAAGCTATTCGCGCTATCTCGTCAACGGGTTACGGGAAAGCTTTGACATGCCAGGCACGCCAATCCGCCTGCATATGCGCAGCCAATCGGACGCGAACCCCTATAAAGATCGCAAGAAATCGACGCCCTCCCGGCTCAACAAACATGTCCGCAGGGGTGCCACAAAAAAAGGCTGACCCGATCCGGTTCAGCCCTTCTCTGCTTGATAAATATCCCGGGGGTCTGGGGGCAGCGCCCCCAGCCGGATGCCGTCAGGCATTCGCCTCGCGGATTTTGTCCGCCGCGGCCTTGTCATAGGTGACGCCTTCGGTGTCGAAGAGTTGATCCAACTCGCCCGACAGTGTCATCTCGGTGATGATGTCACAGCCGCCGACAAACTCGCCTTTGACATAAAGCTGCGGGATTGTCGGCCAGTCGGAATAGTCCTTGATGCCCTGACGGATCTCCTCATCGGCCAAGACATTCACATCCGAATAATCCACGCCCATGAAATTTAGCACCCCGGCCACGCGAGAGGAGAACCCGCATTGCGGCATCGCTTTTGTGCCTTTCATGAACAGCACCACATCATTGGTGGCGACGGTCTCTTTGATCGTATCTTCTGCGCTCATGTCGCATTTTCCTTTTATTCCGGTGCTTTGGTTGTCAAAGCTAATGCATGTAACTCGCCTTGACTGCCGTCCATTTTGCCTTTCAATGCTGCGTAAACCGCGCGTTGTTGTTGAACACGGTTCTTGCCGCGAAAGCTTTCATCGATCACTTCCGCCGCGAAATGCGCGCCGTCATCGCCTTGCACGACTATTGTGGCATTAGGAAAGCTCTCGCGGATCAGCGTCTCGATATCGTGGGCGGAGATGGCCATTCAGTAATCCCTGACTGTTTCACTTGTGAAGATAGAGAGGCAACCCGACCCGTGCAAGCCGATGGCTGGGACAGAATCGGGAATGTCGTGCCTCAGGCAAAGACGTTAGCGAAAGCGCTCCGGTAGAGGTCGGTGAGCTCAGAGAGGGCGCCTCGGAACCGCCGATCCGCACACCATCGCCGCCAAATCGACCGACTGTGGTCAGCGGCACATTGGCCTGACCTGCGGCGACCATCAGCGCCTCAGCTTTGTCATAAGAGCAGGCGATGAGATAGCGCGCCTGATCTTCGCCGAAGAGCGTGCCCATGTCGCTGGCGTCTAGGGTAACGCCGACCCCCGCAGCTTCAGCCAGTTCAAACGCCGCGAGCGCCAACCCGCCATCGGAGAGATCGGTGCAGACATCAACCCAGTCTCGATTGTCACGGATGAAGTCGCCATGGCGCGCCTCGGCCTCCAGATCAACCGTCGGCGCATCGCCGTCTTCGCGGTTGAAGACTTCGGCCAGAAGGGCGGATTGACCCAGATGGCCTTGCGTGTCACCGACCAGAATGGCCAGATGCCCGTCGCGCACCTGCCCGCCGATCAGATCGTCGATATGCTCCAATAGGCCGACCGCGCCGATGGTGGGCGTTGGCAAGATGCCTTGGCCATCGGTCTCATTGTAGAGCGAGACATTGCCCGAAACGATCGGCATATCCAGCGCCGCACAGGCTGCGCCGATACCTTTGATCGCGCCGACGAACTGGCCCATGATCTCTGGCTTCTCCGGATTGCCGAAATTCAGGTTGTCGGTGCTGGCCAATGGTTTCGCCCCGATGGCGGTCAGGTTGCGATAGGCTTCCGCCACGGCTTGTTTGCCACCTTCGACCGGGTTCGCCTTCACATATCGGGGCGTTACATCCGACGTGAAGGCCAGCGCCTTGTCGGTGCCATGGACCCGCACAACGCCTGCGCCTTGGCCCGGACTGCGGATCGTGTCGGCCATGACCATCGAGTCATATTGTTCATAGACCCATTGCTTGCCCGCGTAATTGGGCGAGGCCAGAAGCGCCTTTAGCCCGTCGATCGGGTCGATCTCGGGTACCGGGTCCATCTCCGGCGCGGGCTCGGTCGGGGTCCAGGGGCGGTCATATTCCGGCGCGGTCGAGGCGAGTTTCGACAGCGGCAGATCGGCTTTCACCGTATTGCCATGTTGGATCAGAAAACGATCCTCGGCGATGGTTTCGCCCACGATGGCGAAATCCAGGTCCCATTTCTCGAACACCGCTTTGGCTTCGGCCTCCAGCTCGGGGTTCAGCACCATGAGCATGCGCTCCTGAGATTCCGAGAGCATCATCTCATAGGCGGTCATGTTTTCTTCGCGCACCGGCACGCGGTCGAGTTCAAGCTTGATGCCAAGATGGCCTTTGTCGCCCATTTCAACGGCGGAGCAGGTCAGGCCCGCAGCGCCCATATCTTGGATCGAGATCACAGCACCGGTCTGCATCAGCTCCAAGCAAGCTTCGAGCAGGCGCTTTTCGGTGAATGGGTCACCGACCTGGACCGTGGGGCGTTTCTCTTCAATCGTGTCGTCGAATTCGGCGGAGGCCATTGTCGCGCCGCCAACCCCGTCGCGCCCGGTTTTCGCGCCGAGATAGACCACTGGCATGCCAACGCCGGAGGCAGCGGAATAGAAAATCTTATCCGCATCGGCCAAGCCCGCCGCAAAAGCGTTAACCAGGCAGTTGCCGTTATAGGCGGCGTGGAAGCGAACCTCGCCGCCCACGGTGGGCACACCGAAGCAATTGCCATAGCCGCCGACGCCTTCGACCACGCCATGGACCAATTGCCGGGTTTTCGGATGCGAGGGTTCGCCAAAGCTGAGCGCGTTCATCGCCGCGATCGGGCGGGCGCCCATGGTGAACACATCGCGCAGGATACCGCCAACGCCCGTCGCCGCGCCTTGATAAGGCTCGATGTAAGACGGGTGGTTGTGGCTCTCCATTTTGAAGACCACCGCCTGACCATCGCCAATATCGACCACGCCCGCGTTTTCTCCGGGGCCGCAGATCACTTGCGGGCCGTCCGTCGGCAGGGTGCGGAGCCATTTCTTTGACGACTTATAGGAGCAGTGTTCGTTCCACATGGCTGAGAAAATCCCCAGCTCGGTGAAGCTCGGCTCCCGCCCGATAATCTCGAGGATGCTGGCATATTCCTCGTCGCTCAGCCCGTGGGCCGCAATCAGATCGGGCGTGATGGCCGGGTCTTGCATGATGAGACTGTCCCCAAACTTGTTTGCGCCCGTCTTTAGGCCATGGGGCCGAGGGGGGAAGGGGGTCAAAGCGCGCGGCGGAAGGTCAGCGATGTGGGGCGGTCAAATCCGGGATGGCAGGTTTGGCCGGTCTGGGTGAAGCCGAGGGCGCGGAAGGTGGTATGGTTTTCGATGAGCTCAACCCGGGTTTGCAGCGTCAAAGCGGTGCAGTCGAGAGACTTGGCGCGGGTCGAGGCAGCCTCGATCAACGCGCGGGCCAACCCCTGGCCGCGATGTTCGTGGGCGGTGGCGAGTTTGCTGAGATAGTATGCGCTTCCTTGGGTCTGACCGAATAGGCAGACGATCGGTTTCGGTGCACGGATCAGGAAGATATCGCGTTGCGCCGCCATCGCGCGGAGGCTTTCTGGTGTCATCCGCGTGAAAGAGGAGGGCGGGGTAATCTGGCCCTCCATCGGGCCGAAACAGGCCGCGAGAAGAGTGAACAGATCGGGCCAATCGTCAAAATCTGCCGGGTTTGTTTCCACCATCGAAACGGGCATCTGCACCCCCATTTGCCAAAAAAAAGGCCGAGACGAATCTCGGCCAAAGTCCAACAGGGAGGTAGGGATGATGTCGTTTGCACTCAATCATCCACTACTGCCCAATTAGTCAGCAGGTTAGAATCGTTCAAGGGGTTTTCGGCTACGCCGCTGCAATCCCGCTATGTCTGTGGCGCATAGCCCACATCTTTACGTTGCGTCAGATGCCACCGCATCGCGTCGCCGACGACGATAGGCAATGACCTCGTCGGAGACAAAATCACGGAACACTTCGATCCGTTTCGAGTGGCGCAATTCCTCGGGATAGGCAAGGAAAACAGGGACTTCGTTGCTTTCCACTTCCGGGAGGACATGGACCAGTTCGGGGAAATCCTCGGCCAGGTAATCGGGCAAAACGCCAATGCCCAAGTCGTGGATCACCCCTTGCAACACGCCAAAATAGTTATTGACGGTCAAAAAACTGCCGATCTCATGCGACATCACCTCGCGAACGAGCACGGCGCCCGCGCTAACTTGGGCGCTTTGCACGTTTTGGCTGATCAAACGATGGTCGCGCATGTCGTCGAGCGAGACCGGCGTGCCATGCGCTTCCAGATAACGTGGCGAGGCGAAGAGGCGCATGTTGATCGTCATCAGTCGGCGGCGGATCAGATCGGCCTGAGACGGCTCTTTCATTCGGATCGCCACGTCCGCCTCCCGCATTGGCAAGTCGAGCAAGCGTTCCTCAAGCATGAGGTCGATCTTCAGGTGCGGGTATTTGTCATAAAGCTGCGGCAGTCGCGGCGCGAGCCAAAGAGAACCGAAGCCGATGGTCGTCGTCACGCGCAACTCGCCAAACACCTCTTCCTCGCTGTCCCGAATGCGCGCGGCGGCGGCATCCAGCCGTTTTGACATCGACCGGGTGGCATCAAACAGCAACTCGCCCTGTTCGGTCAGGATGAGGCCGCGGGCATGACGGTGAAACAGCGTCGTGTTCAGGCTTTCTTCCAGCGCGCGAATCTGTCGGCTGACGGCGGATTGGCTCAGATGCAGCGAGTCCCCGGCATGGGTCAGGCTGCCCGCATCGGCCACGGCATGAAAGATCCGCAGCTTGTCCCAGTCCATCTCCCGTCTCCCTTTGATAGCGCCATCATTGTCGCGCTTTCAGACAGATAACGGGTCGGGCAGGTCTTGCAAACGGGGAATTGAAGTCGGCCTTGGCAGAAATGGGTTTTCAGGTCAGCACTTTTGACCTATACTTGTTGCATTGACATCATTCCGGGAGGGGAGGACCGAATGGGCGTCCAGCATGTTTCGCTAGAAGACCGCTTTGATCTCACCAAATCGCCCGTGCTGTTGAACGGCACGCAGGCGCTGGTTCGCCTGATGATCGCGCAGAAAGAGCGTGACCGGGCGGCGGGGCTGAACACGGGCGGTTATGTGACGGGCTACCGCGGCTCCCCCTTGGCGCGGTGGATTTGCAGATGGCGCGGGCGCAGAAACACCTGGAAGCCTCTGACATTCTCTTTCAACCCGGCTTGAACGAAGACCTTGCGGCCACCTCGCTTTGGGGCAGCCAGCAGGCAGAGCTGCGGGGCGAAGGCAAATATGACGGTGTCTTTGGCCTCTGGTACGGCAAGGGGCCCGGCGTCGACCGCTCCGGCGATGCGATGCGCCATGTGAACATGGCTGGCACCTCGGCCCATGGCGGGGTGATCATGGCCATGGGGGACGATCACACCGGCGAAAGCTCCACCACCTGCCACCAATCGGATTGGGCGATGGTGGATGTGCACATGCCGGTTCTCAGCCCCGCCGGGGTTCAGGAAATCCTGGATTACGGTGCATATGGCTTCGCGCTCAGCCGGTTTGCGGGCGTTTGGGTTGGATTGAAGGTGATGAAAGACACGGTGGAAGCCACCGGTGTCGTCGATGGCCGCCCCGACCGGATGCAGTTCGTGACGCCGGAGTTTGAGATGCCGCCCGGCGGGCTCAATATCCGCCTCAATGATCATTGGATCGATCAAGAGAAGCGGCTTTTGGAATACAAGCGCTTCGCCGCCGAAGAATTCGCGCATATCAACAAGATCGATAAACGCGTTCTTGGCAAACCAGGGGCCAAGATTGGCTTCGTCGCGGCGGGCAAGAACTGGCTCGACCTGGTTCATGCGCTGGAATTGCTTGGGATCGACGCGGCCGAGGCTGAGCGGCTTGGCATCACCACCTATAAGATCGCGCAGACCTGGCCGATCGATATGAAGGGTGTGCATGCCTGGGCCGAAGGTCTGGATTTGATCGTCGTGGTGGAAGAAAAGCGCAAGCTGATCGAGGTGCAGATCAAAGAGGCGATCTTCGACGACCGGCGCGGTCGCCGCGTCTATGGCTATAAGAAGGGTGGCGATGGGCCGATCCTTTTCCCATCGCATTATGCGCTCGACCCGCTCGATATCGCCGAGAAGCTGGGCAACATCCTCATCGAAGAGGGGCGCCGGACTGACCGGATCGAAGCCGGGATCGCCAATATCATTGAGGCGCGCAGGGCCGATAACGCCCCGGATCTGGCGCAGCGGACGCCCTGGTTCTGCTCGGGCTGCCCGCACAACACCTCGACCAAAGTGCCCGAAGGATCGCGCGCGGGGGCGGGTATCGGCTGCCACGTGATGGCACTCTGGATGGATCGGAACACCGAAGGCTATACCCATATGGGCGCCGAAGGCGTGAACTGGGTTGGCGAAGCGCCGTTTTCCAAACGCCCGCATGTGTTCCAGAACCTCGGAGAAGGCACGTACAACCACTCCGGCATCCTGGCGATCCGCGCCGCCTTGGCGGCCAAGACCAACATCACTTACAAGATCCTCTATAATGACGCGGTCGCGATGACCGGCGGGCAGGATAATGAGGGCGACCTCAGCCCGCAGCAGATTGCCCAGGAACTTGTCGCGATGGGCGTCAAAGACATCGCATTGATTTACGACCCCAAGGAAGACATTGATTTCTCAGGCTTTCCAAAAGGCCTACCGCGCTATGAACGCGATGAGTTGATGAATGTGCAGGACCGGATGAAAGAGGTTGAGGGCGTCTCGGCCATTATCTTCATTCAGACCTGTGCCGCCGAAAAACGCCGCCGCCGGAAGCGCGGCACCTTCCCAGATATCGACAAACGGGTCTTTATCAACACCGATGTCTGCGAGGGCTGCGGCGATTGTGGGGTGCAGTCGAACTGCGTCTCGATTGTTCCGGTCGAAACCGAGTTGGGGCGCAAACGCGCCATTGATCAATCGACTTGCAACAAGGATTTCTCCTGCGTCAAAGGGTTCTGCCCGTCTTTTGTGACCATCGAGGGCGCGCAGGTGAAGAAACAAGCAACCGCCGAGGTCGATATAGGCGAGTTGGCGATGCCGACACTGCCTGAGATCGATGGGACTCATAACGTTGTCATCACCGGCGTTGGCGGGACCGGCGTGGTCACCATTGGCGCGATCATGGCGCAGGCGGCGCAGATCGACGGCAAAGGTGCCGGTATGATCGAGATGGCGGGCTTGGCGCAAAAAGGTGGGGCGGTGCACATCCATCTGCGCTTGGCCAATGCGCCCGACGATATCTCTGCGATCCGTGTCGCGACCGGAGAGGCGGACGCCGTCATCGGCGGCGACTTGGTCGTCTCGGCCGGGGCGAAAACCCTTGGCTTGATGACGACAGGGCGCACTGGGGCCGCCGTGAATTCTCATGAAATCACCACGGGCGACTTCACACTCAACGCAGAATTCCGCATTCCAGGGAAAGACTTAGAGGTCGCCCTTCAAGCCCGTCTCCGCGACCGGTTGAGCCTTTTTGATGCCACCGAACTGGCGCGTGTCCTGATGGGCGACTCGATTTATTCCAACATGATGACCTTTGGCGCAGCTTGGCAGATGGGCCTGGTGCCGCTCAGCTATGAGGCGATCTTGGCGGCAATCGAGCTGAACGGCACAGCGATCGAACGCAACAAACGCGCGTTTGAGTTGGGCCGTTGGGCGCATCTTAACCCGCGAGAGGTGACGAAGCTGCACAAGCCGACGATGATCGAGAAGCCGAAGTCGCTCGACGAAAAAATCGCGTTCCGCAGCGATCACCTGGTGCAGTATCAAAACGCGGCGCTGGCCAAACGCTACCGTAAGCTGGTCGATGGTATCGATGACTTGCGTCTGAAGGAAGCGGTGGCAAAGGGCTATCATAAGCTCTTGTCTTACAAGGACGAATTTGAGGTCGCGCGCTTGCATTTGGATACCGAAGCCAAGGCGCGGGCCCAGTTCGATGGCGATCTGAAATTCACCTATCACCTGGCCCCGCCGCTTTTCCCGGGAAAAGACCCTGCCGGGCGCCCAAAGAAACGCGAGTTTGGCGCCTGGATCAGCACGGCCTACAAGCTGCTGGCCCGGATGAAACCGCTCCGCGGCACGCCGTTCAACCCGTTTGGCTATACGGCGGAACGCAAGGTGGAGCGGGCCCTGATCACTGAATATGAGCGGGACATGGCCGAGGTTTTGCCGAAGGTCAGCCCGGAAACGCTGGATATCGCCGTCGCGCTGGCTGAACTGCCCTTGAGCATTCGCGGCTTCGGCCCGGTGAAGGAGAAAAACGCAGAGAAAGCGGCCAAGCAACGAACCGATCTGCTCGCCAGTTTCCAGGCGGGCGGCGCCCCCCTGGCCGAAGCCGCAGAGTAACGCTGCCGCGGCGCTGCACGGTCGTGCCTTCTCTGCTTCCCAAATATCCCCGCCGGAGGCATCGGAACAGATGCGCCCGGCGCGGCTCTTATTGGTCAGGCGCAATCAGCCCCAAACCGCGTAGGTAGATCCCGATCCCGCTTTCCAACAGGTCTTCGGGCGGGAAGGGTGCATTACCACCCGGGCGGCCTCGGGCGAAAAGTTCGACCACGCCATGGCTCAACGCCCAGATATGCGCGCTGAACATCGAGGGCGGCGGGCGTTTGCCAGGCGGGATATGCTCCGACAGGGCTTCTGCCGCGCGTTCCAATACATCACGGGATTTGGTGGCGGCGGCGGCCAGTTCCGGCGTCTGATTGGCCGAGAGCCCGCTTTCAAACATCGCCATGTAATGGCCGGGATATTTGCGCGCAAAGGCGAGATAGGCGCGCCCGGTGGCTTCAAAGGCGGCGAGCGCCGTCGGTTTGCCCTCGTTAAACGCAAACTCCATCAAATCGGCAAAGATTTCATGGCCTTGCCGCGCGCCTTCGGCAATCAAATCCTCGCGCCCCTCAAAGTGCCGATAAACTGCCGCGGGCGTCACGCCAGCGTTTTTAGCGGCCTCGGACAGGGTCCAACCGGTCGGCCCCTTCTGCTCAATCAGCACAAGGGCGGCCTCAACAAGGGCTTGGCGCAGATTGCCGTGATGATACCCGCGTTTAGGCATGGGCGCGATCTGCCCACATCTCTGGCCCGCCGCAAATCTCGGGGTCTGGGTGCGACACAACCTTATCCTTGCGCCCGTCATAAGGCAGGCCTGAGAGGATTTGCCGGATCACCGAGAGCCGCGCGCGGCGTTTGTCATCGGAGCGGACCACGGTCCAGGGCGCATCCGCCGTATGACCCAAGCTCAAGGTCTGGCCGATCGCATCGGAATAAGCGTTCCATTTCTTCAGACCTTCGACATCGATCCAGCTCAGCTTCCATTGCTTCAGCGGGTCTTTCTCGCGGTCGAGGAACCGGCGCAGTTGTTCCGCCCGGCCGATATTCAGCCAAATCTTAACCAGATGGATACCATCTGCGACCAGCATTTGCTCGAAATCGGGCAATTGGTGGAAAAACACATTGCGCTGCTCGGGCGTGCAGAAGCCAAACACATGCTCGACCACACCGCGATTGTACCAGCTGCGGTCAAACAGCCGGATCTCGCCCGCGGCGGGGAGATGGTGGATATAACGCTGAAAATACCATTGGCTGGCTTCACGATCCGTGGGTTTTGAAAGTGCGACGACGCTGGCCACACGCGGGTTGAGGTTCTCCCGCACGCGTTTGATTGCGCCGCCTTTGCCCGCCGCGTCGCGTCCTTCGAAGACCACGGCGATGCGTTGGCCAGTATCGCGAACCCAGGCGTGGCATTTCACCAGTTCGATCTGCAGCGCCTTCAGGTCGGCCTCATAGGCCGCTTTGTCCATCCGGGTGTCATAGGGGTAGCTCGCGTCCAAGACGCTGTTTTTCTCTGCGTTCTTAATCGCCGCGCGGATCTGCTCCGGCGCCTCTTCGCGGTAAAACTGGCTGATCGCGCCATCGAAGGGTTTACCCATGCGCTGCCTCTTTATTCTGCTCGTCCCTGGGTTCAATATGGCGGTCGGACCGGCTTAGCGCAATCCGGCGCGGCTCACGGCACGCTGAATTGCGGCGAGTGCGGCATCGGGGTCAGCGTGGTGGGGCATATGGCCAACCCCTTGGAGAACCGTCAAATTGGCGCCCGGCACCTGGGCTGCGAGCGGCTCGGAATGGGTGGCCAGGGGCACGGTATCGTCCGCCGTCCCATGGACAATTTCCAAGGGCAGGGTGAGCGTGTGATAGCGCTCCGACATCTCGGTCACATGGGTCAGAAGGCTGTTCACCTGTCGGCCATTGGCCCGCAGAACCGCGCTTTGCAGGGTCAATTCGGGGCGGATATGGTCGAAATAGCCATTAGGCACGGGGTCCGGATCAAATATGCCGGTGATCGCGTTCCGGGTTGCGCCGCGCGGGGCCAGATTTGCGATGAGCGGTACAATCGTGATGCCGCCGAGCCGTGAGGCGGTGATCGGATAGAACGCCTCCAAGCCGCCCTCCCAGGGTTGGGTTGCGCCCGCCAAGGAGACCACGGCGGCCGCCTGATCGGGATGGTTCAGCGCCCAAGCCATCGCGACGGCGCCGCCATAGGAATGGCCTACAATCACCGCTTGTGTCACATTCAACTGCGCCGCAGCTTGGGCGAGCAAGGCCGCCTGATCCGCCGGGCTTTCATTGCCGCGCCCGAGCCCGTCGGACAAGCCAAGCCCGGGCCGATCAAACGCAATGACCCGATTGGTTTCGGCAAGATCGGGGGCCAAACGGAATGTGAAGTCTCTCAAATTCCCGCCCGCGCCATGGAGCAGGATAACCGTCGGCCCCGAGCCCGCCTCCCAAACATGAATATCCAAGCCCTGAACCTGGATGATCCGGCTGTTCGGGTCGCTCATCTCTAGTCGGCCGCAAGCCGCGACAAGAAGAAAGGCCAGCCCAAACAGAACATTACGTGCCGATCTTCGACATATCGAAACTGGTCGTTTGATAAATCTCATTGATCCAATTGCCATAGAGAAGATGGGCGTGGCTGCGCCAGCGGTTGGTCGGGTCGCGGGTCGGGTCATCCCCGGGGTAGTAGTTCACCGGCACCGCAATTGGCGTCCCGGCCTCCACATCGCGATCATACTCCTGTTTCAGCGTGCCGCTGTCATATTCCAGATGATTGAAGATATAGAGCGCCCGGTGCGCTGCGTCCTCCACCAAACAGGGGCCAACCTCATCACTGCCAATCAATGTTGTGAGACCGGCCGCCGCGTCGACTTCGGGGGCGCGCATCTCTGTCCAACGCGAAACAGGGATTAGAACGTCGTCGGAAAAGCCCCGAAGATAAGGCGAGGCAGGCGCGAGATTACGATGCCGGAAACAGCCGAAGGCCTTCTCTGACAGCATATGTTTTGGAACGTCATGAAAATGATGGATCATCGCCATGCCGCCCCAGCACACGCCGAAGGTGGAATGCACATGGGATTGGGTCAGGCGAAGACCTGTTTCAACTCCTCCCAATAGGTCACCTCTTCGAACGGCAAATGTTCAATCGGCGCGCCGGTGATGATCAGCCCATCTAATTTTTCGCCTGAGGCCGCGACCTCAGCGAAAGGGCGGTAGAACGCCTCCATATGCTCCGCAGCGGTGGTTTTGGTCTGATGTTCCGACATGCGGATTAAGCTCAGATCGATTTGCAGCGGGGTCGCGCCGATCAGTCGGGCGAACTGCGTCTCGGTTTGGATTTTCTTCGGCATCAGGTTCAGCAGACCAATGCGAAGGGGCCGAATATCCTGCCGCGCGGCGCGGTTTTCACCCATCACCATGACACCTTCGCGCTCCAGTTGGGCATAGGCGGGCAGGGATTCTGGTAACGTGATGGGCATTTGTCTGGTCCTTGGCGCGTCGGGCGAAGGCTGGATTTAGGCCGTTTGACCGCGCCTGCCAAGGGCTTGAGCGATCAGTGCGGTGGCATCATGTGCGTCGCGGATCGTGGCAACCTCATCGGCCTCAACCGTCACGCCCCAGTTTTCCGCCATCGCTTGATACAGTGGCGCGCGATGCGCCAGCGCTTTGGCATAGGCGAAACGGACAAACGCATCCGGGTCAACATCACCCGGCAATACATTGTTTTCTTTTAGATATGCCTGCCATTGAGCCATGAGAAATGCGGGCTGGTAATACATCGGCTTGGGCGCCTGATCGAACCGCCGGATCAGGTCGTCCGTATGCGCGTCGCTGCCTCTGATCCAGACCATCAGGCTATGCGCCGAGAGCGTGCTCAGCACATCGTCGTCCGGGTCCGACGGGGTCACAACCTCGCAGATCGATCCGCCGGTGTCACAGATGAAATGAGGGTAGTTATAGAGATCCCGCGCCCGGGCGATAAAACTTGGTGTGTCCAAAAGCGCGTTGATTTCCGCGCGGCGATGCAGAGCCTGACGGCGTTCATATTCGTCGAGCGGCAAGCCGCCTTTGGCAGGGTCGCCGGGTTTGCCCAGATAGGTCGAGAGTGGGGCGAGATTATCGAAAGTGATGTTGGAGCCGATATAGATCGAATCCGAGCGCAGCAGTTCCGCCAGAAACGGCGTCTGCATCGCAATCCGCTCCAGATTGTCGGCGATGTGTTCGCCCATATAGGCGGTGCCGATGCGGTAATCGATCGAGTAATGAAACCAGTCGCCCGCGCTGCGGAGCAGGTTCGCCAAATGGGTCTTGCCCAGACCGGACATCCCGAACACCAAGAGACGCTTCTCCGGCGCGTCCAGCCAAGCCTGTGGGGTCTCATAGATCAGCGTCATGCGCGGGCGCCTCGTAAAACAGGCCTAACCCCTAGCGCTTGCGGCAAATATCGTCATCAAGATTTTTCAGGCCCGCGCGATTTTCGGAACATCTGTAACATCCGACCATCAAGGATCATCAACCCAAGAGCGAGCAGGGTGAAGCCCGCGAAGGCCTCTGGTGCCAAGCGTTCGCCCAAGACAACCGCGCCAAGGATGATCGCTACGGGCGGGATCAGCAGGGTCACGATCATCGCATTGCCGCTACCCGCCATGCTGAGCACGCGGTAGTAGAGCAGATAGGCAATCGCCGTGCCGAGGATGGCGAAATAGCCGATGGCCGCGAAGGTTACGGGCAATTGCGGCATCTCCGGCGCGCCGTCGATGACCCAGGCCAGCGGCAGCATGATGACGGTCGCGCCGGTCAACATGCCCGCCGCGGCGACTTGGGGCGCAAGCCCGCTAAGATAGCCACGGGCCCAGGCTGCGGCGAAGGCGTAGGACACAGTGCCGCCGATCACGGCGAGCTGCGCCAGGCTGCGAATGTCGAAACTGGCGAAGCTGTCGAGCCCGATGGCCACGGCCACACCGGCAAAGGCAATGCAGACACCGATCCCCCGGCGGACGGTGAGCCGTTCATCGCGAAAGAACATCGCGGCGACAAGCACACCAAAAATCGCGGTGGCGGCGTTGAAGATCGAGGTCAGGCCGGTCTCGATGAACTGCTGCCCCCAAGCCATGAGCGTAAAGGGGATGATGTTGTTCAGGATCCCCATGATCAGAAACGCCCCCCAAATCTTCGGACTGCGGGGGATGTCCAAGCCACGCCAGAGGACATAGATCCAAAGCAGCAGGGTTGCCCAGTACACCCGGTGGGCGACAAGTGTAAACACCGGCACCTCTTCCAAGGCCAGTTTGATTGCGAGAAACGAGGCGCCCCAGATTAATGCCAGAAGCGCCATCTCTGCCCAGGCCCGTGTGGAAAGGGATTGCTGTGTCATGCCAGGGGTCTAGCAAACAGACGCTATCCCCGCGACCCGGAACATGCGGCAAAGAACAACCCCCGCGCGATGCGCGGGGGTGTCATCTTAAGCGAAACAGAGATTAGAAGCGGAATCCGACGCGAAGGCCGATCGCCACCACCTCATTGTCCCGGACATTTACAGGACCAGAGGCGTTCTCAATAACCTGGTCGCCCGGTATGCCATAGGTTATGCCACCGGAGATCGTCATCGCATCCATGCTGTATTGGCCCGCGAGCGTGATCGAATCCAGCCCGGTTGTTGGCGCCAGAGCGGAGTCGCTCGGAATCGTGCCTTCGGTGCGATGGGTATAGGCAATCGAGCCGGACCAGTTTTCGTTAAACCGGCGACCGATGCCGATGTTGTAGGTCGTGCTATCGGAAGTAAAGCTCACGTACTCGCCTGCGCCGGTGGTCAAGTTAAACCCATCCCACCACACATGCCGGATCGACCCAAAAAGCAGGGTGTCTTGGGCTACGCCTGTTTGAAACTCCAAGTTCAAGCTTTCTGGGAACTCAACTTCAAAGCTCGTCGATGCAGCCGGGGCCACCGAAGTGCCGGTTTCCGGGTCAATAAGTGTTTGCTCAGTTGCATCAAAGCCCACTTCAATTGCCGAGCTATACGTCAGCGCAACGCGCAGAGCGATATCGGGCATCTCATAGGCAGCGCCCACAAGATATCCATACCCCGTATCGCTGGACCCCGTGAGTTGATTGAACGTGGGCGAGACAACGCTGGTGTAGATCGAACCAGACGCTTGCAATGCCCGCGCACCGGCATGAATGCTAAATCCGTTACCGAACTCGTAACGACCAACCAGTGTCACAGCATCCGTCTCAACCGTTGCATTGCCTCCAAAAAATGGCAATCCCGCTGGAATAGTAGTTGCGAAGCCAGGATATTGGACGTCGGCCCCAAACGGTTGGTCGTAGATTAAGGCGAAGGAGACTTGCTCGTTCACACGATGCAGAAACCCAAGCCCTGGGAGCGTGTAGTTATCAAGTGGGTTCGGCAGGCCACCGATCCCGGGGTTTGTGCTGACCGGGTTGGCTTCGGGCCGGACGCTGCCGAAGGACAGTTCCACATAGTTGCCGGACGGTCCAACCTCTTCAAACAACAATCGCATGGACTGATCGGTGCGCGCCAGATCGGCGGCGGCGATGGATGTGGTGGCCAGTAGGGCCGCGCTTGCTGCGACGAAAATTCTCATTGCTCTCCTCCCCGAGAGATGTTTCCCAAATCTGCACCTAGGATAGGCGCAAGATTATTACGTGGGTCAAATGTTCCCTGGCGTCAGGTCGCTATTGACGTGAGGGTCAGGCCAGATTCGCCGTTATTTGTGTCAGATATGTTACAGTTGCTTTCTGGCACGATTGCGGCGCGTTTCATCCAGGATATTCGCATAATTCGCAGCAAAGATTAATGCCGCGCCCAAAAACACCGCCAATTGCAGGGGCTCATCATAGAGGATCATGCCCACCAGCGCGATGGCGGGCAGGCGGACAAAGTCAACCGGCATGACGACGCTGGCGGGGGCAATGCTGAGCGCCATCGTCATGCAGAAATGCGCCGTCAAGCCCGCGATGCCAACCAGGACAACCCATGGCGCAACCGACAGGCTTGGTAGCGCCATCTCGCCATCGATCAGGCAGACGACCAGACCAAAGGCCAATTGGATGGTGGCGAGGTAGAACAGGATGCAGGTGATGCTTTCGGTGCGGGTCAGGAACTTGGTGAAAATCGCGGTCGCAGCAAAACAGATAGCGGCCAGCGCGGCGGCGATCATCCCTGGTGACAGAGGCACGCTGCCGGGTTGCAAGACAATCAAGACGCCGACAAACCCCAAGATGCCCACACCGATTTTGAGCCGCGTCAGGCGCTCGCCCAGAAACAGGGCTGCCAAGATCATTACCCAAAGGGGCGAGGTGAACTCCAGAGCGAAGACTTGCGCCAGGGGCACGACCGTAATGGCGTAGAACCAGAGGTTTTGGCCGGTGAAATGGGCCAGGTTGCGGATGCCGTGTAGGCGCAAGTTGCGCCGGGTGATCTGCCCCAACGTGCCGGCCATCCCACCAATCGCCAGCACGAGGATCAGGCTGACCGCTGATCGGTAGGTCATCAACTCAAACGTATCGAGTTCGACGGCCACGGCGCGGCCCGCAACGGCCATTGCACTGAACGAGATGATCGCGCCGATCATCCAGATCGCCGCACGACCGGGGTTTGAGGACGGGGCCACTGCTATCTCACTCATCTCTGATACTCCCCTTCAGCCAATCGGCTGAACCGCCTCAATGCCGATCTTTCGGCGGCGGGGCAAGCGGCGCGCTGCTACAAGCCGTTTGCCTTTGCCTGATCCCAAAGCGCATCCATCTCGGTCAGGTCGCTCTCGGCAGGGGTGCGGCCCAAATTGGCCAGCTCCGCTTCGATATAAGCGAACCGTCGCGTGAACTTGCCATTTGCAGCGCGGAGGGCCTCTTCGGCGTCGACGCTGAGATGACGGGCGAGATTGGCCATCACAAAAAGCAAATCCCCCATTTCCTCTGCGATTTTCTTAGGCGGCATGTGATCCCGCGCCTCGGCCAATTCGCGGGCCTCTTCGGCGATTTTATCAACCACCTGGCCAATCTCAGGCCAATCAAATCCCACCCGCGCGGCCCGTTTTTGCAATTTCTCCGCCCGCATCAGCGCAGGCAGATGAAGCGCGACATCGTCAAGCACCCCGCCGCGGGCTTTCCCCGCGCGCTCCGCGGCTTTGATCGTCTCCCAATCCCGTATCTGCTGTTCGGCGGATTTCTCGCGGCTCTCGCTGCCGAAGACATGCGGGTGGCGCGCCACCATCTTGTCGGAAATGGCATCAGCGATGGAGGCGAAATCAAACAGATCCCGCTCGGCCCCGATCTCGGCGTGATAGACCACTTGCAACAGGAGATCCCCCAGCTCGCCCTCAAGCTCGTCCCAAGCTTCGCGTTCAATCGCGTCGGCGACCTCATAGGCTTCCTCAATCGTATAAGGCGCGATGGTTTGAAAGCTCTGCTCGATATCCCAGGGGCAGCCGGTGTTCGGGTCACGCAAGCGCCGCATGATCTCCAGCAGGCGCGGCATGCCGCCTTTGGGATCGTGGATCAGGATATCGCTCTCTTCGCGCATTGAAGCCTCTCGAATTTTGCGACACTGTTTCGAGGTTCCGGTTGCGTATCAAGGGGAGAAACCACCATGGCCGTCATCAATCGTATCGCGGGCTTTGCAGATGAGATGACGGCGTGGCGGCGACATCTGCACCAACACCCGGAATTGCAATTTAACTGCCATGAGACGGCCGGATTCGTCGTCGCGCGGTTGCGCGAATTTGGCATCACGGAGATCCATGAGGGGATCGCGACGAGCGGGGTTGTGGCCATTATCGACGGGCAGGGGGCGGGGCCAACCATCGGGCTCCGCGCGGATATGGATGCGCTGCCAATCGAGGAGGCGACGGGCTTGCCGCATGCTTCAACCAGCCCGGGAAAGATGCATGCCTGTGGCCATGACGGGCACACCACGATGTTGCTTGGGGCCGCGAAATATCTGGCTGAGACGCGGAATTTTACCGGTCGTGTGGCGTTGATCTTTCAACCCGCAGAAGAAGACGGCGGCGGGGCCAATGTGATGTGCCAAGAGGGGATTATGGAGCGGTTCGATATTGCCGAAATCTATGCGCTTCACAATGTGCCCGGTCTACCCGAGGGACGGATGACGACGACGCCTGGCCCGATCATGGCCGCCGTCGACACATTCCATATCTATGTCACAGGCGTCGGCGGGCATGGAGCTATGCCCCATGAGACGAAAGACCCGATCATCGCGGCGGTCGGTATGGTGCAGGCGATTCAGACCATCGTGTCGCGGAACCATTATGCGGCGGATGATCTTGTGGTGTCGGTTACACAAATCCACACCGGGACGGCGGATAATGTGATCCCGGCAGAAGCTTATATCTGTGGCACGGTCCGCACCTTTGACCCTGAGGTCCAGGCCATGGTGAAGCGCCGGATGGAAGGCATCGTTGCGGGGCAAGCTGCGGCTTATGATGTGGATGTGAAGCTCGACTATCGGGCAGGGTATCCCGCTACGGTGAATGACCCCACCAAAGCCGCCTTCGCAAGCACGGTGGCAGAGCAGATCGTGGGCCCAGAGAATGTCGACGGTGCTGCCGGGCGCGAGATGGGGGCCGAAGACTTCGCCTACATGTTGGAACGCCGGCCCGGAGCCTATTTGTTTCTAGGCCAGGGGGATAGCGCCGGATTGCACCACCCGGAATATGAGTTCAACGACGCTATTGCACCCATCGGGGCGAGCTTTTTCGCGAAACTTATTGAGACGGCACAGCCTGTGGCGTGATCAAGGTTTTGGAAGCGGACGAAGCGCCAATACGCTGCGGCTGCGCCAATGGCTTTTTCAAGATTGCTTTCGACAAACTCGACCTAAAAGTCAAAAGTTGAGGATGCAGCGTTACTTCAAAATGCATAACCTAAACTAAATTCGATGCACCTCGCCATCAGCGTCGGTAAGGGCGCAAACGTGATTGCGATTGGTGACTACGGATATGGTTTTGTTGACGTCATATCTAACGTGGCTGAATCTCGGACCGAGAGGTGTGGTGTATTGAAAAGTATCGCAAAAATGCGTCAACTCAGGAAAGAACGCAGTTTCAAAGGGTTCGCCAAGTATTGATCGAACCTCTTGCTGCTTCATACCCACGAATATATCTGCAAGACCCAGATGTTCACTTTCCACAGGATTTGTACCGCAGCCTGAAAGCTTTACAGCGGAAAAGAGGATTAAGACTAAACTGCCAACATCCTTCATCATCTTTCACTTCCAAGCGTCCAACCCGTGAAACGATTCCTAGGTCATGCCGACAGAGTCAGTCAATTTCTGATTTGCTCTTCCTCGGAAGCCTCAGGCCGTACCAATTTGTAAAACTGCCATTTAAGTACAATGCAGAATCAAGCACTTTCGGCTCAGAGCCGCCATTCGCCTAGTGCTTCTCTGCCCTCAGGTAGCGCCGCATGCCGTAAAGCAACGGGCTGCCTTCTGGTGCGGTCACGACCTTATCGACCGCGCCGATGCAGATGTGGTGTGTGCCGTGTTTTTCCGCAGAGACCAAGACGCAATCGAAGCTCACCAGAGCCTCAACCAAACGCGGTGCGCCGGATGGCATCGCCTCAATCTCGGTGCAGTTGAACTTGTCACCACCGGGCGCGGGCAGGCGGCTGGAGAACACGTCCGACACATCATTCTGATCGATCCGCAGCACATTGATACAGAAACAGCCATTTTCCAGGATCAAGGGCAGGGCGCTCGATGACGCATTTACGCAGGCCAACATCGTCGGCCGTTCACCATCGGCCGAGATCGACGTCATCGCGCTGACCGTGACACCCGCGCGCCCGGCGGGGCCGTCAGTGGTCACCACGCTGACCGAGGCCGCGGCCCGGCTCATGCCTTCGATAAAATCATCGCGCAATGTGGGTGTATCGCTCATCTGTCGTCTCCGCCCGTCCCTAAGTCGCCTGCATGCCTCGGCTGAGACATAGGTGCAAGCGGACGGGTGTCATTATTCGCGCTTGAGTTTTTTCCGCCCCGCCTGCCAGATGTGGCAAAGCGGAGGGCGCGGCATGGCATTGGAAGACTCAAAAACCCAAGTGGATCTGTCGCTGACCCGAGAGGGGCTGAAGGGTCTGGCCCATGAAAACGCTTTCGGCGGCATCCCTAGTTTTCTGCGTCGACGCTACACCAAAGACTTGACCGGCGTCGATGTGGCGATCACCGGCGTGCCGTTCGATCAGGCGGTGACCAACCGCTCCGGCACACGGCTTGGCCCGCGTGCGATCCGAGAGGCGTCGTCTTTGCAGCCGTTCGACCCGCCTTATGGCTGGGACGGGTATTCGCCGCTGGAAGAGCTGGCCGTCGTCGATTACGGCGATTTGGCCTTCGATTATGCCCAGACTGGTAGTTTCCCAAAGTTGTTACAGGCCCATATCGAGCGGATTTTGGCCGCCGATGTGGCGGCCATCTCGCTTGGTGGAGATCATTCGATCACCTTGCCGATCCTGCGCGCCCATGCTGCGAAACATGGACCGCTGGCATTGATCCAGGTGGATGCGCATACCGATACCTGGCCCGAGTTCGACCCCAAGACGCGGATTGACCACGGGACCTTCTGCTACACGGCGGTGAAAGAGGGGCTGATCGATGTGGCGCGCTCGGTCCATGTGGGCATCCGTACGGTGGTTGCGGACAATCTGGGGATCGAGATTATCGACGCGCGGCAAGTGCATGAACGCGGGCCTTCGGCCGTCGCGGAGCGGGTCCGCACCGTGGTGGGCGAGGCCCCGGTCTATCTGAGCTTCGACATTGACGGATTGGACCCGGCCTTCGCCCCGGGGACCGGAACGCCGGTTTGGGGCGGCCTCAGTTCGGGCCAAGCAGCGATTTTCCTGCGCGATTTGGCAGGGATCAACTTGGTCGGCGGCGATGTGGTCGAGGTGTCGCCGCCTTATGACACCGGCGGGATCACGGCGGTCGCGGCGGCGCATGTCGCCATGGAGCTCCTGTGTCTTTGGGGGTGGACCCGGCGCTGAAGACACGGGTGCCGTTCAAACCTGGGCGAGCCTACTAGAAAGAATCGCCGAGGGGGCCTATGCCGAATGCAGGGACTCCATCGGACGCGACGGCATCATGACCGGACGGCAACGATCATCGGAAAAGAGACAGGTGGCACGCGAGATCAGCTATGCCTCCTCCGCCGCATCGCGTGGTGGGCGGGCGATGATCCGGGTTCTGGAAAACGCGACCGGACGCCTTGGCTTGATCAAGCTGGCCGACGGCTATGACGAGGATGTGCGCAAGGGCCGGGATTTCTGGGAGGTGATGGTCGAGCGTTATGGGCTGGAGCTGGAGATAACCGGCGGCAGCCTCTCGAACATCCCTGCCGAGGGGCCGGTCGTGGCGATTGCAAACCACCCATATGGCATTCTCGATGGTCTGATGATGGGCCATATCCTCAGCAAGGCGCGGGGCGACTTCCGCATTTTGGCTCATCGCGTGTTTCGCAAAGCGGAAGATCTGGACCGGATCATTTTGCCGATCTCCTTCGACGAGACAAAAGAAGCGGTACAGCTCAACATTCAAACCCGGAAAGATGCCCTGCGCTACTTGGCCGATGGCGGGATTATCGGGATTTTCCCCGGCGGGACGGTCTCAACCGCGAATAAGCCGTTTGGCCGACCGATGGACCCGAATTGGCGTGGCTTCACGGCGCGGATGATCGCGAAATCCGAAGCCACGGTCGTCCCGATCTATTTCGATGGTCACAACTCACGCCTTTTTCAACTGATGAGTCATTTGCACTCGACGTTGCGTATGGGGATGCTGATCAAAGAGTTCCGCTCGCGGATCAACTCGCCGGTGAAAGTGGTGATTGGGGAGCCGATCCCGCGCGCCGATCTCGAACCATATGCAAAAGACACCCGCGCGATGATGGATTTCCTGCGCGAAGCGACCTATGGGTTAAGCCCGGATCCGCTGAACCCAAGCGAGATCGGGTTTGAGTTCGAAGACAAGCACCGGGACGGGCCCCGGGAAAGGTATTGAGGCGCAGATGGCCGTCGGAATTTTTGACAGCGGGTTGGGCGGATTGACCGTTCTGGATGCGGTAAGCAAGCGCCTGCCTGAGGTGCCGTTTGTGTATTTCGGTGACAATGCGCATACGCCCTATGGGGTGCGCGATGCCGATGACGTCTATGAGTTGACCACGGCCGGGGTGCAGCAGCTCTTCGACGCCGGGTGTGATCTGGTGATCTTGGCCTGCAACACGGCGTCGGCGGCGGCTTTGCGCCGGATGCAAGAGGGCTGGGTGCCCGAGGACAAACGCGTCTTGGGGGTATTTGTGCCGCTCATCGAAGCGCTGACCGAGCGGAATTGGGGCGACAACTCCCCACCACGCGAGGTGGCTGTCAAACATGTGGCGCTCTTTGCAACGCCCGCAACGGTGTCGAGCCGCGCTTTCCAGCGGGAATTGGCGTTTCGTGCCATAGGGGTAGACGTCGAAGCTCAACCTTGTGGTGGTGTGGTCGACGCGATCGAAGATGGCGATATGATCTTGGCCGAAGCCCTGGTGCGAAGCCATGTGGAAGCGTTGCAACGGCGGATGCCGAAGCCGGAGGCCGCCATTCTTGGCTGCACCCATTATCCGATCCTGGAGGACGTGTTCCGCGACGCGCTTGGCCCCGATGTGGCGGTCTATTCGCAAGCCGATTTGGTGGCCGAAAGCCTTGCCGATTACCTGGAGCGGCATCCCGACAAACTGGGCGCCGGGACCGAGGCCAAGTTTCTGACGACCGGCGATCCCAAACGGGTCGGCGCGAAGGCGGTTCAGTTCCTGCGACGCTCGATCTCATTCGATGCGGCGGCTTAGCGGGCAGCGTTCCATCAGACCGGCCAGAGGCTCAGTAGTGATCCTGATTTGATCCCACCTCCGAATTGGCATACTCCCCGCAGAGTACCATCACGAGGCCAAATCCATGACCCATTCCATCGCCATTCTCGGCGCTTCCGGCTATACCGGGGCAGAGCTTGTTCGGCTGATCTCCACCCATCCCGAGCTGCGCATTGCCGCGCTGACGGGGGATCGCAAAGCCGGGATGGCGATGAGCGATGTGTTCCCGTTCTTGCGGCATTTGGATCTGCCTGTGCTGCAGAAGATCGACGAGGTCGATTTCTCGGCCATCGATTTGGCGTTTTGCGCGCTACCGCATGCCACATCGCAGAATGTTATCAAGACACTGCCAGCTGATCTTAAGGTTATCGATCTCTCCGCGGATTTCAGGCTCCGTGACCCGGAGGCTTACCAAAAATGGTATGGCAAACCGCATGACGCGCCCGAGTTACAGGCCGAGGCCGTCTATGGTTTAACCGAATTCTATCGGGATCAAATCAAGACGGCGCGGCTGGTCGCGGGCACGGGGTGCAATGCGGCAACCGGGCAATATGCCTTGGTGCCGCTGCTCAAGGCCGGTGTGATCGACCCCGATGAAATCATCATCAATCTGATCACCGGCGTTTCCGGAGCGGGGCGGAGCCTCAAAGAAAACCTGCTGCACGCGGAACTGTCGGAAGGCGCGAATGCCTATGCGCTTGGCGGCACCCATCGGCATTTGGGTGAATTTGACCAGGAATTCAGTGCCTTGGCTGGTCGGCCCGTGCAGGTTCAATTCACACCACATCTTGCGCCGATGAACCGGGGCATCCTCGCGACCGTTTATGTCAAAGGCGACGGGCAGGCGGTCTATGAGACGCTCAGCCAAGCCTACGCAGCGGAACCATTCATCCAGGTGCTGCCTTTTGGCGCAGCCCCCTCGACACATGACGTGCGCGGGTCCAATTATGTGCATGTCGGTGTGGCGGCGGACCGGCGGGATGGGCGCGCGCAAGTATTTGTGGCGCTGGATAATCTGACCAAAGGGTCCTCTGGTCAGGCGTTGCAAAACGCCAACCTGATGCTGGGGATCGCGGAGACGACGGGGCTGACCATGGCGCCGCTCTTTCCGTAAAGAGGAGGTGGCCATGCGAGGCCTAAAGAAACAGCGCCGGATTCAAGTGATCATGCTGGCGATTGTCTGTCTGGCCGGCGCTGCCGCGCTGATCGGTTATGGCTTCCGCGATGGTATCAACTTCTTCCGCCCGCCATCGGATATCGTTGCGGCGCCACCGCCGCCGACCGAGGTATTCCGCATCGGCGGCTTGGTCGAGGATGGCACCTTGGTGCGCGGCCAGGGCGAAACCATCACCTTCAATGTAACCGATGGCGGCGCATCCGTGGCGGTGGCCTATACCGGCGTGTTGCCCGATCTCTTCGGGGAGGGCGAGGGGATGGTTGGCACCGGATCCTATGTGGACGGGGTGTTCCAGGCGACCGAGATCCTGGCACGCCATGATGAGACCTATATGCCCGCCGAAGTCATCGATGCCTTACAAGATCAGGGCGTATATCGCGATCCGAACGAAAGCTGACGGCGGCGCGTCTTAGGCATGCCGACCTTGGTGGTCGTTTGGCTGTGTTCAAGGTTTCTTTACCTTTCTGCGGCAGTCTTCCCCTCAGTTGAACCACTGAGCATGGAGGGCGAGCCATGCAGTCGGTTCACCAAATTGCATCCGAAATCCTCGACCGCGAAGGCGGTTTTGTGAATGATCCCGATGATCCCGGCGGGGCGACGAATTTTGGCGTTACGATTCACACGATGCGGCGCTTGGGTCTCGATCTGACCGGCGACGGCGCGGTGTCGGTGGCGGATGTCCAGGCGCTGACCCGGGCGCAGGCGCAAGAAGTTTTCATTGAGCACTACTTTGAACGACCCTCGATCGACCAGCTGCCCGACGTGCTGCACGCGACCGTGTTCGATATGTATGTGAATGCCGGAGCCAATGCGGTGACGCTTTTGCAGCGGTTGCTGCGGGATATGGGGCTCGAGATCATCGTTGATGGGGTGATTGGGCCGCAGACAATCCGCGCGGCCCACGCGGCTGAGACGCAGGCGCCCGATCATCTGGTCGATGCTTACGGGATTGCCCGGCGAAACTACTACTACCGTTTGGGAGATCACCGTCCAGCGAGCCGAAAGTATGCCCGCCGCCGCGATGGGGGCAAAGGTGGTTGGATTCGCCGGGCCGAAGAATTCATCTCGCCCCGCTACCATCTGAGCGACGCTGAACATCACGCCCGGGTGTCGGCATGGGATTGATCAATCGCGTGATTGGTGGTGCGGCGGCGACCCGCGCCTTGGGGGAGGCCGCGGAGGGCGTCGCGGAGGTGTTCGTGCCCTCGGCGACCCGTCGCATGGAACTGAGCGCCGAGGCGCATCGCGCCGCGTTGGACAGCCATTCGGAAGAGTTCCAATCTATCCGGCCAGGGCTTTTTGACCGTTTTGTCAATGGATTAAACCGTATGCCGCGGCCGATGTTGGCGCTTGGGACCCTCGGGCTCTTCATCTATGCGATGGTCGATCCGGTCAGTTTTGCCAGCCGGATGGTCGGGCTGGCGGAGGTGCCCGAGCCCCTTTGGTGGCTTCTGGGCGCAATCGTCAGTTTCTATTTCGGCGCGCGCGAGATGTATTACTTCCGCAGCCCGCATGCCCCCGCCGATAATCGGCCACCCGAACCACGCCCGGCGCGTGACGACAATCCCGCGCTCTCGGCTTGGCGGAACGAGGCGGTGCGGCGCGCCCGATGAACTAGGGCAGATAGGCGGACCGATCCGCCGCGCCCAGATCCCAGAATAGGCCGGTCATCACGCCAAGTGCATCGCGCAGGACGGCGGCCGGCAGATGTTCATTCGGCGCATGCTGCGAGCAACCAGGATAGGAATGTGGCACCCAAATCGTCGGCAGGCCCAGAATGTCGGTGAAGATGTCATTGGGCAGCGAGCCGCCAAGCGACGGTAGGATGGCTGGTGCTTTGCCGGTCGTCTGCTGCAACGATTGCGCCGCGAACCCAACCGCGGGGTGATCGGCGGGTGTTTGGCTGGCCCGAAACGCGCCGCCCTCTGGGGTAATCTCCACATGGGCAAAGCCGTGCGCGTCCAGATGGGTGCGAAGGGCCGGTAGGATACCGTCCGGGTCAACACCGGTGACATAGCGCAACTGGAGCCAGGCATGGGCCTCGGGCGGGATCGCATTGACCGGCTGTTCCGGGGTGCCGCAGGTGAAAGCGAGAATCTCGGCGGACGACCAGGCGTGAACCCGCTCGGCAGGCGTCAGCCCCGGCTCACCCCAATCTGGATCGACCTCACCGCCCACGGGCACAAGCCCCTCCAGTGCCGCGCGTGCGGCGGCGGGGATGTTATTTGGTTTCCAAGCATTGATTTTCAGTCGGCCCTCGGCGTCAACAATGCTCGCCAAAACATTGGCCAACTCAAACCCGGGATTGGCCACCGCACCGCCGAAATTGCCGGAATGACGACCGCCAACCCGGCGGCGGATGCTCAGTTTCATCGTATATCCGCCACGCGCGCCGAGAAACAGCGTCGGGTGATCCGCGTTCAAGCGCGGCCCATCGGACGCCACGAGCAGATCGGCGGCAAGGCGCGATTTGTTTTCGGCGCATAACCGAGCCAGGCCTGGAGATCCCGCTTCCTCGCCCATCTCAAGAATCAGTTTTAAGTTCACACCGAGAGATCCCCGCGTCGCGATGACGGCGGAGATGGCGGAGAGATTGATCAGATGTTGGCCTTTGTTGTCGGCCACGCCCCGTCCGAACCAGAGCCCATCTGCATCGGTCAATTGCCAGGGGTCGCGGTCGGCATCCCAGCGCCCTTCCATGCCCGGCACTGTGTCACCATGGCCATAGCTGAGGATGGTCGGCAGGGCAGGGTCCTCGATCCGCTCGGCCAAAAGAAAGGGGAAGCCGCTTTCGGGATCGGTCAAGACCTCGGTTTTGAATCCGAGAACATCGAGTTTGGCGATGATCGTGTCGAGATATGCAGTGAGATGCTGCCCGGCACCGGGCGCGGTGCTGTCGGATGGAATTGCGACGAGTTCGGCGAGGGCATCGAAGAACCGGCCATCATCAAAGGCGTCATGGGCGAGGGTGATGGCATCGGCGCGGGTGGCGGGGGACATGGAGGCTCCGGATCAATGAGGGGGACGATCACTATAGAGCCAATCTCCGAGTCGAGGATCAAGACCCGATCGCGCACGCCATCGGAATGGCGACTCACCCGCCGGCGAGGTCTCGGGCGATGGCGCGGAAGGCGGCGATGGTTTCATGGTCATTATTGTCGAAGTGATAGTCGGCGCTGGTCTTGACGATCACCACCTCCCGAACCGGATCGACATAGATATATTGCCCCCAAATGCCAATCGCGGTGTAATCGCCCTGCGGCTCCTCGGGAATCCACCAGTGATAGCCATAGCCGAAGGTCCAGGATGAGGCCGGATTGTCTCCCGGTTCAAGATGCGGCGCCGATGGCGTGACGGATGCCGCGACCCAATCGGCAGGGACGATCTGTTGCCCGTCCCGAGCCCCATTTTGCAGATAGAGTTGACCAAAGCGGCCATAATCCCGCAGCGTTGCATTGAGGCAGCAGAGTGGCAGAACATCGCCGGCGCGATTTGTGCTCCAAAACGCATCCGCTTCTGCCCCCATCGGCCCCCAAAGGCGGCTCTGCAAATACGCATGCGCCGACATGCCGGTCGCCCCTTCCAGCGCGAGGCCGAGGGCGATGCTGTCTGAGCTTATATAGTTGTTATACTCTCCGGGTGGGCGGAGCGCGTCTTGACCGTGAATCGTCTCGGCAAGCGGCGTGCCCATCGGAAAGCTGACAAACAACATATTCACGTCTGACATCGGATTGTCGTAATCTTCGTCAAACCCGATGCCCGATGACATGGTCAACGCATCCTCAATCGGCACAGCGCCATAGGCCGTCCCGGCCAGCGCGGGCACATATGTCTCGATCGGGTCCGTGATATCCGCGATATGGCCTTCGTCGATCGCGATGCCAATCAGTGCCGAGAGGACGGATTTCGCAACGGACCAGGACGTGAATTGTGAGGTCTCATCGCCGCCCAGATAATAGCTCTCATGGGCGATCTGACCTTGGTGGAGCACGAGAAAGCCGGTGGTTTCTGTGCGCTCTAGGAATGCCGATAATGCGAGATCTTGGCCATTGAAACCATAACTCTCGGGCAAAGCACGGGGCGCGGTTTCCAGCGCCCAAACCGAGCCGCTGCGGCTTACAGGTTCAAAGGGAAAGACCGTATCCATGCTGCGGAAATTCGCGACGCGATAGTCATCCGCGAAGAGTGTAACACCGACCCAATAGGGGCTGTTTCGCAGCCAGATATACCCGGCGATGGCGATGATCAGCAACGCCCCCAATAGCCAGAGAAAAATGCGAGAAGTCTTACGTAAGGTCATGATAATTGAGGCCATTTAGGGATGCGTCCAACCCGATCATCATATCGCAATTGGTCGGTTGCGAGAAGCCAAACGCTGCAGCCGCGGCGCGATAATCCGATGGGAGTTTCCTATCCAATCAAGCCTTCTTGCCTTGCTCCATCTGCTTGGCTTGGAGCGATGCCCACCAGACAAAACCGGCCCCGAGCAAAAACACACCAAAGCCTGCGAAAAACAGACAGATAAATAACATCGGGTTCATCATCATATCCACCTTCGTTGATCTCCAT
The DNA here is from genome assembly GCF_030407165.1 of Fontisubflavum oceani. Classification (GTDB taxonomy): domain Bacteria; phylum Pseudomonadota; class Alphaproteobacteria; order Rhodobacterales; family Rhodobacteraceae; genus Rhodophyticola; species Rhodophyticola oceani. The sequence continues at coordinate 2,643,518 of NZ_CP129111.1, forward strand.
TCAGAACATGCGCCGAAAACTACGGGCTGAAAGAGTGGACGGCGATGACTTGTGTCAAAGAGCTGATGTCTCGCGCGTCAATCCGCGTCGTTTGTAGCGGGTTGCGTATCGCGCATCATCGGACCGACAGGTTTGATCTTGGTCAAGGCAGAACCCCGAGGCTGTGACATGTATCGGGAAAACCAACCCGGATGATGGTGCCATGACTACTGAAAAACGAGGTCGGATCGTCTGGCACGATCTCTTTACGCCCGATGCCGAGCGGTCCAAATCCTTCTACCAAGACGTTGCTCATTGGAGCTACCTGACCGAACACGCGAAGGATTTTGCCTGGGGCGGTGGCGAGAAAGACTTCACGCTCGCCCTGTTGGATGGCGAGGCGGGGGCAGGGATCATTGATCAGACGCCCGGACCGGTTGTTGGCTGGATTCCCTATGTCGAGGTCGAGGATGTGGATGCCACGGCTGTGCTTGCGGTGGACCATGGCGGGACAATCGTCAAGCCGCCGTTCGAAGTCCCCGGCGTTGGCCGCAACTGCGTCCTGCGCGACCCGCACGGGGCGCATATCGGGATTTCGCTGTCGCGCCATGCGTTTCCGGCACCCACAAAGCAGTTTGCGGCAGAGCGGTACTTGAGCAGCAGTGGCGGCTTTCCGGCAACATTCTACCATCGACTCTTTGGATGGGAGGTGGCGGAAGACCTTTCCATCTCGGCAAAAGATAGATCAATCATGCTAAATGGGAAGACCCTGGCGCTCTGCGAAGGTGGCGATGATGCGTCCGATACGGCGCCGCTATGGCTTCCAAGCCTTCAGGTCGGCGATTTGCCAGAGGCTCTCAACCGCGGCCGCCTCGCCGGTGCCACCGTCCTGCGGCCAGCGAAAGGGGCGCAGCAGGACGCCCGTGGCACGCTGCTTCGCGATCCCACTGGGGGGCTGTTCTCATTGGCCGTGGGGTGATCTTGGGCGCATCGATCCGAGAAAGTCGTGAGCGACGCATCGGGTGCCAAGGCAGATTAATCAGACAACCCGGACTGATTGAGTTGGTTGCGCATTGACGGTTTAGGTGCAGCGAGCAAAAGGGCGGCGGCTCTGATATCATGCGCCGCCCTTTGCCATTAAGAGTCTTGCAGCCGGTTCCAAGCATTGGTGAAGCCAGCAAGCGAAATCTCAACGATAAAGGGGTCCTCATCCGCGCTGGTCATCTGGATTTGAGCGATACTTCCACGTCGCAGCAAACCGACTTCCTCGTCCGTGAGTGTGCCGCGGGCAAGACACCCGGCGGGCAGGCAGGTCCGGAACGCCAGAACCGCGACTTGGCCTTCTTCGACATCGATTTGAACACCGCCGGAAAGAAGCAGCCCAAAGGGTGTCAGGATGACCAGATTTGCGTCATCTCCATCAGGTTGCAGCACGACGCTCAAAACCCGCTGCCCACTATCTTGTTGCTGTAGCTGCTGCGACATTTCGCAAAGCTGCCTCTCAAGCGGTTCGCCTGCGGTGTCCACGCTGACGCAGTTCACTGTCCAAGCGTCATAGGTTTCTGTGACTGTGCTTGGCAGTGGCGGCGTTTGTTGCGCAAAAGATAAGCCTGGCGCCAAGGCCAGGACGATGGAAAGGGCGAGAGATCGCATCAGCAGGGGGTCCTGTTTGTTAGGGGAGGGTACCCCCGCCAGTGCGGGCGGGGGCGATAGGGATCGTGATATGACCCGTGTGTTGGACGGAAGCCGTTGGATCAGAAGTCCATTCGGAACCCTGCCGAAAGGCGCAGGCCCTGATTGTCCGAGGAGGCGCCGCCCAGAGCGGTTCGGTAGCTGGCTTCACCATAGAGAGACTGCCCCGGGGCAAGCTGCAAATCGCCGCCAATGCCGATTTCGGCCCAGGTGGACTCGGCCTCGGCCGACAGATCGGCACCAGCGACATTTGTGGTCTGCGCGCCAGACAGGTCATGCCAGATATTGCCAATGGCATTGAACTGACCACGGTCGGTGACCTCCGTTTCATAGGCCAGACCAAGCCGGGTCACCAAGGTGTCATTCGTTCCCGGGTCCACCGCATTGCCGTCCTCGTCGGTGAAAGCTTCACCGTTCAGCATGCCCCATATCAGTTGCGCTTGCGGGATCAGCGTGCCGCCGCCGGGGAGCGTAAATTGCTGCCCGACTTCGGCACTCAGCGCCAAGGCTTGACTCTTATGACCAGTTATCAAGTTGCCGGACGTAGACGACGACATATCACTGGAAATCCAGTTCATCTGCCCCTGAAAGTCGAGATACATGCCCGAGCCACTAAACCAGGTGCCAGTCGCCCCGATCCCATAGCCATCGGCGTCAATCTGGCCAGTGCCACCCGCGCTGCTGATATTGGCCGAAATCTGGCCATATTGCACGGTTGCCCCGACAACCCAACGGCCGATGCCATTGGTTTCCAGGTCGAAATCCGCCCCGGCTTGCACGCCGGTCTGGGTGCTTTCAAAACTTGTGCGCCCGCTGGCGGAAGAGAGCGTGCTTTCCAGACGATCGCCAACAACGCGCACCCACAACTCCCGCCCCTCCGCAGTTGACCGCTCCTGGTCTCCAGCAGAGGACCGCTGGCTCAGACGGCCCCCCAGAGTGGGCAGATTGTTGAACCCGCCAAGAACCTCAGGAGAGGATTGATAGACCGCGCCGGTGCTGGTGAGGGTCGAGCGCAGATACCAATCCAGATCGGATGCATTCTGTTCGAACTCATACAGGAAAGCACCGTTGGTCTGAGGGCCGCCGACAAAGGTAAAGGCATCGGTTGGGGAGGTGATCCCATCGGTATCCACCAGAAGGATATCCGTCCCGGAGGCGGCTGCTGAGACATTGGCGATCTCAATCGTGGTCACGCCAGACAGAGCACCTTGCACCACCAATGTATCTGCCGTGCCGCGGCCAAAATCGACATCTAAACGCAGCGTGCCGCCGCCGGTATAGTCGCCAGCAACAACCAGCGCATCTCCAGCAGCGCCATCTTGAAGCGTGATCGTCGAGAGGTTCGTTAGGTTGCCGCCCGACCCACCATCTCCCTGCAAGAACAGACCGCCGCCGGAGGCATCAAGCACGCTACCGCCATCGACCGTTGTTGAGCCTGCGACCCACGTGGTGTCGCGCACCGATAGGGTTGACCCCGCGCCGATTGCAATCTGCTCCCAACCGGCGACAGACGCCGTAGAAATGGTCCCGCTGGACCCCGTAAACGTCAGAACATCGACAAAGCCATCGGTGCTGTCGATATCATCGCCCCCGTCAAACTGAGTCACACCTGAAACATCCACACCGAAAATGTTGAGCGTATCCGAGCCGGAGCCCAACTCGATCCCACCGACAATAGACGCGCCGGTGTTAACAGTTGTTGTCGACTCTCCTTCGTAGTTGACGATGGCGCGCCCCGCCGCTGCGCTAACACGCGCACCCGCATCCAAGGTGATCGTGGTTGTGCCCCCCAAGCCCGTCAATGTGTAGATCGCATCCCCGTTTTCGCCCGTGACCGTGCCGCTTACCGTAACGGTCAAGTCGCCAGACCCGCGATTAGATGCCACGATACCGTCCTGAAGGCTGCTCACGTCCCCCAAGACATTGATCTCCATGGCGCCTGTGGCGGTCGATGTGTTGCTGGCGACTATGCCCGTTTCGTTGGCGCTCACCGTCCCTCTTGCGGTAATGATTGTCGAGCCTGTCCCATTGTTTTCCGCCAGGATGCCGGCAACACCGCCTGTCACGTCAACAGCGTCAATCGAGATATTGCGGGTCAGGTTATCTTGATTGATCGCAGAAATCCCATACTGAATGAGAGTCTCAACAGGTCCAGTGCTCGTGATAACGATATCGCCTCCAGCCGCGTTTTCGGCCTCGATTCCTGCGAACCAACCTTCGACAGTATCGGAGGTCTGGATCAGAAGATCTCCATCATCACGCTGCTCTGCGGCGATGCCATGCCGCGCATTGACGACCTCACTATCTGCGATGATCGTCAGATCATGCCGCCCGATTGAAGAGTCATTCTCAGCTAGAATGCCGAATAACGGCGCCGAAACGGTCCTTCCGGCGGCGGTTCTGATCGTCAAAGCGCCCGTCGAATTCTGAGCGAAAATACCGCGGCCCCCTGCTATTCTGTCAAGGGTCACGTTCCCCCGAGCGTCGATTACGGTTCCCGGCCCAATGCCAGTGTTAGTGGTGAAGATGGCCTGTGAGCCAAACGACGTAACATCTCCGGTTGTTAGGACTGATACCCCGCCGCCGTCTTGATTGAAGATGTCTAAACCATTGTTGGACCCGGTGATTGTCGAGTTATGGTTATCGATGAAACTGGCACCGCCACGGCTTATAATGCGGATCGCATTAAGGTCCGGTTGGAGAACTCCAGGGAGGTTAGTGTTCGAACTATCAACCCCAAACCCCGGTGTGGTTTCAACGGAGACCGGGCCATCTACCTCCATCCACTGCAATGAATCTGTCCCGGTCGCGCTGGCCGCGCCGGAGCAGCTATAGACACCCGGCGACGTTTGAGCGCAGTTGCCAGCAAAAGCCGCACCCGTTGACATAAAAAGCGCCGGCATGGCCAGGCCGGTCGCAAGAGCCAGCGCCCCGAAAGAGCAAGACGACAAAAGCCGCCCTCCCGTCGGCGATATGGACGTGACCTTACCCTTCCATTTCGTCAGACGCCCCGTCGAGGGACGCCAATGATCCGTCATTGCCATCGTGATTGCCCTTTTGCCCCATTTTTCAATCTTTGTTTCGAGTTAAAATGCTCAGACTGATTACTTAAACTTTTAAATGAAAACTTTTTCCTGTCAATAGATGGCGTTTGAAAGCCTGATCGGGGGGCAGAACCCACGACGTCAAGGTGTTGGCAGGATGGCGTCGCATGGACCGGGCGGTGGCGAGCCTGCAGATGTCTGCCGATGAGGTGTCCAGAGGCCGTGCGATGGCCACATTCTCCGGTATTCTGCGGCGATTCTGCGGCGTGTTTATACCTTATGTTATTGTAATAGAGTCGATATTGGCAATTGGGTGTCGCACAAAAGCGTATCTTCTCCACCACCGTTTGGGGGGTATCCGACATAAGCCGCCGCACGTATCAAACGCAGAATTCCGCATGGATCAGCAAGGGGAGTTACAGGGTGGATCGGTGCCTGGAACGTATCGATAGCGGTATCGGACATGGACGCGTGGATTGATCCGGGCCATCACTGCGCGTGTGCATTTTGACTAAAAAAGGCTTGCGAGCGAGAGATCGCATCAGCAGGGGGGCCTGTTTGTTAGAGGAGCATCGCCCCCGCGAGTGCAGGCGGGGGCGATGTTCGTGGTACTACGTTGCAGTTTTGGCACCGCATCCACTGGATCAGAAGTCCATTCGGAACCCTGCCGAAAGGCGTAGGCCCCGATTGTCCGAGGAGGCACCGCCCAGAGCGGTTCGGTAGCTGGCCTCACCATAGAGCGACTGCCCCGGGGCAAGCTGCAAATCGCCGCCAATGCCGATTTCGGCCCAGGTCGACTCCGCCTCTGCCGACAGATCGGCACCAGCGACATTTGTGGTCTGCGCGCCGGACAGGTCATGCCAGATATTGCCAATGGCATTGAACTGACCACGGTCGGTGACCTCCGTTTCATAGGCCAGACCAAGCCGGGTCACCAAGGTGTCATTGGTTCCTGGGTCCACCGCATTGCCGTCCTCATCGGTCATAGCGTCGCCATCGACCATGCCCCATATCATCTGCGCTTGCGGGGTCAGCGTGCCGCCGCCAGCAAGGGTGATGCGCTGCCCGATCTCGGAGCTGATTGCCAGAGCCTGGCTGTCATGTCCGGTTGCGAGGGTGCCGGCGGCCGACGAGGCGATATCACTGGAGATCCAGTTCGCTTGACCTTGGAAATCGAGATACAAGCCTGTGCCACTGAACCAGGTGCCGGTCGCCCCGATCCCATAGCCATCGGCGTCAATCTGGCCTGTGCCACTCGCGCCGCTCATATCGGCGGAAATCTGACCATATTGCATGGTTGCCCCGATAACCCAACGGCCGATGCCATTGGTTTCCAGGTCGAAATCCGCCCCGGCTTGCAGACCGGTCTGGGTGCTTTCATAGCTGATGCCGTCGTCGGAAGAGGAGGGGGTCGTGTCCAAACGATCGCCAACAAAGCGCACCCACAGCTCTTGGCCTTCTATAGACGACCGCTGGCGCACACGCTGCTGCATGGTCGGCAAGCTGTTGAACCCGGCAAGAACCAGGGGAAGGCCCTCATAGATCGCACCGGTGCTGCTGAGTTGACCGGTGGAGCGCAGATACCAATCCAGATCGGTTGTGTCCTGTTCCAGGTCATAGAGGAACGCGCCGCTGGCCACCGGGCCGGTCGCCAAAGCAAAGGCATCGGATGGCGATGCAAGCCCATCGGTATCCACAACAAGAATATCGTTACCGCTTGCTGTCGTCGTCGAGACATCGGCAATTTCAATCGACGTCACGCCCGACACAGCGCCCTGAACCGTCAGGGTATCTGCGGTGTCAGCGGCAAAATCGACATCGATCAAAAGCCGACCGCCGCCAGTGTAGTCGCCAGATACGGTCACTGTATCAGCGGCGGTACCGTTCTGAAGTGTAACTGTTCCCGCGTTGGTTAGGTTGCCACCATCAAATATGCCAGCACCTCCGAAGGTAAACAGGTCGCGAACAAAAGAAAGGGTGCCGCCAACATCGACCGTTGTTGTGCCAGCCGTCATCCCGAAGTTGTCCAACGTTATGGCTGAGCTTGCACCGATAACGACCTGTTCCCAGTTGTCGATATTCCCCCCCCAAGCGATCCACTGGATCCCACAAAGGTTAGGACGTCAACAGAGCCATCCGTGGCGTCGATGTCATCACCACCATTAAACTCCGCATCCGTGTCAAAGCTCCCGCCAGCGAAGGTCAAGTTGTCAGAACCGTCACCTAGGCTGATATCACCGGCAACCGAGGCGCCCGTGTTAACAAGTGTCTGTGAATTGCCGCCATCATTTGAAATGGCAAACCCTCCGCTGCCGCCTCTGACATCGGCACCCGTGTTCAATGTGATGGTGGCAGTGGTCCCGCCCGTCCCTGTGAGAGTGCGGATGCCGTCACCATTTTGGGACGTTCCGCCGGTTACGGCGTCGCTGACCGTAATGGTCAAAGCACCCGACCCATCGTTGGTCGCTGAGATACCGTGTCGTCCACCGGTCACGTCGCCAGAGACGTCGATCTCCATTGCTCCCGTTGCAGCAGTCGTGTTGTCGGCGATAATGCCATCGGAGTTGCTCGCCACCGTGCCAGACGTGACAACTCTTGTGATGCCAGTTCCGTTGTTGAGTGCGTACACTCCCGAAGTGCCACCTGTCACATCGGTTGCGGAGATGGATACATCGCCAGTGGTGCTGCCTTGATTGAAGGCAAAGATTCCGGATTGGCTGGTTCCTTCAACGGCGGCCGTGCTCACGATACTGATGTTGCCGCCATTGAGATTTTGAGCGCGAATGCCCTGGGCGCCACCGGTGACGGTGTCTGAGGTCTGGATCACAAGATTTCCGTCATCATTCTGGGTCGCATTGATCGCATAGTTGCCGGTACCAATGACCTGACCACCGGTCGTGATCGTGAGGTCATTCACGCCGACACTGTTCCCGTTAGTCGCCAAAATGCCATCACCGCCTGATGAAACCGTTGTGCCCGCAGCTGTTGAGATCGTCATAGCCCCGGTGGCATTGTTTGCGTCAATGCCCCTTCCGCCAGTGGTTAGTCTGCCGGTGACATCTCCACCAGCATTGATCGTACTTCCCGCCCCAAGGCCGGTGTTGTTGAGGCTGATGCCATCAGAGTTCAGCCCGGTTATTGCACCAGTCGTCACAATTGCCACTTCGCCGGTGCTATTGCGAACGGAGAGGCCGGCATTTTGCCCCGTCACGGTCGAAGAATTTGCGTCGGTGAACGTGACACCGCCAGTGCCTTGAATATCGATACCGTTGATGATTCCGGTGCCGAAGCCACCAGAGTCGGTGCCCGTCGTTGTATCGTTTCCAAAACCAACGGCGGTCTCAACCGAGACTGCTCCGCCCGTGCCGATCACCACCTCTGCATCTGAACCGCCGGCGTCAGCCGCGCCGGAGCAGGTAAAGACACCCGGCGACGTTTCAACGCAGGTGCCCGCGAACCCTGCGCCCGGGGACACCAAGACTGTTGGCACTGCCAAGCCTGTTGCCAGAGCCAGCGCCCCCAGGGAGCAGGACGACAGGAGCCGTCCGCCGGTTGGCGATATGGACGCGACCTTACCTTTCCACTTCGTCAGACGCCCGCTGGACGGACGCAATTGTACTGTGATCTTCATCGTAACTCCCCTTTCGCCTCAGTCTTTCAATCTTTTTTCGAGCCAAAATGCTCAGATTGATTAATTAGCTTTTTAACTGAAATCTTTTCAGTGTCAATGAATGTTGCGGAAGGGCATGATGTAAGCGTTCATAAGTGACGCCGATATGTTGGCGGGACGGCGGCACATAACCCGAAGCGCGTCAGGTCACCGGTTTCTCGCGCATAATAGACATTGCAACCCGATCTGACGATGCGCGGTAGCGGTCTTACGGGAGCGAGAACGCCTGCAATTAAGTTTATATAGAGAAATATCACTTTCGTGCGGTTGTATGGCGGAGTGGGGTGGGCATCTTCTGTCCCGAAATCGGACGACGATTTGATACGCCCGATAACCCGACTATCGGCGATGCTCTGATCGCCAAAGCGAGACATCTCGCAGAAGTTGGTCAGCACCTTAGGTCTATCAATAGCGGAATTAGATGTGATCAGGTCGACCCGAAAGCGCGGCCATAAAAAATACTTATGATTAAAAACGACCGACTGCGAACGGCATCGGTCGCAATAAGACCTTGTCGAGACGGTCGGGCCGCCAAAAGGCAAAGCCGGGTTCGTTTTCGAAGGTGGCGGAGAGACAGGGATTCGAACCCTGGGTAGGCTTGCACCCACAACGGTTTTCGAGACCGCCCCGTTCGACCACTCCGGCACCTCTCCGCGCTTAATCAGGGGTCGTGGAGCGGGGGAATAGCCGCAGCCGTGCGCCCGCGCAAGGGGGGTCTTGCCGACAAGTTTGCCGCCCGCGCCAATGCCGGACCGGCGGAGCTTCGCTCAACTCTTCGAGACGGGCGCGGTTTGGCAGTGGATTTCCTGCGCCCACTTGCCCATGTTTTAGAGAAAGACCGGGTCGTGACGGCCCCAATAAGGAGAGCCCATGTTGCGTGCATTGCCATTCGCCACCTGCTTTGCTTTGAGTGTCATGGCCGGAGCCGCTTTGGCGCAGACCACGCCGGAGACACCGGTGGAGGCCCAAATTGCGCCGGGCAGTGTGATCGCGGCGGAGAACCCGGAGCTGTACACTTTGTTTCAGGCGATCGGGCTTTACGATGTGTTGGAAATCATGTCGATCGAGGGGATCGATTATGCCGATGATCTGGAAGCGGAGATGTTTCCGGGGCAGGGCGGGGCCGCCTGGCCCGCGATGGTTGCACAGACATACAGTCTCGAACGGCTGACACAGGATTTCGAAGCGGCCGTTCCAGAGGATGCATTCAGCGCCGATGACCTCACCACCCTGAACGCGTTTTTCGCAACCGAGATCGGGCGGCGCATCGTGGAAGGTGAGATCCTCGCCCGGCGCGAATTCATCGACCCGGTTGTGGAAGAGGCCGCCAATATCGTGTTTCGCGAGGAACTGGCCGCCGAAAACCCGCGCATCGATCAATTGCGCGCCTTCAACGACGCCAACGCCCTGGTCGACCTGAATGTGGCGGGCGCCTTGAACTCGAACTTCGCGTTCTATCGCGGGCTGGTGGATGGCGGTGCCTTTGACGTCGAATTGCCCGAGGATTTGATGTTGGCGGAAGTGTGGAGCCAAGAGCCCGAGATCCGCGCCGAAACGGAGCTTTGGCTCTTTTCGTATCAAATCGTCGCCTATGATGCGCTTAGCGATGCGGATATGGATGCCTATATTACATTGTCGGAGAGCCCCGCCGGGCGCGTGTTGAACCGCACACTATTTGCGGCCTTCGATGCGATGTTCGAGGCGGTCAGCTATGATCTGGGCGCGGCGGCGGCCTTGTTTGTCGCCGGCGAAGAAACCTGAGCCGCGCGGCGGGTCTGAGCCCTTGGTAAGGGGCCAGAAAACCGCTGCAGCATCGCTTGACAGCAGCGCGAGGCTCGGGCATACGCAGGCCTCTGTGGCCGCGGGGATTACCTGCGGCGGTTTTGATTTGTCGAAGATGTCCCGAGAGGGGCACGCAGCCCGAGGCGCGGTTTGATCCGCGAGAACACCTGAAGATGGGGGCCACAGGGCGCGGGGTAGAAGGAAGATGACGATGTTTGCGGTCCTGAAGACCGGTGGCAAGCAGTACAAGGTGCAGTCCGGCGACGTTCTGCGCGTGGAAAAGCTGGCCGCAGCGGCGGGTGATACCGTCCAATTCAATGAGATTCTGATGCTGGGCGGTGATGCGCCTGTGCTGGGCACGCCGAATGTTGACGGTGCCGCGGTGCAAGCCACGGTGATCGACCAGATCAAGGGCGAGAAACTGATCCATTTCGTGAAGCGTCGGCGGAAGCATTCGTCGAAGCGCACCAAGGGTCACCGTCAGCAACTGACGCTGCTTCGGATCACCGACATTCTCGCCAAGGGTGGCGATAAGACCGGTGTGATGGCCGCAATCGGTGCCGGCTCGGCGCCTGCTGTTGCGGCGGAAGCGCCGAAGGCGAAAGCCAAACCCGCCGCGAAAGCCAAGGCGGAGCCGAAGGCCGAGGCCGCCCCGAAGAAAGCGGCGCCCAAGAAAGCTGCGCCGAAAGCCGAAGCGGCTGCGGGTGGCGACGATCTGAAACAGCTGTCGGGTGTTGGCCCGGCGCTGGAGAAGAAACTGCTGGCCGCTGGCGTCACAACCTTCGCACAGATTGCAGGTTGGACCGCGGACGATATCGCTGCTATGGACGAGAAACTGTCGTTCAAAGGCCGGATCGAGCGCGAAGGCTGGGTCGAACAAGCGAAGAAATTGGCCGAGTAAGGAGAGAGACACATGGCACATAAAAAAGCAGGTGGCTCCTCGCGCAACGGGCGCGATTCTGCCGGACGCCGGTTGGGCGTCAAGAAATTCGGTGGGGAACTTGTGATCCCCGGCAATATCATCGTGCGTCAGCGCGGCACCAAATGGTGGCCGGGTGAAGGCGTGGGCATGGGCAAAGACCACACAATCTTTGCGACCGAACAGGGCCATGTCACCTTTGCCAAGGGCTTCAAGGGTCGTACCTTCATTTCCGTCATGCCAGCTGCCGAGGCCGCTGAGTAACGTCGAACCTTATAGAAAATTTGGGGGGTCGGCGGAAACGCCGGCCCCTTTTTCATTATTTGGTTACTGCAAGTGGGAGACCCTTGCGACCACCCCCATCGATCGCCACCTGAGAAGGGAGGCAGGAGAAACATAAGGGGATCTGTTTCGGAGGAGGAACAGGCATGAGACAAGAAACCATCATCGCGCAGGCCGTGATCGACACGCCGCGTTTTGTGCTGCGCCCGATCCGCAAATCCGATGCGGGCCTGATGACAATGTATGCCTCGGATCGTCGGGTCGCCGATATGACCTCCTCGATCCCACATCCGCTGCCGCCCGGGACCGTCGAGCTGTTTATTACGAGCGCGTTGGACGCGGAGCGGACGGAGCATGTTTGGGTGATGGATGCCTCCGAAGATGGCGGCTCCGAGCTGTTGGGGGTGATCTCCCTCAAGCAGATGGATCGCAACCAGTCCGAGATCGGCTATTGGATTGCGCCGGGCATGTGGAACACGGGCCTCGCCTCAGAAGCGGTGGCCGCCCTCGTCGCGGCAAACCCGTTGGGCAACGCCACGATTTTCGGCAGCGTGTTTCAGGACAACCCCGCGAGCGCACGCGTTCTGACCAATGCCGGGTTCGACTATCTGGGCGATGCGGAGGCGTTTTCCGTCGCGCGCGGCGCCAAGGTGGCAACCTGGACCTACCTGAAAAAGCTGCAATAGAGCACATCTGGGTCGGGGATGACTTGAGCCCCGGCCCAAACCTCTCTATCGCAGGGGCCGCGCGACCCGCGCCCGGAGCCTGAGCCGATGAAATTCCTCGATCTAGCCAAAGTCTATATCCGTTCTGGCGGCGGCGGCGGTGGGGCTGTGTCCTTCCGGCGGGAGAAATACATCGAATATGGCGGGCCCGATGGCGGGGATGGCGGGCGCGGCGGCGATGTCTGGGCCGAAGCCGTCGATGGGCTGAACACGCTCATCGATTTCCGCTATCAACAGCATTTCTTCGCCAAGAACGGCCAGCCCGGTATGGGCAAGCAGCGGACCGGCAAAGACGGCGATGATATCGTGCTGCGCGTGCCGGTTGGCACCGAGATCCTAGAAGACGACGAAGAGACGGTGATTGCCGACATCACTGAGGTGGGGCAACGGGTGCTGCTGGCCAAGGGGGGCAATGGCGGCTTTGGCAACCTGCATTTCAAATCCTCCACCAACCAGGCGCCGCGCCGGGCCAATCCCGGGCTTGAAGGGGTTGAGCGGACAATCTGGCTGCGGTTGAAGCTGATTGCGGATGTCGGCCTCTTGGGGCTGCCCAATGCGGGCAAATCTACTTTTCTGGCGGCGACGTCGAACGCACGCCCCAAAATCGCAGATTATCCATTCACCACACTACACCCCAATCTGGGGGTTGTCGGCGTCGACAATGCCGAATTTGTCGTGGCCGATATTCCAGGACTCATTGAGGGCGCGCATGAGGGCAGGGGGCTGGGCGACCAGTTCTTGGGCCATGTGGAGCGTTGCTCGGTGCTGCTGCATCTGGTTGATGGCACGGCCGAGGATGTGGCGGAGGATTACCGCACCATCATCCATGAGTTGGAAGAATATGGCGGCGATCTTGCATTGAAGCCGAGGGTGACGGCCCTGAACAAGATCGACGCGCTGAGCGATGAGGAACGGGCTGAGAAACGCGCCGCTCTGGAAGCCGTCGCTGGACCGGTGATGGAGATGTCTGGTGTCGCCCGCACCGGCCTGGTCGATGTGCTGCGGACCGTGCGGGCGCAGGTCGATGCGGACCGCCTGAGGTTGCGCGCCGAAACTGAGGACCCCGGACCGTGGCGCCCCTGACCCCCGACCTGACCCAGGCCAAGCGCCTGGTGGTGAAAATCGGCTCGGCGCTTCTGGTCGACCGGGCCAGCGGTGCGCTGAGAGCCGATTGGTTGAAGGCTTTGGCCGAAGATGTGGCGCGGATCAAGGCGCGCGGCGCGGATGTGATCCTGGTTTCCTCCGGGTCGATTGCGCTCGGTCGCGGGGCATTGAGCCTGGGCGACGGCGCTTTGTCATTGGAGCAGGCGCAAGGCGCGGCCGCGGTCGGGCAAATCCGCCTCGCGCGCGCCTATGAGGAGGCGCTGGCGCCGCATGAGATCACCACGGCGCAAATTCTGCTCACCTTGGATGATAGTGGCGATCGGCGGCGCTATCTGAACACGCGGGCGACGCTTGGCGCGCTGCTGAGCCTCGGTGTGGTGCCAATTGTGAATGAGAATGACACGATTGCGACCGACGAAATCCGCTATGGTGACAATGACCGGCTGGCCGCGAACGTGGCGGTGATGGCGGGGGCGGATCAACTGGTGTTGCTCAGCGATGTGGACGGGTTCTATTCCGCCAATCCAGGTGAAGACCCGTCAGCCAAGCGGTTCGACCTGATCGAGGCGATCACGCCCGAGATCGAGGCGATGGCGGGCGATGCCGGTTCGGGCCTGTCCAAAGGTGGCATGAAGACCAAGCTGATGGCGGCGAAAACCGCGACGGTGGCGGGCTGCGCGATGGCGATAACCGAAGGCTCGGTGGAGCGTCCGCTGAACGCGCTGGAGCACGGCGGCAAGGCCACCTGGTTCACCGCCACGCTCGATCCGCAAGCCGCGCGGAAACGCTGGATTGCGGCGATGAAGCCGAAAGGCGTGCTGACGCTCGATGCAGGGGCTGTTGCGGCTCTGGGTCGGGGCAAATCGCTGTTGCCCGCCGGGATCACCGGGGTCACGGGCAGCTTCAAACGGGGCGACCCGGTGGAGTTGGATGGCCCGGATGGGTCCCGACTTGGGCTTGGCTTGGCCCGCTATACCGCCGAGGAAGCGCGGGCGATTGCGGGGCATCATAGCCGCGAGATTGAACCGATCTTGGGCTATCCGGGCCGCGCGGCTCTGGTGCATCGCGACGACATGGTGCTCTGATCCGCTCTCTTTCCCCTGCGACCAATTCCGCCTATCCTAACCGCTCAGACCCGTCATGAGGTTCGCTATGAAAGACCTGACCGATAATATCCCCGCCTTGATGGCCGAGATTGGCCAGCGCGCGAAAGCAGCTGCTGCAGACCTGGCCTTTGCGCGACCAGAGGCGAAAGAGGCGGCGCTCAACGCGGCGGCGGATGCGGTTTGGGCGCGGCGCGCCGAGATCATTGCGGCAAATGAAAAAGATATGGCGTTTGGCCGCGAGAAGGGCCTGAGCGCCGCGATGCTCGACCGGCTGATGTTGGACGAGGACCGGGTGCAAAGCATCGTGACCGGCCTCCGCGCCGTGGCGGGGCAGGCTGACCCTGTGGGCGAAACCATCACCGAATGGGACATGGAAAGCGGGTTACATATCAAGCGCGTCCGCACGCCGCTTGGTGTAATCGGCGTGATTTATGAAAGCCGCCCGAATGTGACGGCGGATGCGGGCGCGCTTTGCCTCAAATCAGGCAACGCCGTGATTTTGCGCGGCGGGTCCGAGAGCTTTCATTCCTCCGGGCTGCTGGTAGACTGTCTAAATGACGGACTTTGCGCCGCCGAGCTGCCCGAAGACGCGGTGCAGCGCGTGCCAACCCGCGACCGGGCGGCGGTGCAAGAACTCCTGACGATGGCCGAGACGGTGGATGTGATTGTCCCGCGAGGCGGCAAAGGCCTCGTGGGGCTGGTGCAGCGCGAGGCGCGGGTGCCGGTCTTTGCCCATCTCGAAGGCATTTGCCATATCTATATCGACGCCGCCGCCGACCCGGAGAAGGCGTTGAAAGTCACCTTGAACGCCAAGACCCGGCGCACGGGGATTTGTGGCGCCGCCGAGTGCCTCTTGATCCATCGTGATGTGGTCGAGACGATCGGGCAGGGGGTGATCAAAGCGTTGATCGATGCGGGCGTCGAAGTGCGCGCCGATGCGACCTTGGCCAAGATCGACGGAACGGTTGCCGCTGAGGACGATGATTTCGGGCGCGAGTTTCTTGATATGGTGATCGCCGCGAAGGTGGTGGACGATATCGACGGCGCGATTGCCCATATTCGCGATTATGGCTCGAACCACACTGATGCGATCATCACCGAGGATGATGCTGCGGCGATGCGGTTCTTCACCCGGCTCGATAGCGCGATCTTGATGCATAACGCCTCGACTCAATTCGCCGATGGCGGAGAGTTCGGCATGGGCGCGGAGATTGGGATTGCCACGGGTAAGATGCATGCGCGCGGGCCAGTGGGCGCCGAGCAATTGACCTCGTTCAAATATCTTGTAACCGGTGATGGAACGGTGCGGCCGTAACGCCGTCCGCTCCCCACTGATCGACACCCGCGGCGGCATGCCGTCGCGGTTAATTCTGTGAGATTTGCTATGACTGACCGCTCCAATAGCCGCCCGGAAACCCTTGTGCGCCGGACGGCGTTTCCTGAAAGCGTCAGCCGGGCGGTGGTCACGCCCTTGCAGCAATCGGTGGTCTATGCCTCGCCCTCGCCGGACGCGCTTGATGCGCAATATGAAGGCACGACGAAGGGCTATACCTATGCCCGTGAGGGGCATCCGAATGCGGAAGTGCTCGCCAGCAAGATCGATATGCTTGAGGGCGCGACGGGCGGGCTGATCACCGGCTCCGGCATGGCGGCGGTCACGGCGGTTCTGATGGGGCTTCTGAAAGCGGGCGATCATGTCTTGGGAGGCGATCAGCTTTATGGCCGTTCTCTCCGGCTGATGACGCAGGACCTGCCCCGCTTCGGCATCACGACGGGGCTGGCCGACCCGACCGATGCCGCCGCGTTTGAAGCGGCGATCACCCCTGAAACCAAGATGATCCTGGTGGAGGTTGTCTCGAATCCGACGCTGCGCGTGGCGGATATGGAGGGGATCGCCGCGCTGGCCCGAAAACATGGCCTCCTCTTGGTTGTCGACAACACCTTCACGACGCCGTTCGGCTACCGGCCGTTCGACCATGGCGCGGATGTGGTGATCCATTCGGTGACCAAGCTTTTGGCGGGGCATTCCGATGTGACCCTGGGATATGCGGTTGCGAAGGACCCGGCGCATCAGAAGGCGATCTATGATTTCGCGGTCACAACGGGCCTGACGCCGAGTCCCTATGAATGCTGGCTGGCCGAGCGGGGCCTCTACACCTTCCCGCTGCGCTTCGACCGGGCCGAGGCCAATGCGCGCGCGCTGGCTGATCATCTGGCAACGCTGCCAGGTGTCGAAACCGTGCTCTATCCGGGCCGTTCGGATCACCCAGACTTTGCCCGGGCGCAAGCGCTGCTTGGCGGGCGCGACGGCAATATGGTGAGCTTTGTCATCAAAGGCGGTCGGGCCGAGGCGAACAGGATGATTGAGGCGGTGCCGCAACTGGCCTTTGCGCCCACGCTTGGGGATGTGGGGACAACGGTGTCTCATCCGGCCAGCTCATCGCACCGGGCCTTGACGCCAGAAGCGCGCGCGGTCCTTGGCATGACCGAAGGGTTTTTCCGGGTGTCGGTGGGGATCGAAGAGATTGACCTTCTCAAAGCCGATTTCAGCCAGGCTTTGGCCGCCGTCTAAAGCGAATGCAGCGGCGATGAGCCGTCGAGCACGATCATATCGAAATTCAAATCGGGCGACTGCGCAGCGACTTCGCGCCGGATCAGATTGGCGCTTGGCAATTTGTCGACGAGCGCCAGATAGCGCCCGCGATACCCGGACTCGGTCAAGAATTGCGCCATATCGAGCGCATCAAACATGGGCGTCACGAGCGGCGACAGGATCAGCAACGGGGCATGGGTGCCGATCAGCGTGACATTGCCCAACATCTCATAGGAGACGCGCTGGACAATGGAGTTTGGCTCCAACACATGGCGCGGCAACAGGTCGATGACATTGGTACTCAAGGCAACAGCCAGGACAGAACGCACCTGACCATCACGTGCATCCCTGGCCTCGTGGCGCAATGCGCGCTGATCCATCGGGCCGTCCATCATGTGCCTCGCATGCCGAAGCATGTCCTTATGTTCGATCTGCGTCCGCTCTTTCGAAACAGGCCGCTCCGTTGTCACGGTTGCAGATGAAAGCAATCTAACGGTTTCCTTGCACTTGAAAAGGGGTGGGGCGCGATTTTCTGATATATGCGCGTAAAAGCTCGCAATGACGTCGCGCCATTGTGGAGCTTCGCAAAAATCGCTATCGCGACGACACGAATTATTTTGAGTTTTGAAAGGCCTGAGCCATGCCCGATATTGTCATCGGTAGCCTGCTGGAGGCGGTTCCGGAACCGATGTTGCTATTGGATGCGGCAGGGCTGATCCGGGCTGGAAACGCCCCCGCGACGGAGCTTCTCGGGGACTGGATTATTGGCCGGAATTATGTGACCGCGCTTAGACAACCTGCATTGTTAAGCCGGATCGAAGCCGCCTATGCCACGCGCGAAAATGGCGAGGCCCGCTTCGTTCAAACCGATCAGGCCGGTGAGACGGTGTTTCGCATCACGATCCGGCCGCTTAGCCAGGATGTCACGGGCTATGATGACGTTTTGCTGCATTTCCAAGACATCACGCATCTGCGCGAAGCCGAGGAGATGCGCCGCGACTTCGTCGCCAATGTGAGCCATGAGTTGCGCACGCCGCTGACGGCCATCTTGGGCTTCATCGAAACCTTAAAAGGCCCGGCCCGCGATGACTCGGAGGCGCAAGAGCGTTTCCTGGGGATCATGGAGGATGAAGCCCGGCGGATGAATCGGATGATCTCTGATCTGCTTTCGCTCAGCCGAGTCGAGGGTCAGGAACGGATGCGCCCGTCGGAGACCGTGAATCTGTCGGACATTCTGGCCAGCACCATTGCCTCGCTCCGCCAAGTGGCGGAGGAGGCCGGCAATCGGATTGAGATCGAGGGCGCAGAGGCGCCCGTGATGGTGACCGGCGATTCCGACCAACTGACGCAGGTTTTCCTGAACCTCACCGAAAATGCGCTCAAATATGCCGGGGCTGACCGGCCTGTGGTGCTCAGGGTCAGTGAAGAGACCGGCACAGGATCTTTGAAGGGCCCGGTGGTTCGCGTCGATGTGGTGGATCAGGGCGACGGGATCGATCCGCTCCACCTGCCACGCCTGACCGAGCGATTCTATCGGGTCGATACGCATCGCAGCCGGGCCATGGGCGGCACCGGGCTTGGCCTCGCGATTGTGAAACATATCGTCAATCGCCATCGCGGGAGGTTGCGGATTTCCAGCGAACTGGGGCAGGGGAGCACGTTTTCGGTCCTCTTACCAAAGGGTTAATTGGTTGTCGCCTAAGGGAAACCTTAAGGTCCGGTGAATGTCTGATCGGTCGACATCTGTCACTGTCATAAAACTGTTACGAACCTGTCACAAAAGCATTGCGTCATCTCGATAGCTCGCGGGTTGAGAGCGCGTGATGTCTGCGCGTTCGAGACGATTTACAAACTCTATGGGAGTCTCCTTACATGTCTTTCGCTAAATTGACCGTATCCGCGCTGGCTGTTGCCGCCGTTTCGGCCACTGCCGTTGCTGCTCAAAGCCGCGACAACGTGCAGGTCGCCGGGTCCTCGACCGTGCTGCCCTATGCTGCGATTGTGGCCGAAGCGTTCGGTGAAAACTTCGAATTCCCGACCCCGGTTGTCGAATCCGGTGGCTCTTCGACCGGTCTGCGCCGGTTCTGCGAAGGCGTGGGCGAAAACACCATCGACATCGCCAACGCCTCGCGTTCGATCCGCGACAGCGAAGTCGCAACCTGCGCCGAAAACGGCGTGACCGACATCATCGAAGTGCGCTTCGGCTATGACGGCATCGTGTTTGCGTCTGACATCAACGGCAACTCGTTTGAGTTCACCCCGTCCGATTGGTACCTGGCCCTGGCCGCCGAGCTCCCCGTTGATGGCGCCATGGTCTCCAACCCGAACAGCTCCTGGGCGCAGGTCCGTGACGGTCTTCCCGATCAGGACATCGCGGCTTATATCCCCGGCACCCGCCACGGCACGCGTGAAGTCTTTGAAGAGAACGTAATCCTTCAGGGCTGCGAAGACACCGGTGCCATGGAAGCCATGATGGGCATGGGCATGGACGAAGATGCCGCAGAAGAGGCTTGCCTCGAGCTACGCGCCGATGGCGTCTCGGTCGACATCGATGGTGACTACACCGAGACCCTGGCCCGTATCTCGGCCAACCCGGAAGGCATCGGCGTCTTTGGTCTGGCCTTCTACCAGAACAACACCGACACGCTGCAGGTTGCCACCATGTCCGGCATCACGCCGACAGTGGAAAGCATCGCAACGGGTGAATACCCGGTCTCGCGTCCGCTGTTCTTCTACATCAAAGCGGCGCATATCGGTGTGATCCCGGGCCTGAAGGAATACGCTTCGTTCTTCGTCTCCGATGATATCGCTGGCCCCTTCGGCCCGCTGGCAGCCTATGGCCTCGTGGCCGATCCGGAACTGGCCGACACCCAGTCCATGATCGAAAACGAAGAAACCATGTAAGCAGAGCTTGCTCTCGGCGGGGCGGTCGTTATGACGGCCCCGCCACTTCTTTCTTTCTGACTTAGAAAGCCAGACCCCCATGCCTCTGCTTTGGATCTTCGTGATCGTGCTGGTGTTCGGCGTTGTGGGCTATGTGATGGGTCGTCAACGCGCGCTAGCCAGCGCCGGAGGCGACAGCCGCATCCTGCATTCGCTGCCGAATTACTACGGGACCAATGTGTCCATCTTCACCATTGTGCCCGCGCTTTTGGTTCTGTCCATCTGGCTCATCTTGCAGCCGATGGTGATCGAGCGGCAGGTGACGTCGATGATCTCGGAGACCGCCATCGAGGAAGCCGGCTCGCGCAGCTTGGTGATGTCCGACGTGCGGCGTGTGGCCGAAGGACTGGACGTCGCGGTGGAGCAGGGCGCGCTTACCGAAGACGAAGCGCAGTCGATCCGCGCAGAATTCACCGACGTGCGCGCCCGTCTTGGCGCTGTTGGCGTGGCGCTTGGAGGCGAGGTGACCGCCGATGTCTTGCGCGCCGCGCAACGGTACCGGTCGCTGAACGCGACGGGCAATGTGATGATGACGGCCGCCGTGCTCATCCTCGCCGCCCTTGGGCTGGCCTATGCCTATGTGCGGACGCATCAGGAGTTTCGGGCGCGCAACATGGTCGAACGCGCTGTGCTCTCGATTCTGATCCTGGCCTCAACCATCGCGATCATGACGACCATCGGCATCGTGTTCTCGATGCTGTTCGAGACCTTCAATTTCTTCGAACTCTATCCCTGGCAGGACTTCTTCTTTGGCCTGGAATGGCGGCCAAGCTTCGAAGGCGGGTCCGAGCTTGGCCTGATCCCGCTGCTTTGGGGCACGCTTTATGTCTCTTTCATCGCGCTCTTGGTCGCGGTGCCGATCGGACTTTTCGCAGCGATCTACATGGCGGAATATGCCGGGCCGAAGGTCCGCTCTATTGCGAAGCCGCTGATTGAAATCCTCGCCGGTATCCCAACCATCGTTTACGGGCTTTTCGCGCTGATCACGGTCGGGCCGATGCTGCGCGACTATTTCGCGGAGCCGCTTGGGTTGGGCAGTTCCTCCTCCTCGGTGATGACCGCCGGGATCGTGATGGGCATCATGCTGATCCCATTTGTCTCCTCGCTGTCGGATGACATCATCAATGCTGTGCCGCAAAGCTTGCGCGATGGGTCCTATGGCCTGGGCGCGACGCAATCGGAAACCGTGAAGCAGGTGATCCTGCCCGCCGCTTTGCCCGGCATTGTCGGCGCTGTGCTTTTGGCTGCGTCCCGCGCCATCGGCGAGACGATGATCGTGGTCCTTGGGGCAGGGGCCGCGGCCAAGCTTGACCTGAACCCGTTTGAGGCGATGACCACCGTAACCGTGAAGATCGTCGGCCAGTTGACCGGCGACACGGATTTCTCCAGCCCCGAAGCGCTGGTTGCCTTCGCCCTTGGTCTGACGCTCTTTGTCATCACCCTCGGGCTCAACGTTCTGGCGCTTTACATCGTGCGCAAATATCGGGAGCAGTACGAATGAGTGACGCAACCGCAGAACCGCGCCGGGTCAAAAGCTCGCTTCTTGCAACCGATGACCGTACCAAGCGCCGCAACCGCGCCGAGGCCCGGTTCCGTGCTTATGGTATGGCGGCGGTCATTGTCGGGATTATGGCTCTGATCCTGCTGCTGACCTCGATTTTGTCGAACGGTCTGAGTTCCTTCCGGCAGACCTTCATCACTTTCCCCGTGGAATTGGTTGCCGAACGGCTCGACCCGGCCGGCAATCGTGACCCTGCGGAGATGGCCCGAGTCACGACCTTTGGCTATGCCCCGCTTCTAGGTCAGGCTTTCGTAGATCACGTGGCCGAGTTGGGCATTGAAACCGACCTTGGCCCGCGCGAAATGGCGGCGATGATCTCCGAAGAGGCGCCGGCGCAATTGCGCGCCATGGTCCTCGCCAACCCGGAGATCATTGGCGAGACCGTGACGCTTGAACTCCTCGCTCGTGGCCGGATTGATGGCTATTTCAAAGGCCGCGTGACGATGGACAGCGCCGAGCGGGATCGGAATGTCTCACCGGGACAGCTTACGCTGGCCGATGCAATGGTTGACGCTGGCGCGATTGAAACCCGCTTCAACTGGAACTTCATCACCGCGCCGGATGCGTCCGGCCAACGCCCCGAAGCCGCCGGTCTGGGCGTCGCGATCTTGGGCTCGTTCTACATGATGATCGTGGTGTTGGTTCTGGCCCTGCCGATCGGCGTCGCGGCCTCGATCTATCTCGAAGAGTTCGCGCCTAAAAATCGGGTGACCGACCTGATCGAGGTGAACATCTCGAACCTGGCGGCGGTTCCGTCGATTGTGTTCGGGATTCTGGGCTTGGCGATCTTCATCAACTTCGCAGGCTTGCCGCAATCGGCTCCCATCGTCGGCGGTCTGGTCCTGACGCTGATGACGTTGCCGACCATCATCATCGCGACCCGGGCCAGCCTGCGGGCCGTGCCGCCCTCGATCCGCGCGGCTGCCTTGGGGCTTGGCGCGTCGAAGATGCAATCGGTTTTCCATCACGTCCTGCCGCTGGCCGCGCCGGGGATCCTGACCGGAACGATCATTGGACTGGCGCAAGCCTTGGGCGAGACCGCACCGCTGCTTCTGATCGGGATGGTGGCCTTTGTGCGCGAATACCCGTCAGCCCCGCCGGAAGGCTTCTTTGACCCCGCTTCGGCGCTGCCGGTGCAGGTCTATAACTGGACACAACGCTCGGACCCTGCCTTTGTAGAACGTGCGTCTGGCGCAATCATCGTGTTGCTTGTGTTCCTGATTTTCATGAATGCGGTGGCCGTGCTTCTGCGCCGCCGGTTTGAGCGTCGTTGGTAAGAATCGCGCTATGGAGGACGCACATATGAATGATATGCGAGCAGTGGAGCGCAACGTGGACACCAATGAGCTAAAAATCGCGGCGCGCGGTGTGGATGTTTTCTATGGCGAGACCCACGCGATCAAGGCGGTCGATGTGGATATCGTCGACAACACCGTGACGGCCTTCATCGGCCCCTCGGGTTGCGGTAAATCCACCTTCCTGCGCTGTCTGAACCGGATGAATGACACGATTGATGTGGCGCGCGTGACCGGTGAGATCAAGCTTGATGGCGAAGACATCTATGACCCCAAGGTGGACCCGGTGCAGCTCCGCGCCAAGGTTGGCATGGTGTTTCAGAAGCCAAACCCGTTCCCGAAGTCGATCTATGACAATGTGGCCTATGGGCCGCGCATTCACGGGCTGGCGAAAGACAAAGCCGCGCTCGACGAGATCGTAGAGAAATCCCTGCGCCGCGCGGCGCTGTGGGAAGAGGCGAAGGACCGCTTGGATCAGCCTGGCACCGGGCTTTCGGGTGGGCAGCAGCAACGTCTTTGCATTGCGCGCGCTGTGGCCACGAACCCTGAAGTGTTGCTGATGGATGAGCCCTGCTCAGCACTCGACCCGATCGCGACGGCCCAGGTCGAAGAGCTAATCGACGAGTTGCGGAGCCGGTTTTCGGTCGTGATCGTGACCCACTCGATGCAGCAAGCCGCACGGGTGAGCCAGAAGACAGCGTTCTTCCATCTGGGTGAACTGGTCGAATTTGGCGAGACGGGCCACATCTTCACCAATCCCGATGATCCGCGCACGGAAAGCTACATTACGGGCCGTATTGGCTAAGAGGACGGCATTTTACCATGGCAAATCAAGAACATATTGTAGCGTCTTTTGATCGTGACCTGGAAGGCATCCAGGCAATGATCATGAAGATGGGCGGCTTGGTTGAGGAAAGCATCGTCAACGCCGCACAAGCGCTGGAGACACGCGACGAGGACCTGGCGCAAGTGGTCAGGGCAGGGGACAAAGCGATCGACGCGCTCGAAGAGCAAGTCAATGAAGAGGCGGCGCGGATTCTGGCCCAACGCCAACCCATCGCCTCGGACCTGCGGACCGTGCTCAGCGTCTTCCGTGTCTCGGCCAATCTGGAACGGATCGGCGACTACTCCAAAAACATCGCCAAACGCACCTCGGTTGTGAACCAGATGCAGCCGATTGAGGGTACGGCGACAGCGTTGAAACGGATGGCGCGCGCGGTCGAGTTGATGCTGAAAGATGCGCTTGATGCCTATATCCAGCGCGACGCCGATCTGGCTGCGGATGTGCGTGAGCGCGATCTGGAAGTTGATCAGATGTATTCGGCGCTGTTTCGTGAATATCTGACCTTCATGATGGAGGATCCGCGCAACATCACCACCTGTATGCATTTGCATTTTATGGCCAAAAACATCGAGCGTATGGGCGACCATGTGACCTCGATTTGCGAGCAGGTGATCTATCTGGTCACCGGCGAGATGCCCGACGAGGATCGTCCGAAACAAGACCGGACTCCCTATGAACAAGGTCGCGAGGGCTAAGTCATGGCAGGCGAGCCATTGGTTCTGGTGGTGGAGGACGAACCTGCGCAGCGCGAGGTTCTAGCCTACAATATCCGTGCTGAAGGGTTTCAGGTGGTCACCGCCGAGGCCGGGGACGAGGCCCTGGTCGTCGTCCGGGAAACCCCGCCAGATGTTATCATTCTGGATTGGATGCTGCCGCATGTCTCGGGTATCGAGGTCTGTCGTCAGTTGAAAAACGGCACCGAGACCAACCGGATTCCGGTGATCATGCTCTCCGCGCGCTCGGAAGAGGTCGATAAGGTCCGGGGGCTGGAAACAGGCGCTGATGACTATGTGGTGAAACCTTATTCCGTGGCCGAACTCCTGGCGCGGCTTCGGACGCAGCTGCGCCGCATACGACCCGCTGCTGTGGGTGAGCGGTTAGAGTATGACGACATCCTGCTCGATATGACCGAACACAGGGTCTACAGGGCAGGGGAGTCGCTTAGCCTCGGTCCGACCGAGTTCCGTTTGCTGACGGCGTTCATGGAGCGCCCCGGACGGGTCTGGAGTCGGGAACAATTGCTCGATCGGGTCTGGGGGCGAGACATCTATGTCGATAGCCGGACGGTCGATGTGCACGTGGGACGTCTACGGAAGGCACTACGCAGCACCGGCAGCGAGGATCCGATCCGCACCGTTCGTGGCGCAGGATATGCGCTTGGTTAGGTGAGGTTTAGCCCGTAAGCCTTTGCTGCAGATTGCTTAAATACCCAGTCATGCTCGGTTTTTCTAACGCGCGCGGCGATCTCAAACAGCATGTCGGGATAGCTACGGGCCAGTTTTTCGACCGGATAGTTGCTGCCCCACATGACGCGCTCCGGGCCAAACTCCTCAAAAAGGGCGCGTAAGATCGGTGAGATGCTGTCGCCAGTCCAACCCATATCATACATGCCCCAACCGGACAGTTTCACATATGTCTTTGGTCGTCTGGCCCAGGCTCTGACCGCTTGACGCCACCGCACCTGACCCTCTGGTGACGCATCGTACGGGCACCCTGCGTGATCAAGAATGACGGTTAGATTTGGCAAGCTTGCGAGCACATCCAACGCCTGTTTTGCCTGTTCGGGATAGATCTGCATATCGAAGGCGAGATCTCGGTCGGCAACTGCACGTAGCCCTTTAATCCATTGTTTATCATCGAGAAAGTCCCTTGATGCAAAACTCAGGTTCGGCCGGTTCTCCAAGCGGGCGACGATCTGCCGAACACCACGAAAGCTGGCATGCGCTAGGTGTCGGTCCAACTGCTTGGGCGCGTCGTCGCGGCTAAGGTCGACCAACCCGACAATCGCGACCCGATGGCCGACGCGATCCGCTTCGGCTTGGACCCAGGCGGTCTCGGCAACAGGATCAGGCAGGGCACCATCGGTCTGCACATGAACGGACGCGCATGGCGCGAGCGCGGCTTCGCCTAGAAACTCATCAATGAGATAATCCCGCTGGATAGGTGTTGGATCGCCGAACGGCTTCGGCGCACCAATTTCGCGGAGCCAGCGATAGCCAATCACATCACCGCGGCTATCCGGTGCCCAGATATGATGGTGGGCATCGACATAACCCTTGGGGAACAGATCGTGGAGGTCGTTCATTCGGGAACCATTACGCAAAGAGGGAGGTTATTGCTGGCACAGCAAAATGTTGCAACCAAGTAGAAATGTCACCCGGTTTGCAAAGCAGGAATGTCACCATAGGGCGCGACGGGAGCAAGCTTTGCAGCTCGGAGACCTCATATATCGCAGGGCTGAAAAGCCTTGCGGGAGCATCGTGAACAGTTAGCTTGCTGGCCATGATGTCGAATTTGTCTTTCAACGTTGCTGCGCCAGATGGGCGTTTGCTTTGCCCCGTTTGCGGGTTTCCAGATTACTCTCATCGGCCTGCTTATTCAGAGCATGGTGGTGAGATCGGAGTGACTATTTGTCCGTGTTGCATGTGGGAGCCAGGCTTTGATGACAATCCTCTGGCATCTGCGAAGGCAAAGGATACAATCCTTCAATCGGTCATTGCTTATCGCGCCGGATGGTCGACCACGAAACAGTGGCAGGGACAACGACATCGACTGCCAGAAGGTTTTGACGGGGAAGGCCAGTTGGCGAAACTGGCAGGTATAGCTCCCCATTTGTTTTGAGAAGTTCATGCTTCGGTTGACGCCTTGGCTGCCCGTTCTGCTCGTCTGCGCTCATAGTAGGCTTCCATCTTTGACGGACGACCCGGTGGACGGCGGCCTGTCTTCTTGTAGCCGTTCTTCGCGCTGGCAGGTTTGACCTTTGGCGGCGGCGCGGCCTTCTCTTGTTCCTCCTTGATGTGAGCCAGGACAGCACCGAGGCGTTTATTCTCCGTGATTGCGGCGTGTGTGACGCGCTGTTGGTGAGGATCGAAGATAGCGCAGGGCAGGGCGACGCCTTTGGCGCGCACCTGAATGCGGCCATCTGCAAACTCATAGGTATCGACGTATTTGCCGACGAGACCGCGCGTCAGATCGTTGACCTCCAGCCGGATGCGCTTGCGGTCGTACTTCAGCGTCAAATCCTTGGTGACATGGCGTTTGTCGCGCAGGCAGAAGACTTCGGCGAGGCGATCCGGCTCAATGTTCAAGGCACGGTGCAGGTTGTCCGGTTTGGCCGGAGCCTTTGCAAACTTGGCGTTGTAACGATCAACAAAGCCCGCCAGAAACGCGTTGCCATCTTCCATGTTGGAGATGCCTGCAATGCGCAGGTCCTTCACCAGCCGATCCTGTAACGTCCGGTTTGCACGTTCGACACGGCCTTTGGCCTGGGAGGAATTGGCGTAGATGATCTCGATGTTCAGCTCGGCCAGGGCGCGCCCGAATTGCGTCATGCCCGTCATATGTTCATTGGGTTTTGGGACGCGGAAAACAGTGTGCTTGTCGCTGTAGAAGGCGACAGGGCGTCCATGCTTCAGTAGATAGCTTTCCAGTGCCTCGAAGTAGCTGAATGTGCTCTCGGATTTGACGAACCGCAGTTCCATCAAGGTGCTGGTGGCGTCATCAATGAAGACGAGCAGGGTGCAGGGGTCGCCCCGATCCTCGAACCATCGATGATCGGACCCGTCGATCTGGATCAACTCGCCATAGCATTCGCGGCGCAAGCGCGGCTGGTGGAATGTCTGGCGTCGTTTGCGCGACAGCCAAATGCCGTCTTCCTGCATCCACTTACGAACCGTCTCGCGCGAGACTTTGAACCCATGATGTTCGGCCAGCATCTCCGCCGCTAAGGTCGGGCCAAAGTCCGCGTAGCTCTCCTTGATCAGGGCCATCGCATAATCGCGCTTGGCGCCGTGGATCCGGTTGTTCGGAGGTTTGCCGCGCGCCTTATGCCGGATCGCTGACGCGCCATCCAGGCGATACCGCTTCAACAGCCGGAAAATCTGCCGACGCGTCAGGTCCAGCATGTTCGCCGCATTATCAACGCTCAGCCGACCATCATCGACCTGCGCCAGCACCTCCACACGATTCAACTCGCGCTCGCTCATCATCACCCATCCCATGCCAGCTCGTCCTCATCTTGTTTTGAGGGCAGAGTGACACTTCTGCTTTGCTCACGGGTGACATTTTAGCTTTGCGCGTACACCACGTTAGGCGTATAATCAATATTATGTAAAATATTAGATCGCCAAACCTTTGATTTGTTGGATAGCATGCGGAAGCTGCGTCGACCATATCCGTTTGACAAGTCACAGGCGCTCTCCCAACGGATGCGCTTGTCTCGACATCAGAGGGTTTCCCGTCATATAACACTGCGAACATTGGGGAATATGATGAGAATTCTGGTCTTGAACGGACCCAATCTGAACCTCTTGGGTCAGCGGGAACCGGACGTCTATGGCGCCGCAAGCCTGGCTGATATTGAGGCCAGCTGTAATGCGGTGGCGCAAGACATCGGTGTGGAGATTGGCTTCGCCCAATCCAACCACGAAGGCGCCTTGGTTGATGCGATCCAGGATGCGCATGGCAACTATGATGGCATCGTTCTAAACGCCGCCGCGTATACACACAGTTCGATCGCCATCCGCGATGCGATTGGTGCGACCGCCCTACCCGTTTTGGAGCTTCATCTCAGCAATACACACGCGCGGGAAAGCTTTCGCCATGTGTCGATGATTGCGCCCGTCTGTATCGGCGTTATCGCCGGGCTTGGCGCGGCCGGGTATCCGCTGGCTATTCGGGCGATGTCCGACCATCTTGGCTTGCGCCAATGAAGCGGCTGAAGCCCTATCTGGCCATGCGCTCGGTCGAGGAGTTGTGGACTCATCATACCGAAACCATGGCGGGCTTTGGCTTCGATCGGTTGTTTTATGCCTATAGCGCGTTTCGCAATCTCAAGACGCTCGGCAATCCGGATGACGCGCTGGTATTGACCAATCATCCGGCTGATTACGTTGAAGATTATGTTAATAAGGGCTTGTTCCGGGACGGCCCGATGATGCGGTGGGCCTCCAGGAATGTCGGCGCGGTGAGTTGGCGACAGGTCCGGGAAAGCTTGATCGGGCGCGACATGACCGCAGGAGAGCGCCATGTGGCCGCGCTCAACAAGCGTTTTGGGTTGGTTGCGGGCTATACCATCAGCTTTCCGATGGCGATCAAGCACGCCAGTGCGGGTATTGGCCTCACCGCGCGGGCGGGTCTGGACCAGGACGATATCGATGCGATCTGGGCGCGCGACGGCGAGTTGATCGAGATCATCAATCATGTCGCGCATCTGTGCATTTCGCAGCTGCCCGCGACGGGACAAAGCCGGATGCTCACCCGCCGACAGACCGAAGTTCTAGAACTGGTCGCCGATGGCAAGACGATCCAAGACATTGCGCTTCTATTGGAGCGAAACTCTGCCACGGTGGAAAAACACTTGCGTGGTGCGCGTGATACACTTGGCGTCGAGACGACTGCACAAGCGGTGCGTAAGGCCTCGATTCTAAACCAGATATTCTTGATCGAGCCGTCTCGCCCTGCTCCAGATCAGGCCGTGCCGCTGAACATCTGAGCGGCCCAAGACATCAAAATTTTACCAAAAGGTATGGAATCCCGTACTTTCGGGCTTCGACAGAATGCCGCAAGGTAAACCTGTTCCGTGAGTGATGGCTGTTTTGGCCAGGAACACTGGAAACGGGGGTTCTTTCAAACCTCACGCCCACCCGGGAAACCGGTTGATCGTGTCGTCGGGCTGATAGTCACCCGATGGCACGTTCGCTTTCAGCGCTGCACACCATCCCCAATGGCGCGCGCTGGAATAAAAGAACGGCGCTGCTCCGTCCCTGGGCAGCGCCGTTTCTGTTTTTAATCAAACCTTTGAAAGGCGATATTCAACCGCCGGCAGCGGTTTTTGCCACTTCAGCAGCAAAGTCTTCCTCGACCTTTTCGATGCCTTCGCCAACCTCAAGCCGGACAAAGCCTGTGATCTCGACACCGGCCTCTTTGGCTGCGGCGCCGACCGTCAAATCGGGGTTCACAACAAAGGCTTGGTTCAGAAGCGTGACTTCCGAGAGGAATTTCTTCATCCGTCCGACGATCATCTTCTCGATCACCGCTTCCGGCTTGCCGCTTTCGCGCGCGATATCCATCTGGACCTGCTTTTCTTTCTCAACGAAAGCCGGATCCAGATCATCTTCGCTGAGCGAGGCGGGGTTCACAGCCGCGACATGCATCGCAACCTGACGCGCGAACCCTTCGTCCCCGCCATTCATCGCCACAAGAACGCCGATTTTGCCCATACCGTCCGCAGCGGCGTTGTGCACGTAAGACACAACCTTGTCGCCCGAGAGCTTTGCCATCCGACGCAGCGCCATGTTCTCGCCAACGGTGGCGATTTTGGCAGTGACGGTTTCCTCGACGGTCTTGCCGCCCATATCCGCCGCCTTCAGCATGTCCAAATCGGCGACGCTGGTCGCAACGGCGGCAATGCCGCCCACCATCTCTTGGAATTCGGCGTTCTTGGCGACGAAATCGGTCTCGGAGTTAACCTCAACGGCAACACCCGTGCCGCCATCAACCGCGACGGCAACCAAGCCCTCGGCGGCGGTCCGGCCGGATTTCTTGGCGGCTTTCGCCAAGCCCTTGGTGCGCAGCCAGTCAACGGCGGCTTCCATGTCGCCATCGGTTTCGGTCAGTGCTTTCTTTGCGTCCATCATGCCTGCGCCCGTGCTGTCGCGCAGTTCTTTCACCAGTGCAGCGGTAATCGCCATGGGAGTGATCTCCTGATCTTGTCGTAATACGGCGTATGGGCCGGGCGTACCCGGCCCTGATGTCAGTAACGTGACGGCTTAGCCCTGAGCTTCTTCTGCCGGAGCCTCTGCATCTGCGGCGGGGGCCTCTTCTGCGGCAGCCTCTTCAGCAGGCGCTTCTTCCGCCAGAGCCTCTTCAACCGAACCCTGCTCCAACGCACCCAAGTCCACACCGGCGCCTTCCATCTGGGCGGTCATCCCGTCCAGAGCGGCCCGGCTGACCAAGTCGCAGTAAAGCGCGATGGCGCGGGCGGCGTCGTCATTGCCTGGGATGATGTAATCCACACCATCGGGCGAGCAGTTGGTATCAACCACGGCCACAACCGGAATGCCCAACTTCTTGGCTTCGGCGATCGCCAGGTCTTCTTTGTTCACATCGATGACAAAGATCAGGTCCGGCAGGCCACCCATTTCGCGGATGCCACCAAGCGACGCCTGCAGCTTGGCCTGGTCGCGTTCCATGCCAAGACGCTCTTTCTTGGTCAGACCCTCGGTGCCCTGCTCCATCGCCTCGTCGATCTGCTTCAGACGGCTGATCGAGTTCGACACAGTTTTCCAGTTGGTCAGCGTGCCGCCCAACCAGCGGTGGTTCATATAGAACTGCGCGCAGCGTTCGGCAGCTTCGGCCACAGGTTTTTGCGCCTGACGTTTGGTGCCAACGAACAGAACCCGGCCACCTTTGGCGACGGTTTCGCGCACGGCATTCAGCGCCGCGTCGAGCATCGGAACGGTCTGAGTCAGGTCGAGAATGTGGATCCCATTACGATCGCCATAGATGAACTCGCCCATGCGGGGGTTCCAGCGTTGTGTTTGGTGACCAAAGTGAACGCCAGCTTCCAAGAGCTGACGCATGGAGAAATCAGGGAGCGCCATGTCCAAATATCCTTTTCCGGTTTGCGCCTCGGCGAAGGAATAGGACGGGTGTCCAACCGGTGGACCTTTCAGGGATGTCTCCCCCGAGGGCCCGCCTTCGCCTGTGAAGTGCGCGCGATTTAGGGCAAGCCCGGGGAATATGCAAGCCCCCTACCCCAAGCCTGATCTATTATCTGGGGTCTTGTGCCCCGGGCCGCGCGCCGTATGACAGGGGAATGAGCCAGAAACCTGACATCCTCTGCATTGGCAGCGTCCTTTGGGACATGATCGGTCGGTCTGAGCTGCCGATGGTGGCGGGGAACGATAAACCCGGGCGGATCGCGCGCATCCCCGGCGGTGTGGCGCTCAACATCGCGATGACCTTGGCGCGGTTCGATTTGGATGCGGCCCTGTTGTCGGTTGTGGGGCAAGACCCGGACGGCACGGCGCTTCTCGCCAAATGCGGGCAGTTGGGGTTGATCACCGAACATATCCTGATTGATCCAGAGCTACCGACAGATCAATATATGGCAATTGAGGCGCAAGGCGCTTTGATCGCCGCGATCGCAGATGCGCATTCGCTGGAGGCTGCAGGCGAGCGGATTCTGGCGCCGCTGTCAGACGGACGTTTGGGCCGAGAAGATGCGCCCTGGGACGGGTTGATCGCCCTCGACGGCAACTTGACCGAGGCGCTCCTGGCCCGGATCGCCGCCAGCCGCCTGTTCCGCGCCGCCGACATCCGGCTTGCGCCGGCCTCTCCGGGCAAAGCCGAACGCCTTCGCCCCCTGTTGCCGCATGAAGGCACGACGATTTATGTGAATTGTGAAGAAGCCGGGCTGATCACCGGCACGACACCGGCCAGCGCAGAGGAAGGCGCCGAAGCCCTGCTTCGTGCCGGCGCGCGACGGGTCTTGGTCACGCAAGGCGCAGATGCCGCGGTGGACGCGACATCGGATCAGATGATCACACGGCACCCGCCGAAGATCACGCCGAAGCGGATTACCGGGGCGGGCGACACGTTCATGGCGGCCCATATCGCGGCAGAGGCGCGGGGCGCGTCGCGGGATGTGGCACTCGACACCGCCTTGATGGCGGCGGCAAACTATGTGGCAGGATGAATATATGAATGATTTTATGATATTGGCGCCGGATGTTAAGGTTGCGCTGGGGGCTGGCATGCCAGTGGTCGCTTTGGAAAGCACGATCATCACCCACGGGATGCCCTACCCGCAGAACCTGGAAACGGCGCAGGCTGTCGAGGCCGAAATCCGCGCTGCCGGCGCGGTCCCGGCGACGATGGCGGTCATGGGCGGGAAAATCCGGATCGGATTGGAAGCGACCTACTTGGAAGCGCTGGCGCAAGCCAAAGACGTGATGAAAGTCAGCCGCGCTGACCTAGCCGTGGCGTTGGCCACAGGAGCCGTTGGGGCGACCACAGTCGCCGCCACGATGATTTGCGCCGCAATGGTTGGGATCAAGGTCTTCGCCACGGGTGGGATCGGCGGGGTGCACCAGGGTGCGGAAGACAGTTTCGACATCTCTGCGGATCTCAGGGAGTTCGCTGAAACTCCGGTGACGGTTGTGGCGGCAGGGGCCAAAGCGATCTTGGACCTGCCAAAGACACTTGAAACGCTCGAAACGCTTGGCGTGCC
Organism: Fontisubflavum oceani; assembly: GCF_030407165.1. Lineage (GTDB taxonomy): Bacteria > Pseudomonadota > Alphaproteobacteria > Rhodobacterales > Rhodobacteraceae > Rhodophyticola > Rhodophyticola oceani. Next base: position 2,676,511 of record NZ_CP129111.1, read on the forward strand.
CGTCATCGCCTATGGGCAAGATGCCTTCCCCGCCTTCTGGTCGCGCGACAGTGGCCTCCCCGCGCCGCTCCGTATGGATCATCCGGCCGAGATTGCCGCCGCCCATCGAACGCGGCAGGCGTTGGGTCTGCCAGGCGGTCAATTGGTGACCAATCCGATCCCCGAGGCCGACGAGTTGAGCCGCGATATGCTCTCCCCCTTGATTGCGCAGGCCCAAGCCGAGGCCGATGCCGCCGGAGTGACCGGAAAGGCGGTGACACCGTTTTTGCTGCAACGGCTCTTTGAGTTGACCGAGGGGCGAACGCTTGCGGCCAATATCGCCTTGGTGAAGAACAACGCGCGCCTCGGCGCCGCAATTGCCAAGGAGCTTGCCGCCCCTTAGGTCAACGCGCCGCTTGTGCGCCTTTGACAACGCACATAGATAAGAGACAGCAGCGCTCTTAAGACGGCCCGATTGATGCAACTGCCAGAGACCCCACCACCGCCGAAACGCGGCTTCTTCTCTTCGCTCAGGACCAATTTCCTGACCGGGCTGGCGGTGATTGCGCCCATCGGCCTCACCGCCTGGCTGATTTGGACGGTGGTCGGATGGATCGATGGCTGGGTCCTGCCCTTCATTCCGAGCGCTTATAACCCGGTTCTGCTGATCCGCGAATATACCGGAATTGCGGTTGATATCCGCGGTCTGGGGGTCGCAACCTTCCTGGTCTTTACCGTGATCGTGGGGTGGATTGCGAAAGGGTTGATCGGTCGGTCGATGATCAAATGGGCCGACTCCTTGGTTCTGTCGATCCCGGGGGTGCGGACGATCTATTCCGGGCTGAAACAGATCGTCGATACTGTCGTCAGCCAGGGCGAGCGGAATTTCGACAAGGCCTGCCTGGTGCAATATCCGCGCAAGGGGATTTGGGCGATCGCCTTTATCTCGACCAATGCAAAGGGCGAGATTCAAGCGCAGACTGAGAAAGAGATGGTCTCGATCTTCATGCCTACGACGCCGAACCCGACCTCGGGATTTCTGCTCTTCGTGCCCAAGGAAGATGTCACCATCTTGGAGATGACGGTGGAAGACGCGGCCAAATTGGTGATCTCGGCGGGGCTGGTCTATCCCAACCCCGATGACCCGTCGAAAGCGCCTGCCGTGTTGCCAAGCCCCGCCCAAGACGCGGCGGAGTGAGGCGCCCTACTCCGTCTCTTCGTACCACCAGACATCCGGATGAAAGCCCAGGAAATCGCCATAGATCGGCAGGTTTTCCGGGTAATGCAACTCCCGCACATGGGCGATCCGTGAGATCGGCGAGTGCCAGATTGGGATGACATAGCGCCCAGATGTCAGAACCCGATCAAGCGCCCGGACAGCGGCCTGATAGCTCTCAAGACTGTCTGAGTTCAGCATCTCATCGATCATCGCTTCAATTGCCGGATGGCACGCTCCCATCAAATTGCGCGAGCCTTCTGTCTCGGCCATCTCACACACCCCCAATAGAGCCGCTGCTCATTGCCCGGGCTTAAGGAAAGGCCGCGGGTGTAATAGGTCATGTCGAAATCAAACGCGTCGGTGCGCTCGCGATATTGCGCGCTGTCCACGGTAGAGATGGTCGGGGTGATGCCAAGCCGGGCGAGGCTCTCGACATAGATATTGATGATCGATTGGTTCTCGGGCGAGCCTTGCTGCAACAGAATTTCGAAGCTGAACGGACGGCCATTTGTATCTACCATAACGCCATTCTCGACGGTATAACCCGCCTCTTCCATATATCTCAGCGCGGTTCGGCTTCCGGCCCGGTTCGCCGCGGAGCCGTCCGAGACGGGCATTTCATAGCCCTCAAGCGCGCCGGGTAGCAGGTCGCTGGCGAAGGGTTGCAACAAACCGGCCACACGTGCCCCTGCGGAGCCCTCCACCATTCCCAAGATCGAGTTTGCGAAATAAGAGGTGATGCGCGGCTCAGACCCGCCATTGATCGTCTGATTGATGAACTCGAAGTTGAACACTTGGATCATCGCCTCCCGCACCCGCCAATCGGCGAAAACCGGGTTCCGGGTATTCATCACGAAACCGGTCATGCCGGTCGGGCGTTGATGGGGAATGATTGAGCGGACAACCTCGCCCGATTGCGCTCGTGGGAAATTGTAATTCTGTTCCCAATTGGTGGCATTGGTCTCGCGGATCGTATTGATCAGCCCCGAAGTGAAGGCCTCGAACATCGCCGTGGCATCGCCGAAGAACTCCAGCCGCACCTCGTCAATCACATTGGTGCCGCGACGAAACGGCAGATCGGCACCCCAATACTCCGGATTGCGGGTCAGCAAGACATATCGGCCCGCTTCATAATCGGTGACGACATAAGGCGCGGTGGTGATCGGCACGATATCCAGCCCAGAGGTCGCGAAGTCCACGCCCTCCCATTGGGCGGCTTGGAGAATTGGGCGCAGCCCCATGATCAGGGCCATTTCGCGATTGGACTCGGCAAAGGTGATCCGAACGCCGCGCTCGCCCACCGGCTCCATCGACGCCACATTGTCCCAAGAGTTCCGATAGCGCGGATGCCCCTCGGTCCCGAGCGTCTCGTAGGACCAGATCACATCCTCAACCGTCACCGGGCTGCCATCGGAGAACCGTGCCTCTGAGCGGAGGTGGAACTCGACCCAGTTGCCCTCCGAATCGGCCTCCACCGATTCGGCCAACAAACCGTAAAGCGTGAACGGTTCGTCATAGGATCTTGCCATCAACGACTCATAGGCCAAAAACCGCAACTGCCAGGGGACGCTGCCCAATCGGCTGTGCGGGTTCAAACTGTCATAGCTGCCGACCTCACCGGTCACGACCCGCCCACCGGTTGGCGCGTCCGGGTTGGCATAAGGCAGATGCGCAAAATCTGGGGGCAAGGCAGGCTCGCCATACATAGCGATGCCATGTTGTGGCTCGGCCGAGGCCGGGCCACACAGAATCATGGCGGTGGCTAACCCGGCGAAAAACTTGCTGAAACAATCTGCGCGCATCTGTGGACAATCCTCTGATTGCTTTGTTTGCCTGTGGGCCAACGCTATCCTCGCCGCGGGGCCATTACAAACTTTTCGGTTGGACTCTGAGCAAGCCATTGCTTATAAAGGTGTCACTGCTCGATAGGTTTCTTGCCTGTATGAAACCTGCCTCAATAACTTAACGCCGGCTTCGTGCCGGCGTTTTTTTTGGCGATACGCAGACCGACAATTGGAACAGGAGTTTTCATGACCGAGAGTCAGGAAATCGTTCGGGCCTATGGTGCAGCTTGGCTTGCAACGGACCCCGGAGAGCGCCGGGCGCATTTGGAACAGGCGTGGGCCGATGACGGGATCTATATCGACACCAATACCCGCGTCGAGGGGCGCGAGGCGCTTGCGCAATTGATCGAGCAAACCCATACCGCCTTCCCCGGCCATATTGTCGAACTCACCAGCGGCGCGCTCGGTTTCAAAGGATATCTGCAATTCACCTGGCATATGCGGCGACCCGATGGCGAGATCTTGCTAACCGGGACCGATTTTGCCCGGCAAGGGGACGATGGCCGCTTGGTCGAACTGATTGGCTTTTTCGGCGCGCCGCCCCCGCTCGACGACTGATCGGCTTCTGACGGTTCTTTGATCTGTATTTCGCAGGTGCAGCATGTAGACTGCGCCGCAACAGAGATTGAAGGAGCATCCGATGGCCATCACCACCGATCTATCCGGCAAAACCGCCGTCATCACCGGCTCGAATAGCGGCATCGGCTTGGGCATCGCCCAGGAACTGGCCAAGGCAGGGGCCGATGTGGTGCTCAACAGCTTCACGGACCGCGAGGAAGATCACGCGATTGCCGCCGAGATTGCGGCGGCAACCGGGGTCTCGGCCCGCTATATCAAAGCCGACATGTCAAAGGGTGATGAATGCCGCGCCCTGATCGCGCAGGCGGGGGCTGCGACATCCTGATCAACAATGCGGGCATTCAGCATGTTGCGCCGATCGATCAATTCCCGGTTGATAAATGGGATGCGATCATCGCGATCAACCTGAACTCTGCTTTCCACACCACCGCTGCCGCCCTGCCGCTGATGCGCGCCACAGGATGGGGCCGCGTGATCAATATCGCTTCCGCTCACGGGCTGACGGCCTCGCCTTACAAAGCCGCCTATATCGCGGCCAAGCATGGCATTGTCGGCATGACGAAAACGGTTGCGTTGGAAACCGCCGAAGAGCCGATCACTGCCAACGCCATCTGCCCAGGTTATGTCCTCACGCCCCTTGTCGAGGCGCAGATCCCCGACACGATGAAGGAATACAATATGGGCCGCGACGAGGTGATCAAAAACGTGATGCTCAAGCGCCAACCCTCGAAAGAGTTCGCGACCGTGGAACAAATGGGCGGCACTGCGGCCTTCCTCTGCTCCGACGCGGCGGCACAGATCACCGGCACCACGATCAGCGTCGATGGAGGTTGGACCGCACTTTAACCTCATCTGTTCACCAACAATCAAGGCCCCGCTCATGACCGCAAAACGTATCAATTTGGCTTTGCAAGGTGGCGGGGCACATGGCGCTTTCACCTGGGGTGTGCTCGACGCCTTGCTAGACACCCCCGAGATCGAGATCGCCGCGATATCTGGCACGTCGGCGGGCGCTTTGAACGGGGCAGCAGTTAAGGCTGGGCTATCGCAAAGCAGCCGCGATCTGGCGCGCGAAAATCTGCAATGGCTTTGGGAGCAGGTCGGCGCAATCACCGATGAACGGCTCAATCCATGGCTAAACGCGGGCTCTCCGTCGGCCATCTCGACGCTGATCGAAACCTCCCTGCCTTTCGCCGTCTCCGACACGGTATCGCGGATGGTCAGCCCCTATAGCTATGGCCCGTTTTATCAAAACCCGCTCCGCCGGATCGTCGAGCGGTTGCATTACGAGAATATCTGCTGCGTCGAGGGGCCGGAGTTTCATATCTGCGCGACCAATGTCCGCAGCGGCAAGATCAGGATTTTCGACGGCGACCATATCTCGCCCGATGCCATTTTGGCCTCTGCCTGCCTGCCGACGATGTTTCAAGCGGTCGAAATCGACGATCCCGCAACTGGCCGGAGGGAGGCTTATTGGGATGGAGGCTACACCGGCAACCCGGCACTGTTTCCGTTGTTCCACAATGGGTTGCCAAGCGACATTCTCGTTGTGAATATCAACCCGCTGCACCGCGAGGATCTGCCCACCTCGGCGCGCGCCATCCAGAACCGGATCAATGAGATCAGCTTCAACTCCTCGCTCCTGCGCGAGCTGCGTGCCATCGAGTTTGTCAAACGACTGCTGGCCGAAGGGCACCTGGCGCCAGGCAGCATGAAAAACATCCTGATCCATATGGTCGCCGATGATGCATTGATGGAGAAGCTCTCCGTCGCGACAAAACTGGTGGCTACACCTCAGGTGTTGCACCAATTGCGCGCGGCCGGTCGCACCGCCTGTGAGGCGTTCCTCAACACACATTTCGACAAAATCGGCAAGGTAAGCAGCGTGGATCTGGTGGAAATGTTCAACTGAGGCTTGCTTAACTTCGATATTTCATGAATACGTGAAATATGGATTCTACAGCCGCCATAAAAATTCTCTCTACGCTCGGTCATGAAGGGCGCCTATCGGTTTTCCGCCTGCTTGCCCGCCGGGCTCCGCAGGAGGTCCGTCCAGGTGAGATCACGGAAGCGACCGGGCTCAAGCCAAGCACGCTCTCGGCCCATCTGACCGCGTTGAGCGAGGCCGGCCTGGTCCAATCGCGCCGCAATGGCACGTCGATCTACTACGCGCTCGCCGCCGATCGGACCCAGGCCTTCACCAGCTTTCTGCTCGAAGATTGCTGCCGCGGTCGCCCCGATCTCTGCGCCCCGAATCCAGAAACCAAACCCGTGACGGGTCAGAAATCCGTCCTCTTCCTCTGCACTGGCAATTCCGCCCGCTCAATCCTGGCCGAAGCGCTGCTGCGACAGGCCGGGGCAGGCCGGTTTGTGACCTATTCCGCCGGCACACGGCCATCGGGCGATGTAAATCCGCATGTGCTCGACCTGTTACGGCGCAATGACCATGACATCAGCGGCCTGCGTTCGAAAGACCTCAATGAGATGCAAGGCGAGGACGCGCCAACGTTCGATTTTGTGTTTACGGTTTGCGACCATGCGGCAAATGAGGATTGCCCGGCCTGGCCCGGTCAGCCGATCAGCGCCCATTGGGGCCTGCCGGACCCTGCCGCCGCGAAAGGGACCGAGGCCGAAATCGCGCTGGCCTTTGCCGAGGCTTATCGAACGCTCAACACGCGGATCGAAGCCTTCGCCGCCCTGCCCATCGAGACGCTCGACCGGCTGTCGCTTCAATCCGAGGCGGATCAGATCGGTATGTTGCCCTCAAAAAGCTGATTGGATTCCATGTTGAATATCCTCGTCCTCTGCACCGGCAATTCAGCTCGGTCGATCCTTCTGGAACATATCCTGACCCACAAAAGCGCAGGACGCATTCGGGCTTTTTCTGCAGGCTCCAACCCGACGGGTCAGGTGCATCCGCAATCGCTCACCTTGTTGACCAGGCGTGGCTATGACGTCAGCGCGGCGCGATCGAAAAGCTGGGACGAATTTGCCTTGCCCGATGCGCCGGAAATGGATGCCGTGATCACCGTGTGCGGGTCGGCCGCCGACGAGGTCTGCCCGGTTTGGCCCGGCGCGCCGACTCGCGCGCATTGGGGCGTCGAAGACCCGGCCCGCGCGGCGGAACGCGATTGGCAACAGGCCTTCGAGACGGCCTATGACGCCCTCAACGCCCGTGCCGAGGCCCTATTTGCCCAACCTTTCGAAACCTATGACCGGGCCGAACTGCAATCTGCGCTCAGCAAAATCGAGACTGACTTCCATGCTCAATAAACTGCTCGCCGAAGCTTTCGGCACTGCTTTTCTCCTGATCGGTGTGGTGGGATCCGGCATCATGGCTGCGGCCTTGTCGCCCGACAACACGGGCGTCGCGCTTTTGGCCAATGCCATTGCCACCGGCTGCATCCTCTATGTGATCATCACCCTTCTGGGCCCAATCTCAGGCGCGCATTTCAACCCGGCTGTCACCATCGCCTTCCTGATCCGCGGCGACATCGGTGTAGGTGCGGCGCTGGCCTATGTCGCGGTGCAAATCGCTGCGGGCATCCTCGGCGTCTGGATCGCGCATCTGATGTTCGAACTGCCGATTTTGCAGCTTTCAACCACCATTCGCAGCGGACCCTCGCAATGGGTCTCGGAAATCGTCGCGACATTCGGCCTGGTGTTCGTGATCCTCGGCGGCCTCCGCCACGCGCCCGCCGCCATCCCGACCCTGGTTGGGCTCTACATCACGGGCGCCTATTGGTTCACCTCATCGACCAGTTTCGCCAACCCCGCCGTCACCATTGCGCGGAGCCTCAGCGACACCTTCGCCGGTATCCTGCCCGGCAACATGCCGATGTTTATCGTGATGCAACTGATTGGCGCGAGCATCGCCGTGTGGATCGCCCGGCGGCTTTTCGCGCCCGAGTGATCTTGCGGCCAGGGGCCGGACAGCCTAGGGCGGATGAATGACTGCGCCCTGCCCCGACCCGTTCAATCTCGCGGCCTATGTTCTGGCCGCCGCCGCGAAAACGCCAGACAAGATCGCTCTCGCGGTTTTGTCCCCCGCACGGGCAGAGCGGTGGAGTTATGCCAAACTGGAAGACGCCGTGCGCCGACTGGCGGCGGGGCTTTTGCAGCAGGGCATCGAACCCGGCGACAAAGTGCTTTTACGGCTTGGCAACACGCCCGACTTCCCGGTCGCATTTCTGGCCTGCATTGCTGTCGGTTTGATCCCGGTGCCAACCTCGGCGCAACTGACCGGGCCTGAGATCACCCGTCTTGCGCAACTGATCGGGCCGAAACTGATCCTCGCCGGACCGGGTATCGCCCTGCCCGACCCAACGCCTTGCCCGGTTCTGACCGACCTGGCCGCGCTCCAATCCACATCGCCCGCGGATTACGACTACGGTGATCCAAACCGGTTGGCGTATTTGGTCTTCACGTCTGGAACATCCGGCCAAGCCCGGGCCGTCGCCCATGCGCATCGCGCGGTTTGGGCGCGGCGCATGATGTGGGATGGGTGGTATGGCCTGACATCTGAGGACAGGCTGCTCCATGCCGGGGCGTTCAACTGGACCTTCACCCTTGGCACCGGTCTGCTCGACCCCTGGGCGGTTGGCGCGACGGCGTTGATCCCGGCGGAGGGGCTTAATCCAACCTCCCTTCCGCTGCTTCTCAAGCGACACGATGCAACGATTTTTGCCTCTGTGCCAGGTGTTTACAGAAAGATATTGAACAGCTCGGCTGGACTGACCTTTCCCAAACTGCGCCACGGGTTGAGCGCCGGGGAGAAGCTCCCGCAAGCCGTTCGCGAGGCATGGCGCGCGGCCACCGGCACGGAGATTCATGAGGCCCTTGGCATGTCGGAATGCTCAACTTTCATTTCGGGCAGCCCGACGACACCCGCGCCCGAAGGAACCCTGGGCTTTCCGCAGCCTGGACGGCGAGTCACCATCTTGGATGGCGCTGCCGCGCCTGTCGAGCCAGGCGAGATCGGGACTTTGGCAATCCATCGCTCCGACCCTGGATTGATGCTGGGATATCTTGATGTAGATGAGTTTGACCTGCCCTTGACCGGCGATTGGTTTCTCACCGGCGATCAAGTCAGCGCGGCCGATGACGGGGCGTTGATCTATCAAGGACGGCGAGACGATATGTTGAACGTCGGCGGCTTCCGAGTCTCACCGCATGAGATCGAAGCCGTGTTTGCCCCCTGCCAGGGGTGACGGATTGCGCCGCCGTTGCAATGGAGGTCAGGCCGGACGTCTTTGTGATCGCCATGGGGTATACGGGCCACGCCGAAGAGGCTAGCCTGCGCCAAGCGGCGGAGGCCCGGTTGGCCCGTTACAAACAACCTCGTCTCTATGCCCGGCTCGATGCCCTGCCCCGCAATGCAAATGGAAAGCTCAACCGCGCAGATTTGCGCGCGCGCCTTAAGGAGGCTCTATGATCAAACTCGACATCCTGTCCGACCCGATCTGCCCCTGGTGCTATATCGGCAAAGCCCATCTGGACCGCGCATTGGAGGCCGCCGGCGATCACCCCTTTGCCGTCGAGTGGCATCCGTTTCAACTGAACCCCGATATGTCCGCGGACGGGATGGACCGGCGCACATATCTGGAGGCGAAGTTCGGCGGCAAGGAGGGCGCGGTGCGCGCCTATGCCCCGGTGGTGGAGCATGCCGAAGCTGCGGGCCTGGGGATCGACTTTGAAGGCATCAAACGCACGCCCAACACGCTAAACGCCCATCGGTTGATCCATTGGGCCGGGCTTGAGGCACGTCAAACGCCGGTCGTGGCCGCGCTTTTCAAAGCGTATTTTGTCGAGGGCAAAGACATCGGCGATACCGCCACTTTGGTGGAGATCGCAGGCAATGCAGGTCTGGATGCCGCGATGGTCGAACGCCTCCTGGCCAGTGATGCGGATGCCGAGGACATCCGCGCGCGCGATGCCCATGCCCGTGAGCGGGGCGTCACCGGCGTGCCCACCTTCGTGATCGCCAATCAGCATGTGCTGCGGGGCGCGCAGCCGCCGGATCTCTGGGCCAAGGTGATCGAGGAGATTACAGAGCAGTTGAAAGCTGCGGAATGAGTACGACCGATGCGCCCTCCGATGGATTAGGGCCGCGCCGCCTCTCAATGCCGGAATTCATCGCCCTGATGGGGATGATGTTCGCGACCATTGCGTTTTCCATCGATGCGATGCTGCCCGCCCTGCCCGAGATTGCCGAGGAGCTGACGCCAGACAGGCCGACGCTGGCGCAGTTGATCCTGACGAGCTTCGTCCTTGGCATGGGGGTCGGCACGTTCTTCGCCGGGCCGCTTTCGGATACATTCGGTCGGAAACCGGTGATCCTCTGCGGTGCCATCCTTTATGTGACCGGCGCGATTTTGGCCTATAGCGCGCCGACGCTCGAATTGGTGCTGGCGGCCCGCCTCTTACAAGGGCTGGGTGCCGCCGGGCCCCGGGTGGTGGCGATGGCGATTATGCGCGACCTCTATTCCGGGCGGCAAATGGCGCGTGTGGTGAGCTTTGCCATGCTGGTCTTCACGCTTTTCCCCGCCGTTGCGCCAATGATTGGTGCGGCGATCATTGCGGGCTTTGGCTGGCGGTCGATCTTTCTTGCCTTTCTGCTGTTCTCGGTGATCTCGGTGGGGTGGCTCACCATTCGCCAACCCGAGACCCTGCCAAAGGCCCGCCGCCGCCCGCTACAGCTTTCGACACTTGCGGCAGCGATCAAGGAGGCCCTGTCTCTGCGCCAGATGCAGTTCTCCATCGTAGTGCAAACGCTTATTTTCGGGGCGCTTTTCGGAACGCTCTCCTCGATTCAGCAAGTCTTTGACCTGACCTATGACCGGGGCGCGCATTTTCATTTCTGGTTTGCCGCTATCGCGCTTTTGGCAGCCCCGGCTGCGCCGCTGAACGGACGCTTGGTGATGCGGCTCGGGATGCGGCCCCTCATCCGCCGCGCGCTTTGGGCCCAAGGGGTTCTGTCGGTGATCGTCGCGGCCTTTTTGGCGCTCGGCTTTTTTGGCGCGCAGGAATTCTGGCTCTACTTTTTGTGGACGGTTTCGATCTTTGCCTTGGCCGGCTTCACAATCGGCAACCTGAATGCGCTGGCCATGGAACCACTTGGCCATATCGCTGGAATGGCGGCCTCGCTGATGGGGGCATTGGCCACGATTGGTGGCGCGATCCTCGGCGCTGTGATTGGACAGCTTTATGACGGCACGGCCTTACCGCTTGCAATCGTCATGGGGGTCTTGTCGCTCGCTGGTGCCATCATCATGCGCTATATGCCGCGCGAAGCGCTTTGAACGGCGCGGGCAGCCCTAGCTGGGCACCTTCCGCGCCAGATCCTGGGCAATCGCAAACGCCCCCTTGATCTTGTCGGCCTCGCTGGACCAGTCCCGGCGCACCACGATCTTGTTGTCACGGATCTTCGCCAAGCCACGCTGATCATTGACGAATTCGACCAGCCCGGCGGGGTTGGCAAATTTGTCATTGTGGAACTGGATCGTCGCGCCCTTCGGCCCGGCATCAAGCCGCGCAATCCCGGCTTGTTTGCATTTCGACTTGATCCGCACGACGAGGAGCAGTGTGTTGACCTCGCGCGGCAGCTTGCCGAACCGGTCGATCAACTCAGCCGCAAACCCTTCCAACTCCACCTTGGTTGTCAACTGGCTAAGCCGCCGGTAGAGGCCCAAACGCACATCCAGATCGGGCACATACGCTTCGGGGATCAAGACCGGCACGCCAAGGTTGATCTGCGGCGCCCATTGGCCATCTTCATCGAGCCGCGCCTCGCCCGCGCCGGAGCGGATATTGGCGATCGCCTCTTCCAGCATAGACTGGTAAAGCTCGAACCCGACCTCGCGCACATGGCCCGACTGCTCTTCGCCAACGATATTGCCCGCCCCGCGAATATCGAGGTCTTGGCTGGCGATGGTGAAACCCGCGCCCAAACTGTCGAGACTGCCCAAAACCCTGAGCCGTTTCTCCGCCGTCGCGGTGAGCGGCGCACGCGGTTTCGTCGTGAGATAGGCGTAGGCGCGGGTTTTGGCGCGCCCCACCCGACCCCGGATTTGATAGAGCTGGGCCAGACCAAAGCGATCCGCCCGGTGGATGATCATGGTGTTGGCTGTCGGGATGTCGATGCCGGATTCCACAATTGTCGTCGCCAGAAGGACATCATATTTGCCGTCATAGAAGGCGTTCATCCGGTCATCAAGCTCGCCCGCCGCCATCTGCCCATGGGCCACGACATAAGACACTTCCGGCACCTGGGTTTTCAGGAACTCCTCGATCTCCGGCAGGTCTTGGATGCGCGGCACGACATAGAAGCTTTGGCCTCCCCGGTAATGTTCGCGCAGCAAGGCCTCGCGCAATGTCACCGCGTCAAACTCACTGACATAGGTGCGGATCGCGAGCCGGTCGATCGGCGGCGTTCCGATCAAAGACAGATCGCGGACTCCTGAGAGCGACATTTGCAAGGTGCGCGGAATTGGCGTCGCCGAAAGCGTCAGGACATGCACGTCCGAGCGCATCTCCTTCAGCCGTTCCTTATGGGTCACGCCAAAGCGTTGCTCTTCATCGATGACCAACAGACCCAGGTTTTGAAACTTGATCCCCTTGGCAAGTAGCGCATGGGTACCGATGCAGATATCGACGCTGCCATCGGCCAAGCCCTTACGGGTGTCCGCCGCTTGCTTTGCTGGAACAAAGCGTGACAACTGCCTGACATTGATCGGAAAACCGCGAAATCGGTCGGCGAAGGTCTTGGCATGCTGCCGCGCCAAAAGTGTTGTTGGCGCGACCACCGCCACCTGCATGCCCGAGGCGGCCGCGACGAACGCTGCCCGCATGGCGATCTCGGTCTTGCCGAAACCCACATCGCCAACGACCAGCCGATCCATCGGGCGACCGCGGGCAAAATCTTCCATCACATCAGCAATGGCGGTCAGTTGGTCATCGGTCTCCTCATAGGGGAAGCGTGCGGCAAAGGCCTCCCACATATCACCGGGCGGCTCCAGCACTGGCGCCGACCGCAGCTCCCGCTCGGCGGCGATGCGGATCAGCTTATCGGCGATCTGCCGGATGCGCTCCTTAAGCTTGGCTTTCTTCGCCTGCCACGCCCCGCCGCCAAGCTTGTCGAGCAAGCCCTCATCATGGCCGTAGCGGCTGAGCAGTTCGATGTTTTCCACCGGCAGGAACAACCGGTCACCACCGGCGTATTCTAGAGCAATGCATTCATGCGGCGCGCCCATCGCGGTGACAGTCTCAAGGCCATTATACCGGCCAACCCCATGATCTACATGCACAATCAGATCACCGGGGCTCAGGCTTTGCGCCTCGGTCAGGTAGTTTTCTGCCCGACGAGCTTTGCGTTTCGGGCGGATCAGACGATCGCCCAACACATCTTGCTCGGAGATCACCGTCAACCCGCCGCCGGTGAACCCTTCCTCGAGCGGCCATATCGTCAGGCTCAAACTGCCTGGGCCGCTGATTTCGCGCGCATCCGCGATCAGTTTGGCGTCGGCAATACCTTCATCTTCGAGTAGTCCCGCCAACCGCTCCCGTGCGCCTTCAGACCAAGAGGCAATAACAACCGAGGAATCCTCACGGCTGGCTTTAATATGGTCCGACAAGGTTCCGAAAAGGCTCACATTTTCTTGCTGTCGCTCAGGCGCGAAGCTTCGCCCGACGCGCCCACCTGCATCAACAACCCCAGGACCGCTTGCTTGCGGCAGGGGCGAGAACTGCACCAAACGGCGGCCGGATACGGCTGCCTCCCAAGCGGTGTCATCTAGATAGAGTTGCCCCGGCGGGCACGGCTTATAAACGGTATCCAAGCGGCCCTTCTGCGTCAGGGCAGTTTTCCGCGTATCATATTGATCTTCAATACTTTCCCATCGCGAAAGACGCTGTGCCGCGTTTTGTTCGTCGAGGGTTATGGTGACATCCGGCAGATTGTCGAAGAGCGTTTCCAACTCATCGTGGAAAAACGGCAGCCAATGCTCGACCCCGGCATGTTTGCGCCCGGCACTGACGGCTTCATAAAGTGGGTCATCGGTGCCCGCCGCCCCAAACTCGATCCGATAATTCTGCCGAAATCGGGTGATGGCTGCCTCGTCCAAAATCACTTCGGAGACCGGGGCCAGCTCCACCCGTTCAAGCTTTTCGGTCGTGCGTTGTGTTGCCGGGTCAAATCGCCTTGCCCCGTCCAATACGTCGCCGAACAAATCCAAACGGACCGGTGTCGCTTCGCCGGGCGGCCAAACGTCGATAATGCCGCCCCGCACGGCATAGTCGCCGGGTTCGGTCACGGTGGGGCTCTGGACGAACCCCATGCGGACGAGGAACTCTTTCAGCGCACCCTCATCAATGCGCCCACCCACCTTGGCGACAAAGGCGGCATCGCGCAGAAGCGCCCGGGGCAGCAGATATTGCGTGGCCGCACTGAGCGTTGTCAGCAACACAAACGGCCCAGACAAACCTGCCGCGAGCGCCGCCAATGTCGCCATCCGCGTTGCGGAAATCTCGGCGTTGGGCGACACCCTGTCATATGGCAGACAATCCCACCCTGGGAAGCGCAGGACCGGTATCGTCGGATCGAAAAACGCCAAGGCCGTCGCCATGGCCGCCAAACGTTTGTCGTCGCGCGCCACATGGCATACGGACCCGCCTGATTTGGCCAGTTCGGCGAGCAACAGCTTGGCGTCAAACCCCTCGGGTGCGCCACCTGTCAGAATATGAGATTGGGTCGAAGTCATCGCCTGCTGTGACCTACCCACGCGGGGTCTGGTGTCAAGCGTTGAATGACCGAGGGATCACCCCAGAGGGCCGATCCGAACATTGACCCACATGCCCCAGAAGGCAGTGATGAAGATGAAGATCACGCCAAGCATCTGCACGCCAATGCGATGTGCCCGCAAATGTTGCGGTACATCCGCGAAGCCTGCCGCCCTGAGCTTCCGCGCGGTGCGAATGGACCAGGCACCGACAAGCGTCATCGGAAACAGGAGCAGAAACACAGCTTGGCAAAACTCGATCCCATAGAACCAACCCAAAACCGCCAGTCCGGTGAGGACAAAGGTTGCAATTGCCGTGGCCCAAACGCCGGAAACCTCCACAATCGTCAGGATACGGTTCACATTAACCTCAGCCAGAATCTGCAAATCATGCATGCTGCGCTCATGGCCACGCGCAGCGCGCTGCACCATGTCATACGGCACGCCCAACACCCAATGGCTGGCCGTCGACCACAGAACCGCAAGAACGATCCAATACCAAAGGTTCGAGAAAGACCTCAGGTCGATCACTTCGCGTGCAAGTTCCAGAAATGTGAAGTCCAATGCCGGCCTGCCCCAATATGGCAATTTTTGGGCACCATAATGGCGGCGATCAGGTGTTTCCAGCCCTTGAGATGCGGCAGGGTTCGTGGCACGGCTTTAAGGCAACAGATGATGGAGCCAAACCATGCCAGCCAACCAAGGACCGTTCCCTAGGACCCGTTTCCGGCGCAACCGGTCGAGCGCCGCTTTGCGCGATCTCACACGGGAGACGGAGCTTTCGGTAAATGACCTGATCTGGCCAGTTTTCGTATGTGATGGCTCTGATGAGCGGCAAGCCATCGCGTCGATGCCTGGCGTCGAGCGGTTGAGTGTGGATCTGCTGGTGGATGCGGCGCGGGAAGCGCATGGTTTGGGTATCCCGGCGATCTGCCTCTTTCCCTATACCGATCCATCTCTGAAAACGGAGCTTTGCGAAGAGGCATGGAACCCCGACAATCTGTCAAACCATGCGATCCGCGCGATCAAAGATGCAGTGCCAGAGATCGCGATCATGACCGATATCGCGCTCGATCCCTATAACGCCAATGGTCATGATGGGATTGTCCGCGATGGCGTGATCGTGAATGACGAAACGGTCGAGGCACTTGTGAAGATGGGCCTGGCGCAGGCGGAAGCCGGTGCGGATATCTTGGGGCCTTCCGATATGATGGACAGCCGGATTGGCGCACTTCGGGATGCGCTGGAAGCCGAGGGGCATGTCAACGTGACAATCATGTCCTATGCCGCGAAGTTCGCCAGCGCGTTTTATGGCCCATTCCGCGATGCGGTGGGCGCATCTGGCGCGCTGAAAGGGGACAAGAAAACCTATCAAATTGACCCGGCCAACCGGCAAGAGGCGCTCCGCTGTGTCGAACGTGATCTGTCCGAAGGGGCCGACATGGTGATGGTCAAACCTGGCCTGCCCTATCTTGACCTCTGCCGCGAGGTGAAAGATCGGTTCGGTGCGCCCACCTATGCCTATCAGGTCAGTGGGGAATACGCGATGATCGAGGCCGCCGCGGCCAATGGTTGGATCGATGGCGAGAAAGTCATGCTGGAAAGCCTGATGGCGTTTCGGCGTGCCGGTTGTGACGGCGTCTTGACCTATTTCGCACCGCGCATCGCCAAAATCCTCAACCAATAGTGGTCAAATCGGCAGGAACCCGCAGGTTTGGTGTCATTGACAGATGACAGCGGGCGGAATTCGGCGTAAGATCGTTGGAAATCTGGGCTGATATAGACCTGGAAATCTGAGGCATGACATAAAGGCGGATATCCGATGAGCATTCTTTCCCGGCGCAATTTCGTGTTGAGCGCAGCCGCTGTTCCACTGGCGGCCTGCGGCAATGGCGTGGGCTCACAAGGGTCACAACGCATCGACGCCCGCGTCGATAGCGCGATCGATTTCATGTATAGCGAGGTGCCCGGCACTCAGGAGCTGGCCTTCAATGCGGCCGGTATGTTGGTCATGCCGCTGGTCACGGAAGCCGGCTTCGGTTTTGGCGGTTCTTATGGTCGCGGCGCGCTGCGGATCAACGGCGCAACGGTCGATTACTACTCGGCCATCAGTGGCAGTTTTGGGCTTCAGATCGGTGCGCAGCAATATGCGCATACGTTGTTCTTCATGACGGAAGATGCGCTCAGCGAGTTCCGCCGTGGGCCCGGTTGGGCGGTGGGGGCGGATGTCCGCTACGCCGTCGTTAATCAGGGCGGCAATCTGGGGATCGACACCAACACTTTGCTCGATCCGGTGATTGCGGTGGTGTACGGTCAAGCGGGGCTGATTGCGGGTGCCACACTTGAGGGCACGCGCTATTCCCGGATCCTTCCCTAAGAAACACGCCTCTCTTAGATCGAAATTGAAACCCGGGCGGCAGGCTTTGCAATCCGGTCGTATTGTCGCTACCACCGGCACCGAGTTTTTCAATCTTGAATCGAGGTGCGCCCTATATGGCTGTCTTTCTGCGTTGGCTGGTCCGCCTGGTCACATTTGCCGTCGTCATCGCGGTATTGGCGGTCTCGCTTGCGGGGTGGATGGCGTCGCGCAGCTTGCCGGATTACGACGCCAATTGGACCGTGCCCGGGATCACCGCGCCAGTCGAAATCGTGCGCGCCAACGCAAATATCCCCCATGTTTTTGGCCGCACGGATGCCGATGTCTATTACGGGCTCGGCTTTGCCCATGCGCAAGACCGTCTCTGGCAAATGCTGATGACTCGCCGGACGGCGCAGGGGCGTCTGTCGGAACTGTTTGGCGCGCGCACATTAGAAATTGATGAGTTGTTAAGGCGGCTTGACCTCTATGGGCATTCTACACGGTCTGTTGCCGCCCAAACGCCCGAGACCATCGCCGCGCTGGAGGCGTATTCCGCCGGGGTGAACGCTTGGTTGGAACTGGTGGGTCAAGAGGCGCTTGGCCGAGGCGCGCCTGAGTTGTTTCTCTTTGCACCCGAAATCGCGCCCTGGCAGCCCGCTGACAGTATTGCGATCACCAGCATGATGGCTTTGCAACTCGCTGGCCACCACGAGGAGGAGGTGCTGCGCGCCCGCGCCTCTTTGGCCTTGGACGACCCGGCCCGACTGGCCGATCTGATGCCGGACGTCCCCGGCGCAGGCATCGCGGCCTTGCCCGAATATGCCGCCCTCTTTGACGTACCAATGCCGCAACATGCCGCCAACACATCGGCACCGCGCGATCCGCTGCATCCGAACCCGGGCCGGGGGCTTGCCGGTGCCTCAAATGCTTGGGCAGCGGCTCCAGGGCGGTCCGCCGCCGGTGCGACGCTTCTGGCCAATGATCCGCATCTGGGCCTGACCGCCCCAACAATTTGGTATCTTGCGCGGCTGGAGTTGTCGATCGGCGGGGTGATTGGTGCCAGCATTCCGGGCATGCCCGTCATACTTGCCGGCCGCACGGACCAGTTGGGATGGGGCATCACCTCGTCCTACATGGATGATATCGACCTCTTCGTTGAACAGGTGAACCCGGACAATCCCGAGCAGTACCTCACCCCGGATGGATGGGCCGATTTTGAGACCCGGCGGACCATCATCGAAGTTGCAGACAGCGCGCCGGTGACGATCACCCTGCGCTGGACGGAGAACGGCCCGGTGATCCCCGGCGATCATTGGAATATCGGGACTGTCACGCCGCCAGGCCATGTGATGAGCATGGCTTGGACCGCGCTTAGCGATGAAAACACCTCGATCCAAACGGGCCTGGAGCTGATGCGGGCACGCTCGGTCGACGAGGCGTTGGCCGCAGGCGAGGCCTTTGTTGCCCCGTCGCAAAACCTGACGGTGGTGGATACTGACGGCAATATCGCGCTGCAAACCATCGGTCATATGCCCTGGCGCCTCACGCAACACCAAAGCCAGGGGCGCATCCCCGCGCCTGGCTGGATCGCTGAAAATCGCTGGCAAGGCGTGACGCAATATTTCGCCAATCCGCATTTTGTGAACCCCGAAGGCGGGATCGTCGGCAACACTAATAACAAGGTTATCGATCGGGAGTTTCCCCTCCATGTCTCCCACAGTTGGGGGGACACACAGCGCGTGACGCGCTGGCAGCGCCTGATGCAAAACCGACAGGTCCATACGCGGGACAGCTTCATCGAGGCGCAGCTGGATACGGTCTCTGCGGCAGCACGGAATATCCTGCCACTTGTCGCCCGCGACCTTTGGTTTTCTGGCGAAACGGCCCCTGAGGGAACACCAGAGCGGCGGCGGCAGCGGGCGTTGCAACTGCTGGCGGAGTGGAATGGCGAGATGAACGAACATCTGCCCGAACCGCTGATCTACGCCGCCTGGATGCGCGAGTTGCAACAGCGACTGATCCGCGACGATATCGGGCCGCTGGCCAATGAGTTCCTGAAGATTGAACCGCTTTTCATCGAACGGGTCTTCCGTGACGTCGATGGCGCGGCAATCTGGTGCGATGTGCGCCCGTCGACGGCGGTTGAGACCTGTACCGACATCGCACGCCTGGCGCTCGATGACGCGTTGCAATGGCTTGAAGAACGCTATGGCGCAGGGGTGGAAAGCTGGCGATGGGGCGCGGCACATGAGGCGCAACACGACCATCAGGTTTTAGGTGATACGGCCCTCTTCTCCTGGGTCGTCAATATCCGCCAACCCACCTCCGGCGGAGACTTCACCCTTCAACGCGCCGCGACGCCGGGCACCCTGCCCGACCCGTTCCTGAATACCCATTCCGCGGGCTATCGCGGCGTCTATGACTTCGCCGATCCAGACAGCTCTGTCTTCGTCATTGCCACAGGCCAATCCGGCCACCCGCTCAGCCCCTATTACGACGATTTGGGCGAGCTCTGGCGACGCGGCGAATACATCCCGATGTCGCTTGACCCGGACTTAGCAAGAGCAGGGAATGTCGGCGTCACCGTTTTGACGCCTCGTTGAAATTGCAGAGTCTGCTAGGTGTGGACGGAGAAGAGATTGGGACTACGGTCCAAGTTGAACTTAACTCGGCTGATCACCCCGTTCGCGACGGCTTATGTTGGCACGAAAGCCTCTCACGGATCATATGCCGTCGACAAAGTCCCTCACCTTTCGCCAGTAGCTTCGCCCGACAGGCACTTCCTCACCAGATGATAGGACGATAACCCGTGCACCTTGCCGTGTGCGATACTCCCGGATCGCCGAGCGTGACACCCACCACGACCGATGGACACGGATGCCGAAATCTCCAAGCGCCTCGGATGCCTCGCCGATCGATCCGCGCAGCAATGTCTCGCCAAGTTTGGTCTCTGCACGCAGGTAGTGGTCTTGCGCCTGAAGCAGAATAAGGTCTGGCCCAAGGTCCGGTGGGAGACAGTCCAACCAGGACGGCCGAGATAGGGCAGCGACGTCGCTTTTGACGTGAGTGTTCCGTTCCGGGATCACCTCAAACATGTAGCTGACCGCCAAGGAGATCACGGCAACGTAAGGTAGCAACCGGATGAACTCCGCAAAAAACGGATCCGCGAGCAAGACGGCGTGCAAACCCGCAAGCCAAGCCGCCACCAAGACA
This sequence comes from Fontisubflavum oceani, assembly GCF_030407165.1. Lineage (GTDB taxonomy): Bacteria > Pseudomonadota > Alphaproteobacteria > Rhodobacterales > Rhodobacteraceae > Rhodophyticola > Rhodophyticola oceani. The sequence goes on from NZ_CP129111.1 coordinate 2,696,479, forward strand.
CTCGCGGCCAGTGCCCCCAACCCGACACTCAGCGGCGCAGAGACACTCAAGGTCTCACACCAAGTTGTCACCGCAATAGACGTCAGAAGGCCGATCCAGTAGCTGGTGATCACGACGACCGCCCAGTAGGTCAGACGCAAAGGCACCGGCATTGTTGTGTAGGTCCCGAATGGACCGGTAAGCCCGGCGACGACAGCGGCACAGGCAAGCCCCGCCCAGAGCAACCGGTTTCGAGCCTCCGCCCGCGCTTCCGCAAGCGTCTCGCCGAGCAAAGTGTCATTCGCGACAAAGCTCATGTCGTTGGCGCCAAACCCGTTTTGTGCCGTTTTCAGGAACGCTACCACACTTCGGAAAAGGTTCAACGCTGAGGGAGGCATACATGCGTCATGCCATCAGAGTCTGTCTTGGAGCGCGTTTCGCGCCCTTCTGCGCCATCGCAGCCGACACCAATTGGCGTCGAACGTAAAGATCCAAGCTTTGGCCATCCCCGCGCCGGCTACCTTTCACGATCATCCAGGAGACCTTCCAATGCCCACACCCTATGTCTATCTCGTCGCATCCGTCATTGCAGAGACGATTGGCTATTCCGCTCTCAACGCAAGTGCGCAATTCTCGAAGCTATGGCCCTCCCTTATCGTGATCGTGGGTCTGGGCAGTTCCTTCTATTTTCTGACACTTGCGTTGAAGTACATGCCCTTGGGCATCACCTACGCCGCTGCCTCCGGCCTAGGTGTCGTCTTCGTGGCTGCCGCTGGTGTGTTGGTTTTTGGCCAGAAACTCGATTTGGCGGCGATGGTCGGCCTCGCCTTCATCATCTCTGGCATCGTCATTATCAACGCACTTTCGGATTTCGCCCTTCATTAGCGGCTCCAAGCATTCGCCCAAGGACTCAAAGCTGACGAAACGCCTTTTCCTGACGGGCGGTCCATTGGACGATGAAATGGGCCGCTTGCTCTCTTTGCTCTTCGGCCTCGACCACCCCCTGATTGTAGAGCCAGGCGCGTTTGCGGCCGTCGCTATGCGGTAGGTCCAACTCACTCATGTGTCGTGGCGGCGATACGTTTTTCGCGATCTCGGTCAGGAGCGAGTCCATCCCCAGACCTGTCAGCGCGGAGATCACATGGGTATTGTCCCTCCGCGCGGCGATTTGAGTTAACTCGGCAGCCCGTTCCGGCGGCAACTGGTCTGATTTGTTCCAAACCTCGATCATTGGCGCGCCGTCTTCGACGCCGAGGTCGGTCAGAATAGCCGCGACATCCGCCGCCTGCGCTTCCGTTTCCGGATGCGCGATGTCGCGGACATGGACAATCAGATCCGCGTCCAACACCTCTTCCAAGGTTGCCCGGAACGCCGCGACCAGTTGGGTCGGCAAATCGCTGATGAACCCCACCGTGTCGGACAAGATCACCTCTGTCCCGTCGGGCAAGGCGACGGCTCGCATGGTCGGATCAAGCGTCGCGAAAAGCATGTCTTTCGCCATCACCTCCGCCCCGGTCAGCCGGTTGAACAAGGTCGATTTGCCCGCATTGGTATAGCCCACCAACGCGACCACGGGATAAGGGACTTTCTTGCGGGCCGCGCGATGCAAGGAACGGGTCTTTACGACTTTCGCCAATTGTCGGCGGATGCGGGTGACCGCGTCATCGATGGCGCGCCGGTCAGCCTCGATCTGGGTTTCACCGGGGCCACCGACAAACCCCAGACCGCCCCGCTGGCGCTCCAAATGGGTCCAGGCGCGGACCAATCGGGTGCGTTGATAAGAGAGCGCGGCCAACTCGACCTGTAATACGCCTTCGCGGGTTCGGGCACGATCCGCGAAAATCTCCAGGATCAGGCCGGTGCGATCAAGAAGCTTCACGCCCCATTTTTTCTCAAGATTCCGTTGTTGGACTGGGGTGACCGGCCCATCGATCAAGACGAGGCCAGCCTCCGCCCCCTCGATCATCCGACCGAGCTCCGCGATCTTGCCTGATCCGAACAACATTCCAGGTTGCGCCTTCGGCAGGCGCACGACCTCCGCGCCGACCACCTCAAGCTCAGGCAAAGCCGCCGCCAACGCAACAGCCTCTTCCAACGCTGGCTCAGCAGCGTGGCGGGTGCGGTCGGTCTGTATATCGGGGTGAAGGACTACGGCCCGCATAGCCGGACCGCCACCATCAGATGTCAGCGGAGTCTCGCTCACTCTTCCCCATCATAGAGATTGATCGGTTGCGCCGGCATCACCGTCGAGATCGCATGTTTATACACCAGCTGCGACTGTCCGTCGCGGCGAAGCAACACGCAAAAATTGTCGAACCAAGTGATCACACCCTGCAGCTTGACGCCGTTGATCAGGAAAATCGTGACCGGGACCTTTGTTTTGCGGACGTGGTTAAGAAACGCGTCCTGCAGATTTTGCTTGTTTTCGGCCATTTAGAAACTTGCCTTGTCGTTGGTGCTGTCTTTGAGATTGACAGTCTGTGAGCAGACGAAGCGGAGTATGGGGGCAAGTGCGGCGGAATTCCCCGATTCCAGCGCATTAGAATGGCGATGCTGCAAATGCATCACGCCCGCCAATATCCCGGGTTGATCAGTGCCAAAAGAACCAGTGTTTCAAGGCGCCCTACAATCATCGCCCCGGCCAGGATCAACTTCGCCGCATCGCCGAGCCCGATATAGGAGATCGGTGTTTCTGCCGCGACGGCCGCCAGTGGGCCCGTCGTGGTCAGCGCCGAGACGGCCAAGACCAACGCGGCCTCAAAGCTCAATCCGGTGAGCGCCAGGGCGGCCATGATCACGGCCATCGACAGGATGAACAGCATGAAGAAAATCCAGGCGATGTAGGCCCCTTCGCGTCGGATACGGCGGCCCAAGCGCCCTGCACCAGCTACAGAGTGCGGGTGCAGCAGCTTCTCCATCTCCCGCGTGCCGTGTTTATAGAGCGCGTAGACGCGCAACAGCTTCACGCCGCCGGCTGTTGTCGCAACGCCGCCGCCCATCAAAACCAAACCGATCAGGACCAATCCAGGCGTCGGCAGGCCAGACCAAGCCCGCGCCTCGACCCAACTCTCGGAGACGAAGCCGGTCGTTGTAAGAAACGACAGCACCGTGAAAACGCTGCCCCAGAGCGCGGTCATCGCCCCTTCGACATTGGCCAATTCATCCACCTCAAGCGCGCCCAACCAATGCCGCGCGAAGAGCAAGGTCGGGAGTACGATCACGGCAAAAAGCGCCAGCCGCAGTTCCCGGTCTTTCGCCAGCCGCTTTGCGGTTTCACTTGAAAAACCGGAGGTAAAGGACCGTCGCGACACGGCAAAAATGAAGAATAGGAAGATCAACACCTCCCCCGCGACCCCGCTTGGCCGCCCTTCAAGCCCACCTGTCGGGCTGATCCCCGAGGTCGCCAAAGTGGACATCGAATGGATCAATGCGGTCAGCGGCATCTCTCCCGACACCAACAACCCGATCCAAAGCGCCATGGTCAAAGACAGATAAACCGGGGCCAGACGGGCCGCGTGGCGGGTTAGCCGTTCGGCCGGTGTG